>CALWXT010000064.1 GCA_944385575.1 uncultured Flavonifractor sp. | reverse complement strand
AGGGTCTGCTCCCGCTCGTCGTTGCCGCCCATGCGGTTGTCCCGGGACTTGCCGATGGTGTCGATCTCGTCGATGAATACGATACAGGGGGCCATCTTGTTGGCCTCCTTAAACAGGTCGCGCACCCGGGCCGCGCCCATGCCCACAAACATCTCCACAAAGTCGGAGCCGGAGATGGAGAAGAAGGGCACGTTGGCCTCGCCTGCCACGGCCTTGGCCAGCAGGGTCTTACCGGTACCCGGCGGGCCCACCAGCAGCGCGCCCTTGGGCAGCTTGGCGCCGATCTCGGTATACTTTTGGGGATTGTGGAGGAAGTCGATGATCTCCACCAGGGATTCCTTGGCTTCGTCCTGACCGGCTACATCTTTAAAGGTAACGCCGGTCTTCTTCTCCACATACACCTTGGCGTTGGACTTGCCCAGGTTGCCCAGGCCGCCTCCCATCTTGCCCGCCATGCCGCGGAACAGGAAGGAGAACAGCGCCACCATGATGACCACCGGCAGCACGTAGGAGATGAGCAGGGAGATCACGGGAGAGAGCTGCTCCACATACTCGGGTCCGTACTTTACCTCGTGGGCGTCCAGCAGGGCCAGAAGTTCATCGTCACGCAGGCCCACCTGGGAGACGGGGGCGCAGAAGTAGGTGACTGGCTTTTCACCGCTGCTCCAGCTCTCCAGAGGAGGCAGGCCCAGGGTGCTTCCCGGCTCCTTTTCGGTGTCAGGCTCCGACTGGGCTGTGCCGGACTCCACCACGTTGCCGTTTTTGTCCAGCGTGACGCCTTCCTTCAGCGTGATGGTGTATTTGCTGGACTCCATCAACACGCCTTCCACCACATCCTGCTCCACCAGGTTGCGGAACTGGCTGTAGCTGATCTCCACCGAATTGGCAGAGCGGGCCATGGAGGTGGCGTAGTTCACCAGCACCGTGAGCACCAGAGCCCACAGGATGATGGAGATAATGGCGGTGGTGTTGCGCCGACTGCCGCCTCCGCCCTTTCCACGGTTATTGTTCTTGTTGTCAGGGTTCAAATTGAAGGTCCTCCTCAAAAATGGAGATGATTCTTTTTGCAAAGTAATATAGTTATAGCACAGCGCCCCCGAAAAAACAAGAAAGCAGGTCGGAAAAACCTGTAAACTTTCTATGAAAACAGGGCTTTTGATCACGGTGGGATTTTGCGGAAAAGAAGCAAATATGGCTTTTTCTGCGGGGCCGGTTGTGGTATACTGATGAATACGAATGAGAAAGGCGGTACATGAGGATGAAAGAGCGCAGACCCACCCCCCAGGCCGAGGCCGACGGCCTCATCGAGGGGCGCAACGCGGTGACGGAGGCCCTTCGGGCAGGCACCCCCATTGACAAGATCTTCCTGGCACGGGGTGGGACGGACGCCACCCTGGGCCATATCGCCGCCGCTGCCCGGGATAAGGGCATTGTGGTGGTGGAGTGCGACCGGCGGAAGCTGGACTTCATGAGCCGTACCCACTCCCATCAGGGAGTCATTGCCCAGGCTGCCGTGCGGGAGTACGCCAGCGTGGACGATATTCTGAACGCCGCCCGGGAGAAGGGGGAGTCGCCCCTGATCGTGGTGTGTGACGAGCTTAGCGATCCCCATAACCTGGGCGCGGTGATCCGCACCGCCGAGTGCGCCGGGGCCCACGGGGTCATCATCCCCAAGCGCCGCTCCGCCGGGCTGACGGCGGTAGTGGCCAAGACCTCCGCAGGCGCGGTGAGCCATATCCCGGTGGCCCGGGTGCCCAACCTGCCTGCTTTGCTCAAGGAGCTGAAGGACGAGGGCGTGTGGGTCTTCGGCACTGCCGCTGACGGGGACCGGCTGCTGTACGACGCTGATCTGAAGGGTCCCGCCGCCATCGTCATTGGAAGCGAGGGGGACGGCATGGGCCGCCTGGTGAGCGAGACCTGCGACTTCAAGGTGCGCATCCCTATGAAGGGAAAGCTCAACTCCCTCAACGCCAGCGCTGCCGCCGCCATCCTCTTATATGAGGCGGTGCGCCAGCGGTTGGGATGATATCAATTTACCTGAGAAAAGGAGTTCCCTCCCATGGCAAAAGACCGGGACGATGAACTGAATAAGGACGTGCCCGGCGGGGAGGAATTCTCCCTGGAGTCCATTTTGGCGGAATTCGGGGGCGGGCCTGCCCGGAAAAAGCGGGACAAGGAGGACACCGTTCCCTTCCCCATTGTACCCAAACGCACGGCGTCTCAGCCGCCCCCGCCCAAGGGCGGAGGACGGGTGGTGGCCTTCCCATCCGGCAAAGAGGAGGAAAAGCCCGGCGAGCGGCCCGGAAAGGAGCGGCCGCCGGTGGAGCGGCAGGCTGCTCCCCAGCGTTCCCCAGAACCGGAGGAGCCCGGGGAAAATGAGGAGCCGGAGGAAGATAAGGTAGTGGATTTCCCCGGCGAGGAGGGTGCCGCCGCCGACAACCCTATTGCCGAGGGCCTCAACCGCCTGGTACGCAAGGCGGACGACTATGCCGCCCACATGTTTGAAGAAGAAGGGAAGGAGCACGAGGAGGAGGTGCGCCGGGCCGAGGCATATATTCCCGGTACCGACGAGGAGGAGGAAGAAAAACGCCCCCGGCGGGAGCGCCGCCCCCGCCGCCAGCCGCCTCCCGCTCCCGACCTGCCCGCCGGGGACCTGGCCCGGCGGTACAGCAAGGGCCTCAAGTCCCTGAGTGTGCGGGGCACCCTGGTGCTGCTGCTGTTCCTCCCCGCCCTTTACCTGAGCGTGGACCTGCTGCCCTATCCTGATCTGCTTACCGATCAGCTGCGGCTGTGGATTCTGGCTGCCGCCCAGGGCCTGGCCATGCTGCTGGGGCTGGATGTGCTCATTGGCGGCCTGGCCCGGCCCTTCCGGCTGGAGTTTGGTATGGACACCCTGCTGGTCTTTGCCGCCGCCGCCACTTTGGCGGATGCACTGACCATGCCCGTATTGGGCCTGCGGGAGGGCGAAATGCCCTACTGCGCGGCCATTATCCTGGGCATTGCCCTGCTGCTCAAGGGTACGGCCCGCAAGCGCCGGGGTCAGCGGCTGGCCTGCCGCACGGCGGCCTCTGCCTCCCACCCCTATCTGGTCACCCTGGACGAGGGGAAGTGGAACGGCCGGGACACCTATACCAAGTGGTCCGGGGAGCCCATCGGCTTCGGCCGGCAGATGCAGGCCAGCGACGGAGCCCAGCGGATTTTTCAGCGTATCGTGCCCCTGCTGCTCATCGCCAGCCTGCTGCTGAGCATCGTGGCCTCCATCGGCCGGGGCGCGCCGGAGCGGATGCTGTGGTGCCTGTCCGCCATGCTCACCGCCTCCGCCTCCCTGTCGGGAGCCCTGTGCTTCTCCCTGCCCTGGCTCATCCTGTGCCGGCGGCTGAGCCAGTCCGGGGCAGCCATTGCCGGCTGGGACGGGGTCACCGCCACCGGCGGCAGCGGCATCCTGCTCACCGATACCGACTTTTTCCCGCCGGGCTGTGTGTCCCTCAACGGCATCAAGGTCTTTGGGGATTTCCCGGTGGACAAGGTGGTGTCCAGCACCGCCAGCCTCATCAAGGAATCGGGCTGCGGTCTGGACAAGATCTTTCACGACCTGCTCCGTTCCCAGGGCTGCGTTTACCGCCGCATGTCCAACTTCTGCTGCTATGAGGGCGGCCTGTCCGCCGTCATCCGCAACCAGCAGGTACTGGTGGGCTCGGCGGCCTTCATGCACCTGATGGAGATTCCCCTGCCCCCCGGCCTCAACGTAAAAAACGCCGTGTTCTGTGCCATAGATGGGGAGCTGGCGGGTATTTTCGCCCTGAACTACACCCTACACGGTACCCTGGAGCCCTCTCTCAACAGCCTGATCCGCAACCGGGTCACCCCTGTTATGGCCACCCGGGACTTTAACCTGATCCCCGCTATGCTCCGCCAGCGGTTCAAGCTGCCGGTGGACAAGATGGAGTTTCCCGCCGCCGAGCGGCGCATCGAGCTGTCCGACGAGGATCAGGAGCACAGCGACATCCTCACCGCCGTCCTCTGCCGGGAGGGCGTGGCCCCCTACTCTGAGGCGGTGGTGGGCGCGGCCCGGCTCCGCCGGGCGGTGCGTATCTCCGCCCTGCTGGCCAGTCTGGGGGCGGTGGCCGGCCTGCTGCTGGCCTTCTATCTCACCTTTGTGGGCTCCTATGCATCCCTGTCCGCCGGCAATTTGCTGGTGTTCCTCGTCATGTGGCTGGTGCCCATCCCCCTCATCTCCGGCATGGTCAACAAATACTGAGCCAAAGGCCCGTCCCCTTTGTGGGACGGGCCTTTTTGCACAAAAAGTTCATAATTGGGCGGGGCTTGTAAACAATATGTGAAACCTGCCTCCAATGGATTGACTTTAAAAAAAGAATCGCCTACTATTATTTCGTATAGTAAATAAATTTCGTTCTACGGAGGAATACACCCATGAAAGAAGTCAAGGAACCGGAGCAAAAACCGTCTCCGCCGAAAAAACCACTGATCTTTTATTACTGTGTCGCCCTGGTGGTGCTGATGCTGCTCAACGCCCTGTTTTTCCCCACGGTGCTGGAGCGGCAGGTCTATGAGGTGCCCTACAGCCAATTCCTCACCATGGTGGACAACGACCAGGTGAGCGAGGTGGCTCTGGACGAGGACAGCCGGGAGATCGTCTTCATCGGCACCGATGAGAACGGCCGGGAGGGCTATTATAAGACCGGCGTGTGGCCGGACGACGGCCAGCGGCTGCTGAGCCAGCTGCGGGAGGACCCGGACATCGTCTTTACCGCCGAGATCCCCACCCAGGCCAATCCCATCCTGGCGTTCCTGGTGAGCTGGATTTTGCCCATCTTCCTCTTTGTGCTCATTGGCCAGCTCCTCTCCCGTTGGATGGTCAAGCGGATGGGCGGCGGCATGCCAGGGGGCATGGGCAACGCCATGACCTTCGGCAAGGCCAACGCCAAGATCTATGTGGAGGAGGCCTCCACCGGCGTGTCCTTTGCCGACGTAGCCGGTCAGGATGAGGCCAAGGACGCCCTGATGGAGGTGGTGGATTTCCTCCACGAGCCCCAGAAGTACACCGAGATCGGCGCCAAGCTGCCCAAGGGCGTGCTGCTGGTAGGCCCTCCGGGCACCGGCAAGACCCTGCTGGCCAAGGCGGTGGCCGGAGAGGCCAAGGTGCCCTTCTTCTCCATCTCCGGCTCGGAGTTTGTAGAGATGTTTGTGGGCATGGGTGCCGCCAAAGTGCGGGACCTGTTCAAGCAGGCGGGGGAGAAGGCCCCCTGCATCGTGTTCATCGACGAGATCGACGCCATCGGCAAGAAGCGTGATACCGGCGGCTACGGCGGCAACGATGAGCGGGAGCAGACCCTGAACCAGCTGCTGGCCGAGATGGACGGCTTCGACTCCAGCAAGGGCGTGGTGCTGCTGGCCGCCACCAACCGGCCGGAGAGCCTGGACCCCGCCCTCATGCGGCCCGGCCGGTTCGACCGCCGGGTGCGGGTGGAGCTGCCCGACCTCCAGGGCCGGGTGGCGATCCTGAAGGTCCATGGCAGACACGTCCATGTGGACGCCGACGTGGACTGGGCCGCCATTGCCCGGGCCACTGCCGGGGCCTCCGGCGCGGAGCTGGCCAACATCGTCAACGAGGGCGCCCTCCGGGCGGTGCGGCAGGGCCGCAAGACCGTGACCCAGGCCGACCTGGAGGAGAGTGTGGAGACCGTTATTGCCGGCGCCCAGCGGAAAAACGCCGTTATCTCCCCCGAGGAGAAGAAGCTGGTGTCCTACCACGAGGTGGGCCACGCCCTGGTGGCCGCCCTCCAGACCCACTCCGCCCCGGTGACCAAAATCACCATCATTCCCCGCACCTCCGGTGCCCTGGGCTACACCATGCAGGTGGATCAGGGGGAGCGCAACCTGATGAGCCGGGCGGAGCTGGTCAACAAGATTGCCACCCTTACCGGCGGCCGGGCTGCCGAGGAGCTGATCTTCGGGCCGGACAACATCACCACCGGCGCCTCCAACGATATCGAGCAGGCCACCAAGCTGGCCCGCGCCATGATTACCCGGTACGGCATGACCGAGCAGTTCGACATGGTGGCCCTGGAGACGGTGAACAACCAGTATCTGGGGGACGACGCCTCCCTGGCTTGTTCCGCCGAGACCGCCGCGGAGATCGACCGGCAGGTTGTGGACACCGTGAAGGCGGCCCACCGGAAAGCCCTGGATCTGCTGAAGGAGCACCAGGACCAGCTCCACAAGCTGGCAGGCTACCTGCTGGAAAAGGAGACCATCACCGGCGAGGAGTTCATGGCTCTGCTGCAAAACGGATAAAACAGCAAAACGTCCCCGCGGCAGCGCCGCGGGGACGTTTGTTTACAGCTGGGACAGCTCTTTCCACAGCTTCTTCTGATTGGGCAGCATCAGACGGGGCGGGGTGCGCTTGGCGTAGCGTCTGGCCGCCTCCTGCTGTGCCTGCTTGGAGAGGAACGGCACCAGAGGGAGGGCGTGGCCCTCAAAGGCCGTCAGGGAGAAGGCAATGGTGTTGTCTTTGGGCTGGGGGTAAAAGAGCATCAGCTCCAGCGCCTGCCCGGCCAGCTCCCCTGCTTCCTCCGCCGGGCAGAGAGCCAGCTGCTCCGCCAGGGCGGCCACACGGCCGGTGACGATGCCGTTGAACTCCTCCACCGCATAACCTACCTTGGGATTGCCCTGGGCCCGGAAGAAAAAGCCCATGGCCTCTCCCATGCTGGAGACCCGGCAATCCTCCAGTTTGCGGACAAATTCATGATAACAGACCTGCAGCGCCTCCAGCGCCTGGGGGGCGGACATGCCCGGTGTTTCTTCCACGGCGATCCCTCCTTTTTTCCACATTATAGCCGCCGATGGTGGAAAAAACAAGGCCCCGGCATGGCCGGGGCCTTGTTTTTTATGGGAAATCAGGCCTGGGCGGCCACGAAGTCCAGGAACATCTGCTCCGCCTCGTCGGCCTTCTCGCCGATGAAGAAGAACACATAGCCGTCCTCGATGACGGTGCGGGCGTCCTGCACCTTGGGCAGGTGCTGGGCCAGGTACCAGGAGAAGGTGTCCTCCTGGTTCTGCCGGTAGGCCTCCAGGGCGTCGGTCACGGCCTTCTCGTCAGCGCCGTCCGCCAGCTTGCCCACGATGATGGTGTCGGGGTTGGTGATCATGGGGAAGAAGGCCACGATCTGCTCGAACTGGTCCACAGGGAACTCATAGAATTCGGTCAGCATGTCCTCGTCATACCGGCTGCCGGCCATCTCGCTGTTGTCCATAATGGAATAGGCCAGCTTGACCATGGGGTCGTTGTTGGGGGTGGTGATGGTGACGGCGGAGTCCTCCACTGTCACAGTGAAACCCTCCAGCCCCTCCAGCACGCCGGCGGGGACATAGGTCACGCCGTCGTGGACCTCGGCGGTGGTGTTCACAGCCACGTCGTTGACCAGAATGGTATTGGCCTCAAACTGGACGGTGATCTTGTCGCCGCCGAAGTTGAACCAGCCCTCGTTGTCTTCCTGGTTCCAGTAAGCGGAGCCGTGGTCAGCCTCGGCCACCAGGCGCAGGGGCAGCAGATCGTTCCGGCTGGCGGCGGGGATGCCGGCGGTGTCCAGGGCGTCCCCGTTCAGGGTGATGGCGGTGGCGTAGGCGTTGGGGTTGGGGGAAATGAGCAGGTCCTCCGCGGCGAAGGCGGGGACGGTCATAGCTCCGGCCAGGGTCAGGGCCAGAGCGGCAGTGCCGAGCTTTTTCATAGCGATTCTCCTTTGCGGTTTAATTTGACAGTCACATAGACGAGAGGCAGATGAAAAAGTTCCCTGCTTAAAAAAATGTTTCCCCGGCCAGCCATCTATGGTACAATAATCAATCGCGGGGCGAGCAGCCATGGTACAATAGAGTATATGTTAAAGATGTTAAAGAGAAAGGCGGCGATAAACCGGTGAACAGTGCGATTTTGCTGATTGGGTCGGTTATTTTGATCTGCATTTTAATGAGCCGTTTCCTGGAAAAGCTGGCGGTCCCATCTCTGCTGATCTTCCTGGCGCTGGGCATGTGCTTTGGGGAAAACGGCATTTTCCGCATCCCCTTTGACGATTATGCGGGGGTCAACCTGATCTGCTCGGTCTGCCTCATCTTCATCATGTTTTACGGCGGGTTCGGCACCAATCTCCAGGCCGCCCGGCCGGTGGTGGCCCAGGCGGCGGTACTGTCCACCCTGGGCGTGGCGGGCACCGCCCTGGCGGTGGGTTTGTTCGCCTGGCTGGTACTTAAGCTGCCCTGGCTGGAGAGCCTGCTCATCGGTTCGGTGATTTCCTCCACCGACGCCGCCTCGGTCTTCAGTATCCTTCGCTCCAAAAAGCTGGCCCTGAAGCACCATACCGACTCCCTGCTGGAAATGGAGTCGGGCTCCAACGACCCTATTTCCTACATGCTCACCACTGCCTGCCTGAGCCTGATGGCCGGGGAGGAGGTATCCCTGCCCCTGCTGCTGGCCGGCCAGATGGTGCTGGGCATCGGCTTCGGACTGCTGACCGGCGCGGCTTCGGCCTGGCTGCTGCGGCAGGACCTGCTGCGTTCCCAGGAGAGCCGGACGGTGTTCCTGTTCGCGGTGATGCTGCTGTCCTATGCCCTTCCGGCGGCCTGCGGCGGCAACGGCTACCTGAGCGCCTATCTGTGCGGCATCTGGCTGGGCAACAGCAAGCTGACCCAGAAGCGGTATCTGGTCCACTTCTTTGACGTGGTTACCCATGTGGCCCAGGTGCTTATCTTTTTCCTGCTGGGCCTGCTGGTCACTCCGGTACGCCTGCCCGCTGTGCTGCTGCCCGCCCTGGCCGTTATGGCGTTCCTTACCTTCGTTGCCCGGCCCCTGGTGTGTACCGCGCTGCTGCTGCCCTTCCGCGCGCCCTGGGGCCAGATCGGCATCACCGCCTGGGCGGGACTGAGAGGCGCGGCCTCTATCGTGTTCGCCATCTCCGCGGTGCTCAGCGGTATTGAGATGCGCTACGATCTGTTTAACCTGGTTTTCTGCATCGTGCTGCTGTCCATGGCCGTCCAGGGCACC
Organism: uncultured Flavonifractor sp.; assembly: GCA_944385575.1. Classification (GTDB taxonomy): domain Bacteria; phylum Bacillota; class Clostridia; order Oscillospirales; family Oscillospiraceae; genus Flavonifractor. Next base: position 2,907 of record CALWXT010000064.1, on the reverse strand, counting down.
TTGCTGCCCCGGGTGGCGGGGAAGCTGTCCATGACCGACCGGGGCGCCGACGTGGGCAAGACCTTTACCGACTACCAGGAGGAGAGCGACATCGGCTTTGTGGAGATCCGGCTGGGACCCGGCCACCTCTGGTGCGGTATGTCCGTCAGCCAGCTTTCCCTGCCGGCGGAACTTCTGGTGGCCATGGTGGATCGGGGTGGAACTGCCATCGTGCCCCGGGGCGATACCGAGCTTCAGGAGGGAGACCGGCTGGTGCTGGCCGCCCGCTCCTTTGAAGACCAGGAGCACCTGAACATACGGGAGGTGCCCGTGGAGCGGGGCAGCAAATGGGCCGGCCAGCCCATCAGTCGGCTTTCCAATACAAAACCCCGCCTGATCATCCTGATCAAGCGGGGTCTGGAGACGGTCATCCCCACCGGCAGTACCGTGATCTGCCCCGGCGACGTGCTGGTGGTGGCGGAGCCGGAGGAAAATGCCTGAGCCTTACTTGCTCACCGGCGCGAAGGAGCCCCGCACCAATGCGGCCAGGTCAGCCGGGTTGGTCTCCACCTGGAAGCCGATCTTCCCGGCGCTCACCGTGATGGTGGGCAGGTTTTCCACACTCTGGTCAAAGACGGTGGGAAACTGCTTCTTCATCCCCACCGGGGAGCAGCCCCCGTGGACATAGCCGGTGAGGGGAAGCAGCTGGGCCTGTTTGATCATCTCGATGGACTTTTCCCGTACCGCCTTGGCGGCTGCTTTTAAATCCAGCTCCTTCAGGACGGGAATGACGAACACATAATATTTCTTGCTGGCCCCCTGGGTCACCAGGGTCTTGCACACCGCCGCCGGGTCCTTGCCCAGCATGGCGGCCACGCTGGCGCCGTCCACCGCTCCGTCGGGATGGGCGTACCAGTGGGGTGTGTAGGCCACCTTTTTCTGATCCAGCAGGCGCATGACGTTGGTCTTTTCTTCCGACATGGTTGCATCTCTCCTGTGGTTTGATATAAAATCAGTTTACTACAACAGAGGAGACGATGCAAATGCTGGATACCCAAAATTGCCGGACGCTTTTGATGGATACCGCCAAGCGGCTGCTCACCATCGACAGCCCCAGCGGCTTTACCCATAAGGTAGTGGAGGAGGCGGAGCAGATCGCCCGGGCGCAGGGCTATGCCGTCCGCCGCACCAACAAGGGCAACCTGATCGTGTCGGTGCCCGGCCGGGAGGCCGGAAAGAAGGTCGGCCTGTGCGCTCACATTGATACCCTGGGCCTGATGGTGCGCTCCATCACCGCCGACGGCATGCTGATGATCACCAAAGTGGGCGGCCCCATCCTGCCCACCCTGGACGGGGAGTACTGCAGGATTTACACCCGGGACGGCCGGGTGTACACCGGCACCATCCTGTCCCTGTCCCCCGCCGCCCACGTCTTTGACGACGCCTCCACCCGTCCCCGGGAGGAGAAAGAGCTGGCGGTGCGCATTGACGAGAAGGTGAAGAACAAGGCTGATGTGGAGGCCCTGGGCATTTCCGCCGGAGATTACGTGTGCTTTGACCCCAAAACCACCGTCACCGACAGCGGCTTTTTGAAGTCCCGGTTCATCGACGACAAGGGCAGCGCTGCCTGCCTGCTCACCCTGCTGGCCCTGATGAAGGAGCAGGGGCTTGCCCCCCGCTATGACACCCAGATCTGCTTCACCGTCCATGAGGAGGTGGGCCACGGCGGCGCCACCCTGCCCGCCGTGGATGAGCTGCTGGCGGTGGACATGGGCTGCATCGGCGAGGATCTGAGCTGCACCGAGTATCAGGTGTCCATCTGTGCCAAGGACAGCGCCGGACCCTATGACTATGACATGGTGACCCGTCTGATCCAGCTGGCTAAGGCCAACGGGGTGGACTACGCCGTGGATATTTACCCTCATTACAGCTCCGACGTGTCGGTGGCCTGGAAGACGGGGATGGACGCCAAGGGCGCCCTCATCGGTCCCGGTGTCCACGCCTCCCACGGCATGGAGCGCACCCATTTTGATGGAATGAAGGCCACCATTGATCTGGCGGGCCTGTATCTGGAGCTGGCCTGAGGGGCTTGCTCCCACCCCCGCCGCCCGGCGGGGGCTCTGCGGGGCCGGCGGTCCTGCGGATGGAAAGAAGGATGATATGTCTGCGATAAGAAAACGCTATTTTTTCCGGCTGGCAGGCCGCTGCCTGGTGTTCGTCCTGTGCGTGCTGCTGTATCTGGTCCGGCCGGACGCCTTTCGGGTGCTGGACGGGCTGGAGTTTTTCCGGCAGCTCTCTCCCCTCCACCTGCTGTGGCTCATCTGGGTCATTGATATGGTGCTTCAGGTAGTCCCCATCCGGAACAAGGTACCGCTGGGCTCCCAGAAGCTGTTCGCCAACCGGTTCCGGCCCATCCGGGAGAAAATCAACTACGTGGCCCTGCGGCAGTACATCGCGGCTACCACCAAGGCGGCCTACAAGGTCTTCCTCCTCTGGTGCGGGCTGATCGCCGGGATAGGGGTGCTGTATTACTCCGGTGTGCTGGACCGGGCGAACCTGTTTATGATTTCGGTACTGTTCTATGTCTGCGACCTGATCTGCGTGCTGATCTGGTGCCCCTTCCGGCTGATTATGAAAAACCGCTGCTGCACCACCTGCCGGATCTTCAACTGGGACCACCTGATGATGTTCTCGCCCCTGATCTTTCTGAACGGGTTCTATACCCGCTCCCTGGTGCTCATGGCGGCTGTGGCGTGGCTGGTGTGGGAGCTGTGCGTCATGATGTATCCGGAGCGCTTCTGGGAGCATTCCAACGCGGCGCTGCTCTGCTCCGAGTGTACCGATAAGCTGTGCACCCAATACTGCCGCAAGCTGCTGGATTGATCTGAAAACCGTCCGTCCCGGGACTGGGGCGGACGGTTTTTGCGG
>CALWXT010000063.1 GCA_944385575.1 uncultured Flavonifractor sp. | reverse complement strand
TCCACAAGCCCACCGGCACGGTGGTGGAGTGCCAGCAGGAGCGCAGCCAGTTCCAGAACCGGGACAAGGCCATGCAGATCCTGCGCTCCCGTCTGTATGAGGAGAAGGTGCGGGAGCAGGAGGAGTCGGTGACGGCGGAGCGCCGCAGCCAGGTGGGTACCGGCATGCGCAACGAGCGCATCCGCACCTACAACTTCCCTCAGGGCCGGATGACCGACCACCGCATCGGCCTGACCCTGTACAAGCTGGAAAACGTGATGAACGGCGACCTGGACGAGATCATCGACGGCCTCATTACCGCCGATCAGGCGGAGCGGCTGAAGAACAGCCAGGACACATAAGGAGGAACACCCATGGAACTGATTATTCACTTTACCGCCATTCCTGAAAAGCTCTCTCTGGACGCGGTGAAAGCCGACCTGGCGGAGCTGCTGGAGGACGACGGCTGGCTCACCGGCTCGGGCGAAAACTATATCGAGCTGGAGCTGGAGGACGAGAAGGTCAACCCCAAGTACGGCATTCTCACCGTGAAGAACTATCTGCAAAAGGCCCAATTTGCTCCCGACACCGCCATCGAGCTGGCGGGTACTCCGGTGGGCATTTACGAATAAGAAGGAGGACACCTTTATGAAGACTGCCATTGGCATCCTGAATATCGTGGCGGGAGCCGCCCTGGTGGCGGCGGGCGTGCTGACCATCGCCCAGCCCCGGCGTACCCGGCGGAGCCGCCGTCATTTCTGAGGAGCGAGGCGAGCAGCGTGAATACACAGCGACTGACCGCCGCCCAGACGGAACAGGCGGCGGAGATCCTCCGCCGGGGCGGCCTGCTGGGCATCCCCACCGAGACGGTGTACGGCCTGGGGGCCAACGGCCTGAATTCTGAGGCGGTGGCCCATATCTTTGAGGCCAAGGGCCGTCCTCAGGACAACCCCCTCATTCTCCATATCCCCACGGCCGACTGGCTGGAGCGCTACTGCGCGGATATCCCGGCGGCGGCTTACGCCCTGGCGGAGCGGTTTTGGCCGGGACCCATGACCATGATCCTGAAACGGAAACCCATCGTACCCGATGCGGTGACCGCAGGACTGGACACGGTGGGCATGCGCTGTCCGGCCCACCCGGTGTGCCGTGCCATCATCGCCGCCGCCGACCTGCCGGTGGCCGCCCCTTCGGGCAACACCTCCGGTCGGCCCAGCCCCACCAACATGGCGGACATGCTGGAGGACATGGACGGCAAGATCGACGGTATTGTGGACGGCGGCCCCTGCGCGGTGGGGGTGGAGTCCACCATCATTGACCTGACCGAGCAGCCGCCCCGGCTGCTGCGGCCCGGCGGCATTACTCTGGAAGAGCTGGAGGAGGTGCTGGGTGAGGTAGCGGTAGACCCGGCGGTGACCCGGCTCATGGGCGCCGGGGAGCAGCCCAAGGCCCCCGGCATGAAGTACCGCCACTACGCCCCCAAGGCTCCGGTAACGGTGGTGCGCGGAGCGCCCGCCGATGCCGCCCGGTACATCCGGCGCCACCTCACTGACGGGGAAGGCGTCATCTGCTTCAACGAGTTCGTGCCCCTGTTTGAGGGCCATCCGGTGGAGCCCATCGGGCCCAAAGACGATGTGGCGGAGCAGGCCCGGCGGGTGTTTGACGCCCTGCGGTACTTCGACGGCACCGACGTCACCCACATCTGGGCTCAGTGTCCCGACCCTGCCGGTATCGGCCTGGCAGTGTCCAACCGCCTGAACAAGGCGGCCGGCTTCCACATTGTGGACGCTACCTGAAAAATTTTCCTCCAAGGCATGAATGGATTGGGTATGCTCCGCCGTATTGGTAGTGAGACGGGCCGATCAGTCCCGATGGAAAAGGAGGAACTCAACATGAAGAAGATCAGGATCGCGGCCATTGCCGCCGCAATTGTGCTGGCCCTGGGGGTCACCACCGCCTTTGCGGCGGGGGGCAGACACTTTGTGGACGCCAACGGCGACGGGATCTGCGATAACCGGGGCACCGGCCGGGGCTGCTGGTATGTGGATGCCGACGGTGACGGCGTGTGTGACCGCTATGGCACCGGCCTGGGCTGTCGGTCCGGCCGTGGCTGCCGCTGGTAAGAAAAGAGGACGGAAGACCGGATGCGAAGCGAGCGGGAGACCAACGAGGCCATCGAACGGTATGGCGATACCGTCCGGCGGCTGTGCATGCTTCATCTGAAAAACGAGGCGGATACCCAGGACATCTTTCAGACGGTGTTTTTGAAGTATCTCCTCCATACCGCTGACTTCGAGAGCCGGGAGCATGAAAAGGCCTGGTTCATCCGGGTCACCATCAACGCCTGCCGGGACGTGCTGAGAAGTGTGTTCCGCAGGCGTACCGTTTCTCTGGAGGAAATACGGGAGCTGCCCGCCTCGGAGGGAGAGGGCGGAGAGGTGCTCCGTGCGGTGCTGTCCCTGCCTCCCAAGTACCGGGAGGTGGTGTATCTTCACTACTATGAAGGGTACACCGCCCCGGAGATCGGCGGCATTTTGGGCAGAAACGTGAACACGGTCTACACGGACCTGACCCGGGCCAGGGAAAAGCTCAGGACCATGCTGGGAGGTGAGGCGGATGGATGAACAGATCAGAGCAGCCTTTGACCAGGTGCGAGCCACCGAAGCCCAGAAGGAACAGACCCGGGCCTTTCTGAACCAGGCCAGGCACAGACGGGCCGCGCCCTGGCGGAGGCTGGGGGCATTGGCGGCCTGCGCGGCGCTGCTGGTGGTTCTGATAGGGGGCTGGTGGGCCTGGTTTGTGCCCACCTCCGCCGTCAGTGTGGAAAGCAACTCCGGACTGGAGCTGGAGCTCAACCGCTTCGACCGGGTAGTGGCCGTGCAGGGTGGGGACGACGGCCTTACGGAAAGCCTGCGGGGCCTCAGCTATGCCCAGGCTCTGGAGCTGCTGCTGGACGAGCTGGGGAGGAACCAGCCGGTTTCCATCACCGTGTCCGGGGAGGAGCGGCAATGCGGGCGCCTGCTGGAGCAGACCCAGCGCTGCACCGCCGGGCATGAGAATGTCCGCTGCGGCCAAGCGGGAGCCGGGCACGGCCATGGCTACGGCTACGGCCATGGAGCAAATCACTGAAATTTACAAATTTCTCACACACCACTTGCATGATGTGGTATACTAACTGCTGGAGGCGAACAGCCATGAAGCGTATCGGCATCACCGGCCCTACCGGGGCGGGCAAAACAACCGCCCTCAATGCTCTGACCAGTCTGGGCGCCCACGTTATCGACGCGGACGCGGTGTACCATGACCTGCTCTCGTCCAGCGCGCCCATGCGTCAGGCGCTGACGGAACGTTTTGGCAGGGGTATTTTGGACGAGACGGGCAAAATAGACCGAAAGGCGCTGGGCAGCGTGGTGTTTGCCGACCCGAAGGCTCTGTCCGACCTGAATGAGATCACCCACAGGTTTATCCTGGCGGAGATCGACCGGCAGGCAGCGCAGGCGGAGGCGGAAGGACGGCCCGCTGTGGCCATTGACGCCATCGCCCTCATTGAAAGCGGCGCGGCCGAGGGCTGCGACGCCGTGGTGGGGGTCCTGGCGCCCAAGGAGGTACGCATCCGCCGGATCATGGCCCGGGAGGGCATTTCGGAGGAATACGCCCGCAAGCGGGTGGAAGCCCAGCAGAGCGACGGGTTTTTCCGCGCCAATTGCACCCATATTCTGGACAACGACGGAGAGGACCCGGCCGAGTTTGAGGCCAGGGCCCTGGCGCTGTTCCGCCCCTGGCTAGATGAAAACCCAAATTAAGATATAGGAGGAATCGCAACATGGAAGAAAAACAGAAGACCCAAGGCGAGCTGCGGCGTGAAGCCCTGCTCTACCAGCCCAAGAATGGCTATGACCGGCTGAGCGCGCAGGAGGAGGCCGACCTGAACGCCTACTGCGAGGACTATAAGAAGTATCTGGATGCGGGCAAGACCGAGCGGGAGTGCGTGGCGGAAACCATCCGCCTGGCCGAGCAGCACGGCTTCAAGCCCTATGTTCGCGGCACCGCTCTGAACCCCGGCGACAAGGTCTACCGGGCCAACCGGGGCAAGGCCATTATGCTGGCCGTCATTGGCAGCCGTCCCCTCAGCGAGGGCGTCAACATCGGCGCTGCCCACATCGACTCCCCCCGCCTGGACCTGAAGCCCAACCCCCTCTATGAGGATGCGGAGCTGGCCTTCTTCAAGACCCACTACTACGGCGGCATCCGCAAGTATCAGTGGGTGACCATCCCCCTGGAGCTCCACGGCGTCATCGCCCTGAAGGACGGCTCCACCGTCACCGTGGCCATCGGCGCTGGCGAGGACGAGCCCCGGTTCACCATCGACGACCTGCTGCCCCACCTGGGCGCGGAGCAGTCCAAGAAGCCCCTGAGCGAGGCGATCCCCGGCGAGAGCCTGAACCTGCTCATCGGCAGCCGCCCCTTCAAGGACGACGAGGGCTCCGACCGGGTGAAGCTGGCCATCATGGACCTGCTGAACCAGAAGTACGGCATCACTGAGGAGGATTTCATCTCTGCCGAGCTGTCCGCCGTGCCCGCCTTCCGGGCCATGGACATCGGCTTCGACCGCTCCCTCATCGGCGCTTACGGCCATGACGACCGGGTGTGCGGCTTCGCCTCCCTGGCCGCTCTGTTTGCCCTGGGCACCCCCGCCCGCACCGCCGTGTGCATGCTGGCTGACAAGGAGGAGATCGGCTCCGCCGGTGTGACCGGTATGAAGTCCGCCGCCTTCGACACCTTTATGAGCGACCTGTGCGACGCCCAGCGGGTGCCCCTGAAGGTGTGCTATGAGAAGTCCTTCTGCCTGTCTGCCGACGTGACCGCCGCTTATGATCCCAACTTCACCGAGGTCTACGAGAAGCGCAACAGCGCTCGTGTGAACTACGGCATGGGCCTGTGCAAGTACACCGGCGCCCGGGGCAAGTCCGGCGCTTCCGATGCCTCCGCCGAGCTGGTGGCCTATGTCCGCCGCGTGCTGGACGCCAAGGGCGTGGCGTGGCAGATGGCCGAGCTGGGCAAGGTGGACGCCGGCGGCGGCGGCACCGTGGCCGCCTATATGGCCGAGCGTGACATCGACACCATCGACGCCGGCGTGCCCGTGCTGAGCATGCACGCCCCCTTCGAGACCGTGTCCAAGCTGGACTGCTATATGACCTACCGCGGCATGAAGGCCGTGTACGAGGCTGAATAAGACCTGTAAAAAAGTCCGGACCCATCAGGGTCCGGACTTTTTTATTATCCCGGCGCTAGGCTGCGGCAGCGGGTGACTTCAAATCCGCCGGTGCCGGTGACGCCGCCGGCGGCGGTGCGGGCGGCATAGTCATTGAAGTGCCACCACTCCGATTCCAGCGGGGTCATCCCCGCCTTGCCGAAGTAGCCCCGCAGGGCGATGGCGGGCGCGTTCATGGTGTCGGCCAGGGTGTCCTGCCCTGGGCCGGTGGTGGAGGCGGAGGCCATGCTCAGCTCATGCATGGGGGTGGGCATCTCGTACTCCTCATATTCCACCGGCACCAGATAGGTGTACCCGCCGGTGGAGCGGGTTTCGGTGCGGCTCACCCGTACCAGGCTTACATCCACCGCCAGGCCCTTCTGGTGGTTGGAGTAGCCGGTACTGATAAAATAGGTCATGGTCCAGGGCTTGGTGGTGATGCCGGCCTTCACCTCGGGGTCGCGCTCCGCCAGGGCGGACAGGGCCTTCACCACCGCACGCTGGGCGGAGTAGGGCCGGTAGCCCTCGTAGAGCTTCAGGCTGTTGCCCTGCTTCAGGGCGGCCTGCTGGGCCGCGCACACCTTCTTGGCGGTGTGGTAGAGCACCGGCATCAAATACTGCTCCGTGTCGAACCGGGGATTGTATACCTTTCCCTGATACAGCGCTTCCCCGGTGATGCCAGGGATCTCCTTTCCCGAGCTGACATACAGGGAGGAATAGGAGTTGGTGGCGTCATACACCATGGAGGGCACCACGTCGGGCAGGTTGATCATGCAGAACCGGTAATCCACCCACCCGGTGCCGTGGGAGGAGGACACCTTCCACCAGTTGCCCTTCTCGCTGAGGATGGTGAAGGAATCCCCCGGGGACAGCACCGCCATAGCCCCGGCAAAGGGGTCGGGGGTTGGGGTGGGAGCCGGTGTGGCCGCCGGTGCCGAGAGCAGGGAGACGACAACCGTCGGGGCGGAGGGCTCCGGCATTGGCTCCGGACTGGCGGAGGTTTCCGGCACGGGGGAGGGAGAGACCTGGGGCTCTGCCGACGGCGCAGGCGTAAGCGTCGGAGTGGGCGTGGCTGTCGGGGTAGGTGTAGGCATTGTTGTTGCCGTAGGTATGGGTGTTACCGTGGGCGTAGGTGTGGGTGTGGGCGTCGGGGTGGGTACGGCCGCATACAGGCCGATCTCCACCGCCGCCCAGCCGGTAGCGCCGTAAATGGGCAGCTCCAGCCCGGCGGAGGTGAGCTTGGGCAGCGCCCGATCTAACTCGTGATCCTCGTCAAAGACCGGAGGCGTGGGCTCCGGGGTGGGGGTAGGCTCCGCCGACGGTGTGGGCGTGGGTGTGGGAGTCGCTGTAGCTGTGGGGGTAGGTTCCGGCGTGGGGGTGGAGGTAGGCTGGGGCTCCCGGTGGACGCAGGCGGTCAGGCTCAGAGTGAGAGCCAGGGCGCACACCAGGGAAAGACCTCGGCGCATGGGGCAGTTCCCTCCTTTCTCAGGCGGCCAGGGCCAGGACCCAGTTGATGACGGCTGCGGCCTGGGCGCGGGAGGCGGTGTCGTTGGGCATCAGCTTGTTGTTGTCACCCTGGAACAAGCCGGCGGCGGCGGTGCGGGCGGCGGCTTCCAGAGCCCAGAAGGCGATTTCGCTGTCATCGGAGAAGCCCAGGCCGTTCTCGTCGGGCAGATCCACGCAGCGGTCAATGAGTACCATCATCTCCTGCCGGGTGATGGAGCGGTCAGGGGAGAAGGCGTCAGTTCCGATGCCGGAGATCAGCTCCAGTTCTGCGGCTTGCTCAATGTACGCCTGGGCCCAGTGACCTTCGATGTCGGCAAAGAGGGGCGCCTCCGCTTCCTCTGTCGTCTTTGACGGAGCCTCCGGCAGGGCGCCGGACTGCTCCAGGGCGGTGTACAGCATGGCGGCAAATTCCGCCCGGGTCACATTGTCCTCGGGGCGGAAGGACTCCCCATCGGGGTGGAGCTCCGCGCCCAGCTCCTTCAGAGCGGCCACGTCCTCCCGGCTCCAGTGGTAGGCCACGTCAGCGTAAGGGGACTGGTACTCCAGCATGGCAAAGCCGTAGTCCAGAATGGCCGCGCTGTCAGTGTGACGGGTTTTGTCGTCGTTGGAGTCCATCACCACGCTGATGATCCGCCGGCCGTTCTTCACGGCGGTGGCGCTGAGACAGTAGCCCGCGGCGGTGATGGTGCCGGTCTTGAAGCCGTCCACCCCGTCATAGGCGTAGTCCAGGCCGGGCAGCAGCTTGTTGGTGTTGGGATAGTACTTGCCGTTAAAGGTCACCCCGGTCATGGAGGTGTACTCCAATACCTGAGGGAAGCGGCTGATAAACTCCCGTACCAGGATGGCCTGGGAGCGGGCGGTGAGGTAGTGGACGTGAGCGCCGTGGCAGTTCTTGTATTGGGCGGTCATGCCCAGCCGCTTGGCGGTCTCGTTCATCCGCTGGACGAAGGCCTCCTCACTGCCGGAAATGTAATCCGCCATGACGATGCAGCTGGCGCTGGCGGAGGGAATCAGAATCAGCTTGAGCAGTGTGTCCACCGACTGGGACTGCCCATAGGGCAGAGGCACAATGGCGGGGTAATTGGAACTGCGGGAGCGGTCGGCGTTGGTCTTGCTCACCGGCACCATGGTGTCCAGCGTCAGGTTTCCGGCCTCCAATTCTTCAAAGATAATATAGGCAGTCATCACCTTGGTCATGGAGGCGGGTACGCGCATGGTGTCGGCGTCCTTCTCGTAGAGTACCTCGCCGGTGTCGTAGTCGATGACGATGGCGCTGTCTGCCGTAATGGAGGGCTTTTTGGGCGGCTCGGCAGCCAGAACGGTGGATGTGAGCAGGAGGGCAAAGAGCAGGGTCAGTGCGGTGAGTCGGGCGAACAGAGGGACTTTGCGCTGATATATACCTTTCATCTCCAATTCCGGCGGGCGGTCAGAGACCCGCATATCTGAAATTTAGTATGGCATAGTTCCTTTGTCTTGTCAAATAAGGAGCGGTCTGGCTTTTGCTTTTGGGCAAGCTATGGTATAATGAAACACATTCTGGAGAAAAGAGGGGGGAACCGATATGCTGAAGCTGCTGCTGGGCCGGTCGGGGTCGGGCAAGACCCGCGCCATGCTGGAAACCATGGCGGCCTCGGCGGGCAAGCGGCCCCAAATCCTCATCGTGCCGGAGCAGCACTCCCACGATATGGAGCGGACCCTGTGCGCCATCGGCGGCAATTCCGTCTCTCTGGGCGCGGAGGTGCTCTCCTTTACCCGCCTGGCCAGCCGGGTCTTTTCCGCCTGCGGCGGCCTGGCCGCCCCCGCCCTGGACGGTGGCGGACGCTTGCTGCTGCTGCGCATGGCCTTGGGCTCGGTGACCGACCAGCTGAAGGTCTACCAGCGCCCCTCCCGGAAGCCCGCCTTCCTCAGCGGCCTGCTGGCCACAGTGGACGAACTGAAGACCTGCCGGATCACCCCGGAGCAGCTGTGGAACGCCGGAGCGGAGAGCGGAGGGGAGGAAGGGGACAAGCTCACGGATCTCTCCCTCATTTACGGCGCCTATGAGGCACTCACCGCCCGGCAGGGGGCCGATCCCCGGGACAGGCTCACCCGCCTGGCGGAGGCCCTCAGGAGAACCGACTGGGCCGAGGGCAAGGATTTTTACCTGGACGGCTTTACCGACCTGACCCCCCAGGAGCGGCAGGTGGCGGCCGTTATAGCCGGCAAATGCAATAGCCTGACCGTGGCTCTTACCTGTGACAAGCTGGAGGAGGACGAGGGGGGCGCGGGAATCTTCTCGCCCGCCCGCCGCACCGCCCGCCAACTGCTCCGGCTGGCCAAGGAGCAGGGAGTGCCTGCCCAGGTGGAGGTGCGCGCCCTGCCCGCCGAGGGCCGCAGTTCAGCCCTGGCCCACTTGGAAAGTCAGCTGTTCGCTCCCCAGCCCATGCCCTTCCCGGAGCAGCCGGAGGGGCTGAGCCTCTTTACCGCCCTGTCCCCCTACTCCGAGGTGGAGTGGACGGCGGCGGAGATCCTGCGCCTGGTGCGGGAGGAGGGCTACCGGTTCCGGGATATCGCCGTGTGCGCCCGGAGTATGGAGGAGTATGGCAGCCTGATCCAGACGGTATTTGCCCGGTACGGCGTGCCTGTCTTCCTCAGCCGCATGAGCGACATTCTGGAAAAGCCCATCCTGGCCCTCATTACTGCGGCCCTGGACACGGCGGCGGGGGGCTATCGGTACGACGATATCTTCCGCTATCTCAAAACCGGCCTCACCGACCTGAGCCAGGAGGACGTGGACTTGCTGGAAAACTACGCCCTTACCTGGAATCTGGAGGGGAGCGCCTGGACCGGCAAGAAGCCCTGGACCAACCACCCCAAGGGCTACGGCCGCGCCTTCACCCAGGAGGACAAGACCCTGGTGGAGTGGCTGGAGGGCCTGCGGCGGCAGGTGGTGGGCCCCCTGGAGGCCCTGCGGAAGAACCCGGACAAGACGGGAGCGGGGCAGGCGAAAGCTCTTTACAAGCTGCTGGAGGACATCGGGGTGCCGGAGCGGCTGGCCCAGCGGGCCAAGGCCCTGAACGAGGACGACCAGCAGGCCCTGGCGGAGGAGTACGCCCAGCTGTGGGACATCCTGTGCGGGGGCCTGGAGCAGTGTGCTCAAATCCTGGGGGAGAGCCCCATGGAGCTGGAGGAGTTTGCCCGGCTGTTTGCCCTGGTGCTCTCCCAGTACGACGTGGGCTCCATCCCCGTGTCTCTGGATCAGGTGACCTGCGGTGAGATGCCCCGTCTGGCCCACAAGCGCTACCGGGCGGTGTTCCTGCTGGGGGCGGACGACGGGGCCATCCCGGCGGCAGCCCCTTCGCCGGGCCTGCTCAACGACGACGACCGGAGCCTGCTGGCTTCCTACGGCCTGGAGCTGGCACCCCAGCTGGGGGACAAGCTGTACCGGGAAATGACCATCGTGTATGAGTGCTGCGCCATGGCCCGGGAGCGGTTCTCCGTCAGCTGGGCCGCCGCCGGGCCGGACGGGGCGGAGCGCCGCCCCTCCTTCCTGGCGGAAAAGCTAAAGCTGCTCTTCCCCAAGCTGGAACGGGTGGAGGAGGGACGGCTGGACGGCACCTTCCGGCTGGCAGCCCCCCGGCCTGCTTTGGAGCTGGCGGGCCGCTGGAGCTGGGCGGGGGCGGCGTTGGAGCGGCTGCCTGACTACGCCCCTCTGGTGGAGCGGATGCGCAGAGCCGCATCCTTGGATCGGGGCCGCCTCCACCGGCAGGCGGTGGACGCCCTCTACGGTAGCCGGGTGCCCATGTCCGCCTCCCGGATGGACAAGTACAAGGCCTGCCACTTCTCCTACTTCATGCAGTACGGCCTGAAGGCGGAGCCACGCCGGGCCGCCGGATTCCAGGCCCCGGAGTACGGCACCTTCGTCCACTATGTGCTGGAGCACGTGCTGCTATGGTGTAAGGAGAAGGGCGGCGTGAAGGAGGTCTCTCAGGAGGAGCTCCATACCCTGTGCGACCAGGCGGTGGAAACCTACACGGCGGAGGAGCTGGGCGGCCTGGAGGGGGAAAACGCCCGGTTCCGCTACCTGTTCCGGCGGCTGAAAAAGTCAGTGTACGCCGTGGTGGACAACGTGGCGGAGGAGCTGCGCTCCTCCCAATTCCAGCCCATCTCCTTTGAACTGGGGTTCGGCAAAAATCAGGATCTGCCCCCGGTGGAGCTGAGCGTGGACGGGGTGACGGTGAGCATTTCCGGCTTTGTGGACCGGGTGGACGGCTGGGTCCACGACGGGCGGCTCTACCTGCGGGTGGTGGACTACAAGACCGGCCGGAAATCCTTCGACCTCACCGAGATCTGGAACGGTATGGGCCTGCAAATGCTGCTCTACTTGTTTACCTTGGAGGAGCAAGGAAAACAACTTTATAATATGGACGTGACCGGTGCCGGGGTACTTTACCTGCCCGCCCGGGACGCGGTGGCGGCGGGGAGCCGGGCCATGAGCGACGCCCAGCGCCAGAAGCTGGTGGATTCCCAGCTGCGGCGGAAGGGAATCCTGCTGGATGACCCCGACGTGCTCACTGCCATGGAGGACCCGGCGGAGGGAGGCATCCGCTTCCTGCCTGTTCGGGTGACCCGCACCGGCGCCATCAGCGGGGAAGCCCTGGTGTCCGCCCAGCGGCTGGGCAAGCTGGCCCGGCACACCCAGAAGGTGCTGGAGGACATCGGCAAGGAGCTGGCCGCCGGAAACATCAACGCCGACCCCTTCTGGCGGGGGCCGGATCACAACGCCTGCCAGTGGTGCGAATACGCCGCCGCCTGCCACTTTGAGGAGGGCCGGGGGAACGACCGCCGGCGCTGGCTGCCCACCGTCAAGGGAGAGGACTTCTGGACGGCGGTGGCAAACGAAACCGAGGATAGAAAGGAAAATTGACCATATGACCCAGTTTGGAGCCATACTCAGCCATCTCAGCAACTTCCTGTACACCTATATTCTCATTGCCCTGCTCATTGCGGCGGGAGTATACTTTACCATTCGTTCCAAAGGGGTGCAGTTCCGGCTGTTCCCGGAGGCCATTCGGGTGCTGGGGGAGAAGAAGAAGGACGGCAAGGACATTTCCTCCTTCCAGGCCCTGATGATCTCCACTGCCTCCCGGGTGGGCACCGGCAACATCGCCGGTGTGGCCAACGCCATCATCGCCGCCACCCTCATCGGCGGCTACGGCGCGGTGTTCTGGATGTGGCTGCTGGCTCTCATCGGCGCCGCCTCCGCCTTCGTGGAGAGCACCCTGGCCCAGTGCTATAAGGAAAAGCACGGGGAGAACTGGGT
>CALWXT010000062.1 GCA_944385575.1 uncultured Flavonifractor sp. | reverse complement strand
GGCGTTATAGATGGGACGGCCCGTCTCTTTATCCCACAGGATGGTGGTCTCCCGCTGGTTGGTGATGCCGATGGCGGCAATGTCACCGGCGGCCACACCGGACTGAGCGATGACCTCCATCATCACCCCGTACTGGGAGGACCAGATTTCCATGGGGTCGTGTTCCACCCAGCCCTCTTTGGGGTAGAGCTGGGTAAATTCCTTCTGAGACACCGCGATAATGTTCTGTTCCCGGTCAAAAAGAATGGCCCGGGAGCTGGTGGTGCCCTGATCCAGGGCCAGGAGATAGCTGCCCATTGCCTGACCTCCTTGTCTGTTTTGTTTCAGTGTACCACGGATGGAGCGGAAGCAAAAGAGGGTCAGAGCTGTTTTAAGGTAAATTTCCCCCGGTCCACCTCCAGAACGCCCTCCTCCCGCAGCTGTCCGATGGCCCTGGAGAGGGCGCTGCGGTCCACGCACAGGTAGTCTGCCAGAGCCTGCCGGTCAAAGGGCACGGTGACGGTGTTTTTCCCGGCCTTCAGGCACAGGTCCTCCAGGTAGGCCAGCAGCCGCTCCCGGATGGTGCGGCCGGACAGAATTTCCACCTTGCCTGCCAGGGCCAGGTTCTTGTGTGCCAGTACGGACAGCAGGTTGGAGATCAGCCTGCCGTGAAAGGCGCAGGCGGCGGAGCAGGGGGCGGACAGCCTACCGCTGTCCAGCAGCAGCACCGCTCCGTCTGCTCCGGCAATGGCGGTGACGGGCAGAGCCTCCGCCTGGGCGCAGGCGAAGGATTCGGCGAACAGCTGCCCCGGACGGATCTCACCCATGACGATCCGCTGCCCGTCCGCCTTCAGGCGGCTGACCTGCACCCGTCCGGCCAGCACGATTCCCAGGTGGGTGGCCCGCTCTCCGGCGGCCAGAACGGTGTCTCCCTTTTTTATCCGCCGGGGCCGGGCACCCATGCAGTCCAGCAGGGCGGACAGCTCCTTCGCTTCTATGCCCCGGAACAGGGGGGAGCGGTGCAGGATTTCCAGGTATTCTGTCATGAACAGCCCTCCCAATGTTGCAGTTACAACAAGTGAGGCCAGTTTAGCACAGGGAGCGAAGACTTGCAATGGCAGATCATACCTGCTACAATGGGGGTCATACTGAAGAAACGGCGGTGAGGATATGTCAGGCTATCTGTCCGTAGGAATTTTGCTGGCGGTTCTGGGGGCCTTTTTCGTCCTGATGCCCTACGAGAAGCTGCATGAGGTATTTCGGGGGATGCGCTCTCCTGTGACCACGAAGGTGGGCGGCGCGGTGCTGCTCATCGGCGGCATCGCCATGATCGTAAAGGGAATTACATTACTGTGATAGAAAGAACAGGCGGCGGCCTCCCGGTTCGGGAGGCCGCCGCCTGTTTATGGGAAATTGGGAAAGACTCAGATCTCCATGTCCAGCAGGTAGGAGGACAGGCCCTTGCCGTGCATATCCACGGACAGGGAGCGGGTGACGCCGCCGCCCAGAGCGGCGTACATCACGAAGTTGAGGGCGTGGATGTTGGGCAGCTCATAGCGGACCACTTCGCCCTTGACCATGCCCTTGAAATGCTCCTTCACACGCTCGGCGGTGACTTTCTCCTTGAGCATCTCATAGTCCTTCGGATCATAGGCGATGAGGGAGATATTGGAGATGTTGCCCTTATCGCCGGTACGGGAGTGCGCCAGGTCCCAGAGTTTCATAGCAAATGCTTCCTTTCTGTCTCAGAATCAGACTTCAAAGATCTCGGCTTCGGGCTTGACATCGTAGCGGCTCACCAGGATGGAGGCCACGGAGACGATGTCGCGGGTGCGCTTGACAGCGCCGCAGCCGCCGGCGGGACCGTTGGTGTACAGGGCCTCCACCTCGTTGCCGATGATGTCGGCCTCAGCCTTGGTCTTGGCGCGGCCGGCCACCCGGACCCGCACCTCGCTGGGCTCCTCGTTGTACTTGAAGTCGGGATTCCAGTACAGGCTGTTGCAGCCGATCAGGTCGAACTTCAGCTCGTCGAACACGCCGGGGGCCACCAGCTCCAGCCGCTCCCTGATGATATCCAGAGCCAGCTTGCCGCGGGCAACGCAGCCGGGGCCGCCGTAGCTGATCTCACCGTCGCCGATGAAGCAGTCGCGGTAGCCGATGGAGCACTTGAAGGTCTCGGTCTTGGGCTTGCCGGTGATGCCGGTGACCGCCACCTTGTCCTTCTCCACCTCGGTGAAGGTGATGTTCTTGCAGTCGGCCACCACGTCGGGGGTCAGGTAGTTCTCGGGGTCGTGGATCTCGTAGCAGATCTGCTCGGAGCAGGTCTCCACGGTGACCATGCCGCCGGCCTCGGGCACCTTGGTGACGAAGAAGGAGCCGTCCTCGGCGATCTCCACGATGGGGAAGCCCAGGTGGCCCACGCCGGGCACGTCCTTCTTGCCGGGCTCGGCGAAGTAGCCGCCGGTGACCTGGCCGCCGCACTCCAGCAGGTGGCCCATGATGGTGCCCTTGCCCAGCTTGTCCCAGTCCTCCATGGACCAGCCGAACTCGTGGATCATGGGGGCCATGAAGATGGCGGGGTCGGCCACACGGCCGGTGATGACCACATCGGCGCCCATGTCCAGGGCCTTCAGGATGCCCTCCACGCCCATGTAGGCGTTGGCGGAGACGATCTCGCCGGGCAGCTTGGACAGGGGCTCGTGGGTCTCCCACACCTCGGTGTCCATGTACTTGTCGATGACGGGCAGCAGGTCGTCGCCGGTGACGCAGGCGATCTTCATGCCCTTCAGGCCGTGCTTGCGGGCGATCTCCACGCACTTCTGAGCGGCGGCCTGGGGGTTGGCGGAGCCCATGTTGGTGATGAGCTTGACCTTGTGCTCCCAGCACAGGGGGAGGGCCTTCTCCATGCGGTGCTCCAGAAGGCCGTTATAGCCCTTGGCGGGGTCCTTCAGCTTGGCCTGCTGACCGATGGCGATGGTGCGCTCAGCCAGGCACTCGTAGCTGATATAATCCAGATTGCCCTTCTCGATAAGCTCCAGGGAGGGCTCCAGGCGGTCGCCGGCGTAGCCGGCGCCGCTGCCGATGCGGATGCTTTTCATACAATGACTTCCTTTCTGCACAAACAGATGAATGGATCAGGAAACAGGATTACAGGGCGATGCCGCCGGTGATGACGGCCACCACCACCATGACGAGGGACACCAGCCAGGCCAGGGGAATGGTCTTCTTCTGGTGCTCGCCGAAGTCCACGCCGGACAGGCCCACCAGCAGGAAGGTGGAGGCGGTGAGGGGGGAGACGGGGAAGCCAACGGTCATCTGGCCCAGGATGGCGGCGCGGCCCACAGCCAGGCCGGTGACGCCAAAGCCCTCAGCGGTCTCAGCCAGGACGGGCAGCACGCCATAGTAGAAGGAGTCGGGGTCAAACAGCAGGGAGGCGGGCATGCCGATGATACCCACGATGATGGGGAAGAACTTGCCCAGAGAGTTGGGAATGATGGCCACCAGGGCGTTGGACATCTCGGAGATCATGCCGGTGCCCTGCATGATGCCGGTAAAGCAGCCGGCGGCAAAGAGCACGGAGCACATCATCAGGGCTTCCTTGGCGTGGGCGTCCACACGGGCCTTGGAGTCCTTTACCTTGGGATAGTTGATGACAGTGGCCAGCACGTAGAACACCATGAAGACCACAGCGGGAGCAAAGCCGGAGAACAGCAGGGAAGCGATGGCGGCGATGATGAGGATGATGTTCACCCAGAACAGGTGGGGCCGCAGCAACTCCTTCTGCTCGTCGGTGAGCTCCTGTTCGGTGTGACCAACAGCCTGGAGCGCCACAGCGCCGATGCGCTTCTTCTCGCCGGCGCCCAGGAAGGCGGCGATGATCAGCACGCACACCAGACCCACGATGACGGCGGGCAGGACGGGCATGAAGAAGGCCACGGCGTTATCGCCCATGCCCAGCGCGGTGGCAGCCCGGATGGTGGGGCCGCCCCAGGGCAGAATGTTCATAGTACCAGCGGAGAGAGCCACAATGGTGGCCAGGGTGGTGCGGCGCATACCCAGCGCGTCATACAGAGGCAGCAGGGCGGGCACGCAGATCAGGAAGGTAACGGCGCCGGAGCCGTCCAGATGGACGATGGCGGCCAGAATGGCGGTGCCGATGCCGATCTTGACGGGGTCGGTACCCACCATGTTCAGAATGCCTTTGATGATGGGACGGAAGGTACCGGCGTCGGTAAGGATGCCGAAGAACAGAATGGAGAAGATGAACATGACGCCGGTGGCAGCCACGGAGCCAATGCCCTTGGAGCCGGTGATCATACCGCCCAGGGACTTGAAGTTGGCCACGAAGTCCACCACGCCTGCGGTGCCTTCAGGAGCGCCTTCGGGAACCACGGCCATAAAGAAACAGGCGATGATGCCGGTGACCACAGGGACCACGATGAGGGCCACCAGGGGGGATGCCTTCTTTGTCATGATGAGGACCAGCATGACGATAACGGTCAGAAATCCAAGTATTGCTAAGGGTGACATTGCAAAACCTCCTCTTTTTCTGTCAGACGGCCTCTCCTTACCGCCTGTTACCCAATAGTAAAACAATCCGCGTGCCAAGTTTGGAAAAAGAGTAAAAATCATGTTCAAACCCTTGAAAGCCAAGGAACGCGCCCGGTTTTTGACCTGTTGGCCACACAGTACGGAAAAGAAAAACTTCTAAAATCTTAGAACTAAACGGTGAGGTCACTTTTCCACCCGATGCCCAAAGCCTTTGGACACAGCACATTCTAAGATTTTAGAAGTAATTTCTAAAAATTTGGAATTCTTATTTACCCAATTTGTTGTACAGACTGGCCAGGGAGATGCCCAATTCCCTGGCAGTTTTCTTTTTGCCTTCCAGAGTGGCCCCGTTACGGGTCAATGCTTCCTGAATGACCTGTTTTTCAAAGGCGCGGGTGCGCTGAGCCAGGGTGAGGTCCTGGGCATGCTCCTGCTTGGGCTGGCTCAGGTCGCCGGGGAGAGAGTCGGCGGTAATGATACCGGAGGGGGTGAGGTAGGCGGAGAACTCCAGCACATTGCGCAGCTCCCGCACGTTGCCGGGCCAGTCGTGTTCCCGCAGCCGCTGGGCGGCTTCCACCGTGAGGGAGAAGGGGCGGCGGAGCTTGTGGGAGAGCTGGTTGAGAATGGAATTGGCCAGGGGGGAGATGTCCTCCCGCCGCTCCCGCAGGGGCGGGATGTGGAGAGGAAAGGTGTTCAGACGATAGTAGAGGTCCTTGCGGAACTTGCCTTCCCGGACGTATTGGGGAAGGTCGGCGTTGCAGGCGGCGATGACCCGCACGTCCACGTCGATCTCCTTTACACCGCCCACCGGGCGGACGCGGTGCTCCTGAAGTGCGCGCAGCAGCTTGGCCTGAAGGCCCAGGTCCATTTCGGAGATCTCGTCCAGAAACAGGGTGCCGCCTGCGGCGGCCTCAAACAGGCCCATTTTGCCGCCCCGCTTGGCGCCTGTGAAGGCCCCCTCCACGTAGCCGAACAGCTCGGATTCCAGCATGTTGGCGTTGAAGCTGGCACAGTTGATGGCCACAAAGACCCCGTCCCGCCGGGCGCTGGCATTGTGAATGGCCTGAGCGTACAGCTCCTTGCCGGTACCGCTTTCACTCTCCAGCAGTACGACGGCGTCGGTGGCTGCCACCTTCTGGGCCAGGTCCTTTACCTGAACGGTGGCCGGACTGACGGCGGTGATGTCATCAAAGGTGTACCGGGCACCGTTGGCCTTGTTGATGCGGCGGAGCACCTGGCGGCTGCGGGCCTCCATGGCCTCCAGCTCCTCGCGGGTCTGGTAGGCGTCCTCCAGGAAGGTGACCACCGACAAACCACCGATCAGTTCCTCGTCCTGATAGATGGGATACATGTTGACGAAGTAAAAGTCCTTGATCTCCTGACGGGTCAGGTGGAGGATGGGCTTTCCCGCTTCCAGCACGTCGGGCAGCCGGGCGCCGGGCCGGAGATCCCGCAGACGGTAGCCCTCAATGGGTCCGATGTCGCCCCCCGCCTCCTTATTCAGAAAATCCCGGTAGGCCTGGTTGCCGAAGACGATACACCCGTTGGTATCAATGATGGTAATACCCTCCCGCATGGCGTCGAATGCGGCCCGGGCGTCTGCATTGAGCTCCATGATTTGCCCCCCTTTTTATGGCCATTTTATCCTGATTGGGAAGGAAAGACAAGATAAATGGAATGTAGTATTAAATATTACGTGTAAAGATGGTTAAAATTACAGAAAGATTGGTGAAGTAGCGGCGTAGAATTTAAGCAAACTGCCGTTTTTGTATAGAGTTTGGACAGGAATGGGGTTTTGTCTATTTTCCTTTGCAGAAAAGGGCGGTATCATGTTGACAAATCAGTGATGCAATGAAAGGGGAAGCAAATATGAAGATTCCTGACAGTTTGAAGCGCTATGGCCTGGCCAAAGTGTTTGATTATTTGGATAAAGACCCCATGAACAACATGGGTAAGGTGATGGAACTGGTCAACAAGTTCGCCGGGGACACCCTGGACCGGCAGCGGGCCGCATTCGACAGAGTCATCAAGGATGAGGACTCCTGCTGGCATCAGCTGATCGAGAAGGTTTGGACCCAGACCGACCCCGACGTGCTCAAGACTGTGTTCAACAACTTCTTTGTCAACGCCAACCTGGTGGGCTGGCCCAAGCAGGAGGAGAACCGCAAGAAGTATGGCTGCAACATCCCCTGGGCCATTCTGCTGGACCCCACCTCGGCCTGCAACCTGCACTGCACCGGCTGCTGGGCGGCGGAGTACGGCAACAAGCTGAACCTGACCTTTGACGAGATCGACTCCATCATCACCCAGGGCAAGGAACTGGGTATCTACATGTACATCTACACCGGCGGCGAGCCCCTGGTGCGCAAGAAGGACCTGATCGCCCTGTGCGAGAAGCACAACGACGCGGCCTTCCTCTCCTTCACCAATGCCACTCTCATTGATGAGGAATTCTGCCAGGATCTGCTGCGGGTGGGCAACTTCATCCCCGCCATCAGCCTGGAGGGCTTTGAGGAGGCCAACGACTCCCGCCGCGGCGAGGGCATCTACAAGAAGGTCACCGACGCCATGGCCCTGCTCAAGAGCCACAAGCTGCCCTTCGGTATTTCTACCTGCTACACCAGCGTCAACTACAAGGATATCACCAGTGAGGAATTCTACGACAAGATCATGGATCTGGGCGCCTACTTCATCTGGTTCTTCCACTACATGCCCGTGGGCAACGACGCCGCCCCCGAGCTGATGCCCACTCCCGAGCAGCGCGAGGAGATCTACCACCGCATCCGGGCCATGCGCCAGACCAAGGGCATCTTCGCCATGGACTTCCAGAACGACGCCGAGTACGTGGGCGGCTGCATTGCCGGCGGCCGTCGTTACCTCCACATCAACGCCAACGGCGATGTGGACCCCTGCGTGTTCATCCACTACTCCGACTCCAACATCCGGGAAAAGACCCTGCTGGAGTGCCTGCAGTCCCCCATGTTCATGGCCTATCACAACAACCAGCCCTTCAATGAGAACATGCTGCGGCCCTGCCCCATGCTGGAGAATCCCGAGTTCATTGAGAAGATGGTTCACGAGACCGGTGCCCACTCCACCGATCCCCAGTCTCCCGAGACCGTGGAGCATCTGACCGCCAAGACCCACCCCTATGCCGACAACTGGACTCCCACTGCCGAGAAGCTGTGGAATGAGTCCCACCCCGCCTGCGGCGGCTGCACCGCCTGCGCAGGCAAGCAGTAAGAGAATCAAAAACGGGACCGCTGCGGCGGTCCCGTTTTTTGTATACAATGAAAAACCGCCTGCCGTCACTGACGGCAGGCGGCTTTATGTGTTATTCGGTGGTGTAGTTGTCGAAATAGCCCTGGATATAGACAATGGGAGTACCCTTGTCACCGGAGCCGGAGGTCAGGTCGCACAGAGAACCGATCAGGTCGGTGAGACGGCGGGGGGTGGTGCCCTGAGCGGCCATCTTGCCCACCAGGGAGCCGTCCTTCTTCTTGATCTCATTCTTAATGGCGTCCCGCAGAGCCTCGCCGGACAGGGCGGCAAAGTCGTTGTCCGCCAGGTACTTCAGCTTCAGCTCATTGGGGGTGCCCTCCAGACCGGCGGTGTAGGCGGGGGAGACCACCGGATCGGCCAGCTCCCAGATCTTGCCCACGGGGTCCTTGAAGGCGCCGTCGCCGTACACCATGACCTCCACGTGCTTGCCGGTCTCAGCCAGCAGCTTGGCCTGGATGGCCTCCACCAGGTCCTGGCAGGGACGGGGGAACAGCTTCACCTTATCCTCGGTGGACTTGTTGGAGCCCAGCAGGCCGTAGTTCTCATTGTAGCCGCTGCCGTTGATGGGGGCGGTCATGATCTCGTCCAGGCAGAACACCTTCTCGGCACCGGCGGCCACCAGGCGGCGCTTGGTGCGGGCGCGGGTGTGGATGTCGCAGGCGAGGACGTTCTTGGTGTAGGACAGGATAGCCCGGGCGTCGTTGGCGAAGATGACCTCCACCTCAGCGCCGCACTCCCGGATCAGGTTGGAATAGTAGTCCACATAGTCCACGCCGGTAAAGGGGTGGGTGGTGTAGCCGAACAGCTCACGGTAGCGCTCCAGGGAGAGCACGTCCTTGTAGGGGTCCACACCCTTCTCGTCCAGCAGATCCTCGTCGATCAGGTGGTTGCCCACCTCGTCAGAGGGATAGGACAGCATGAGGACGATCTTCTTGGCGCCCTTGGCGATGCCACGCAGGCAGATGGCGAAGCGGTTGCGGCTGAGAATGGGGAAGATGACGCCAATGGTCTCGCCGCCCAGCTTGGCTTTCACATCGGCGGCGATGTCGTCCACGGTGGCGTAGTTGCCCTGGGCCCGGGCCACGATAGCCTCGGTCATGGCCACAACGTCCCGGTCACGGACGGTGATCGCGCCGTCTTTTACGGCTTCCAGCACAGACCCGGTGACGATGTCCACCAGGTTGTCGCCTTCACGGATAATGGGAGCCCGGATTCCCATGGATACGGTACCGACCATCCGGCTCATAAATCAACACTCCTAATATGTTTGGATTAGCCGCGGCATTTCACGCAGCGCAAATATTATACACGAAAAAGATCGACTTGTAAAATAAAAAATGAGAAATCGACGTTTTTTCTCACTTATACCTGGGGATAGACCTGCTGGGCAAAGTGAACGGTGGCCATGGCGTCCTTGGCGTAGCAGTGGGCGCCGATCCGCTCGGCGTACTCCGCCGTCAGCACCGCGCCGCCTACCACTACCTGGACCTGGGGGGCCTGCTGCCGGAGCAGGGCGATGGTCTCCTCCATGTGCACCACCGTGGTGGTCATCAGGGCGCTGAGCCCAACCAGGCGTACCTCCGGCTGAGCGGCGGCCGCCGCGATAGCCTCGGGAGCCACATCCCGGCCCAGGTCGTCCACCTGGAAGCCGTAGTTCTCCAGCAGCACCTTGACGATGTTCTTGCCGATGTCGTGGATGTCGCCCTTCACCGTGGCCAGCACCACGGTGCCCCGCTTCTCCTGGCTCTGGCCGGCCATGGCGGCCTTCACCACCTCAAAGGCGGCCTTGGCAGCCTCGGCGCTCATCAGCAGCTGGGGCAGGTAGAGGGTGCCCTTCTCAAACCCCTGGCCCACCTGGTCCAGGGCGGGGATGAGCAGCTTGTCCACCAGCTCCAGCGGCGCGGCGCCGCTTGCCAGAGCGGCCTTGGTAGCCTCCGCCGCGCCCTCCTTCAGGCCGCGGATGACGCACTCGTCCAGCGGGGCGGCAGGACCGGCGGCAGCCGAGGCCGCGGGAGCGGCGGCCTGCCCGCCGTAGGCGGCGATATAGTCCCCGCACTGTCCGTCCAGCCCGGTGAGGGCCCGGTAGGAGCGGTAAGCAGCCATCATCCCGGCGGACAGGGGGTTGAGAATGGCGCAGCTCAGCCCCTTCTGCAGGGCCATGGTGAAGAAGGCGCTGTTCACCAGCTCCCGCTGAGGCAGACCGAAGGACACGTTGGACACACCCAGAATGGTGGGGCAGCCCACCTCCGGCCCGATGCGGCCCAGGGCTTCCAGGGTCACCAGGGCGGCGTCAGCCTGGGAGGACACGGTGAGGGTCAGGGGGTCAATGACGATGTCGTGGGCGGGGATGCCGTACTGGGCGGCGGTGTTCCGGATCTTTTTAGCGATAGCCACCCGCCCGTCGGCAGTGTCGGGAATGCCCCCCTCGTCCAGGGTGAGGCCCACCACCACGCCGCCGTACTTTTTCACCAGGGGGAAGACCGCCTCCATGCTCTCCGCCTTGCCGCTCACCGAGTTGAGCATGGGCTTGCCGTTGTAGCGGCGCATGGCCCGCTCCATGGTAATGGGGTCGGAGGTGTCCAGCTGGAGGGGCAGGGGGATGACCGCCTGGATGGCGCACACCGCCTCGGTGAGGAGGGCAGGCTCGTCGATCTCCGGCAGGCCCACGTTCACGTCCAGGATGTGGGCGCCCGCCTCCTCCTGGGCAAAGCCCTCGTTGAGGAGATATTCAATGTCATGCTCCCGCAGCGCCTGCTTGAACCGCTTCTTGCCGGTGGGGTTGATACGCTCACCGATGAGCACCGGGTTCCTGCCGATCTCTACCGCCCGGGAGTAGGAGGACACCACCGTGCGTTCCTTCTTCACCGGCGGTACGAAGGGCAGGCTCCGGCAGCGGGTGGTCAAGGCCTGGATGTGGTCGGGGGTGGTGCCGCAGCAGCCGCCCATCAGATGGACGCCGTAGGCGGACAGGGTCTCCATAACGGCTGCAAACTCCTCCGGCCCCACGTCGAACACCGTCCGGCCTCCCTCGGTGCGGGGCAGACCGGCGTTGGGGTTGACCACGATGGGCAGGGAGGCACAGGCGGCCAGCTCCTTCACGATGGGCTCCATCTGAGCCGGGCCCATGCCGCAGTTGACGCCCAGGGCATCCACCCCAAGACCTTCCAGCAGGGCCACGGTGGAGGCCACGGTGCCGCCGGTGAGCAGCTTGCCGTTCTCTCCGTAGACCGTGGTGACGATCACCGGCAGGTCGCAGTTCTCTTTGGCGGCCAGCACGGCGGCCTTGGCCTCGTAGCTGTCGCTCATGGTTTCGATGATCACCAGGTCGGCCCCGGCGGCAGCGCTGATACGCACCACCTGGGCGTAGAGGGACACCGCGTCCTCAAAATCCAGCTCTCCCATGGGCTTGAGCAGCTTGCCCGTGGGGCCCATGTCCAGGGCGATGTATGCGTCACCTTCCCGGCCCACTTCGGCTCTGGCGGAGCGGGCGATCTCCACACCGGCCTTCACGATGGTCTCCAGGTCAAACTGTCCGCCTGCCGGGAACTTTAACGTGTTGGCTCCGAAGGTATTGGTGCAGATGATGTCGGCCCCAGCCTCCAGATAGGCCCGGTGGAGAGCGGCGATCCGCTCCGGGTAGAGCAGGTTCCAGGTCTCGGGCAGCTCGCCGCCCTTCAGACCCTGGGCCTGGAGCAGGGTGCCGGTGCCTCCGTCAAAAAACAGGCGTTCCCGCCCCAATTTTTCTCTCAAATTCATGCTTGATCTCTCCTGAATGCGCAGTCTGTTTTGCCGCAGGCCTCGCAGCCCTGCCGGTGGCAGGCGATGGCCTGACGGGAGCGGCCGATGACCGCCGTCACCGACTTGACGGGAACCAGCAGCATGCTGTCGGTCACCGTCAGGCCGATGCGCTCCGGCGTGCGGAGCAGCCGGGCGATTTCTGGCTGGCAGGCGATGGGGAAGTCCCCGTAGCCCGGGCTGAACCGAGGCCGCAGATACCAGCCTTCCGCTTCGCTCTCAGCCCGGAGGGCGTCGTTGGCGGTGTCGCACACTTCCTCGATGAGGGCGGCCCCCGCCGCCTGATAAATGGCTCCTTCGGCTACCCGACCGGCGCCGGCCCTGGCAATCAGCCGGTCCACTTCCAGTCCAAGGGTGGCGGCAAAGAGAATGACCTCCTCACAGCCCAGCAGGTTCCGGCGGAGCGCAGCGCTTTTTACCCGGATAGGGCCCAGCTCCATCTCATTTCCCTCACGAAAGGTGAGGGGGAGGACGGTACTCACTGTCCGGGGCTCCGCCACCTGCTCCACCCGTGCGGTGCAGGTGCGGATGAGGGCGTCCGCCTCCGGCTCCGGCCTGACGCCCTTTTTGTAGCCCAGGTAGCGGCATACCTCCTCGTAAGGGGCCGTTACCTTCATTTCAAAATCTCCGACAGGCTGGCCTGAATGCCGGCGGCGATCTCGGGCTTGTTCATGGAATAGATGTGGATGTGGTTGACCCCGTTGGCAATTAGATCAATGATCTGATCGGTGGCGTAAGCCACGCCGGCCTGGCGCATGGCGGGGGGATTGTCCCCGAACTTGTCCACAATGGCCTTGAACCGCTCGGGCAG
>CALWXT010000061.1 GCA_944385575.1 uncultured Flavonifractor sp. | reverse complement strand
AGCAGCTGGCCAATGTGCAGGTTGCGGTACTCGTCCTTCACATACAGAGTCGCCATCCAGGGGGACAGGTCCTGCCGGGTCTTCAGGTCATTGAGCCACAGGGACACCACACCCACCGGCTTTCCGTCCCGGACGGCCACCAGGGTCTGGGGCACCGTGTCCTTCTGGGAGGCATATTTGGTGCGGTAGATGATCTCCTCCAGGGTGTACCCGTCTGCCTTGGCCCACTCCAGCCACAGCCACCGGGACACCTCCTCCAAAAACTCCGGTGCATCCGCCAGATTGACGATCTTGGTCTCGCTTTCCACAACGTCAGCCCCTTTCGCAGTTTGGTTAGCTGCCTTCATTATATGGGACAACCAACCACTCCGTCAAGGGCGCATCAGCTGTGTTCCGCCCGCCAGAGGGCCTGATACCCCTCCCCTGTCACCGCCACGGCCTGCTCCATCTCCTCCGGCCAGTTTCCGGTGGGACAGGCGGTATCACTCTCGTACCGCACACAGGTGCCGCAGCTGCTGCTCAGGTCACGGGGCACCGGCATCAGTTTAGCCGGGATGCCCCACCCCTCGCAGTCCTTCTTGAAGCGCATGGCACCGAAATGGGAGTAAAAAGTGGCGATACAGACCATATCACTTGGTCAGGGTCAGGGTATAGGTGCCGTTCTCCTCCGTCACAGACACCTGGCAGCCCTGGTGCTGGGCGTAGCGGGTCACGTTCTCCCGGGCGGTGGGATTATCCACCAGCACCTGGCAGGGCAGCTCCCCCGCCGTCACGGCCTTCCGGGTCAGGATCACAGGCTCCGGGCAGGAAAGCCCTCTCGCGTCCACTGTATGCATGCTCATTCTCCTCTCTTTTTGCCAAAGGTATTGCAGCAGGCGATGATCGCCACCACGGCGATGCCGATGAGCACCGCGATCTTGCCATTGGCGGTGGGGCCCTCGCCGCTGGAAGCCAGGCCGAAGTTGTGGGCAAAGGCGGCGCCCGCCACCAGGCCGATGACGGTGATGGCGCTGTCGGTGTTGCCCTCACCGGCCAGCACCAGCTGGCGCAGGGGGCAGCCGCCCAGCAGCACACAGCCGAAGCCCACCAGCAGCATGCCCAGGGCGTTCCACAGCCCGTCGGTGTGAGCCACGGCCTGACCGGCCATGCCCAGCTTGAAGTAGACGTTGGGGGTGGCGCCGGTGAGGATCAGGTTGCACACCAGGGCGCTGGCGAAGATGGCCACAAAGCCGGCCAGCAGCTTCCACTCCCGGAACAGCACCACGTCCCGGATGCCGCCTACCATGCACAGCCGGGTGCGCTGGGCCAGCGCGCCCACCACCAGGCCGGCGACCAGGCTCACCGCGATGGCCGCGTGCTGGGCGCCGGGGCCGCCGCCGGCCTCGGTAAAGTGGATGAAGGCGGGGGCGGCGATGAGCAGCACCAACAGCACCACCTGAACCACGGGCAGGATGCGGCCCTCCAGGGCGGGCAGCTGATAGGTGCGCTTCAGGGAGTAGCCCCGGGTGAGGAAGAAGACGCCCACCAGAATGCCGCACACAAAGCCCACCAGGCCGAACACCGCGTTCAGGTCGCCGCCGGCCAGCCGCAGGATCATGCGGAAGGGGCAGCCCAGGAACATCAGGCAGCCGATCATCACGAAAAAGCCCAGCACGAAGCGGGTAACCGGGGCGCTGCCGCCCTTGGAACCGAACTCCTTCCGGACCGTGGCCAGCAGAAAGCTGCCCAGCACCAGGCCGATGATTTCAGGGCGGATGTACTGCACATTGGCCGCGCTGTGCAGCCCCAGGGCCCCTGCCGTGTCCCGCAGGAAGCAGGCGATGCAGAAGCCCATGTTCAGAGGATTGCCCAGCACCACCAGCACGGCGGCGATCACGCCGATGACCAGCCCGGCCAGGATAATCCCGGTCTTCTCTCGTTTCAACTCCATATCTCTCTCCTCCTGTCTGTTGCTTACGATGTGAGTATAGCGGAGGTTTCCCAAGATTTCCAATAGCAAGTATTGATAGATTTAATTATTCTATTTGAAACTCCAATGATAATGAGATACAATCAGAGGGAAAAGGGGGCAGAAACATGGACGCCATCTATCTGGACAATGCCTGCACCTCCTTCCCCAAGCCGGACGCGGTACCAAGGGCCATGTACGACTACATGTGCCAGGTGGGCAGCAACGTGAACCGGGGCTGCTATCAGCGGGCCTACCGGGTGGAGGAGACGGTATATGAAACCCGGCAGATGCTGTGCCGGCTGTTCGGCGGGGACGACATCCGCAACGTGGTCTTTACCAAAAATGTCACGGAGAGCCTGAACGTGCTGCTCAAGGGTTTTCTGAAACCTGGGGATCACGTCATCGTCTCCTCCATGGAGCACAACGCGGTGATGCGTCCGCTGGTACAGCTGGAAAAGCTGGGGGTGGCCTTTACCCGGGCCATGTGCGATGAAACCGGTACGCTGGACCCCGCCGCGCTGGAAGGCTGCCTGCGGCCCAATACGAAGGCAGTGGTGATGACTCACGCCAGCAACGTGTGCGGCACCATGCTGCCCATTGCCGCCGCGGGAGACTTCTGCGCCGCCCACGGCCTGCGGTTCTTCGTGGACGGGGCCCAGACCGGCGGGGTGTTCCCCATCCACATGGGGGAGATGCACATTGACGCCCTGGCCTTCACCGGCCACAAGGGGCTGCTGGGCCCCCAGGGGATCGGCGGCTTCCTGCTGCGGGGCGGCATGGAGGGGGAGCTGGAGCCTCTGCTCTCCGGCGGCACCGGCAGCGTCAGCCATCTGGAGGAGCTGCCCGACTTCATGCCCGACCGGTTTGAGCCGGGCACTCCCAACCTGCCCGGCATCGTGGGGGTCCATGCCGCCCTGAACTGGCTGGAGGAGACCGGCATGGAGGCCATCCGGGCTCACGAGCTCGCCCTCACCCGGCGATTCCTGGACGGGCTGCTGGCCCTGCGGGCGGCGGGCCTGCCCCTGAAGCTCGTGGGCCGGGAGGACACGGAGGACCGCACCGGGGTGGTGTCCATCCAGACCACCGACCGGGACATGGCAGAAGTGGCCTGCCGCCTGGACGAGGACTACGGCATCATGACCCGGGTTGGCCTCCACTGTGCACCCTCCGCCCACAAAACCCTGGGCACCTATCCCGCCGGAACCATCCGCTTCTCCTTCGGCTGGCACAACACGGAGGAGGAAATCGACCGGGCGCTGGACGCGCTGGAGCACATTCTGAAGGAGCAGCCCGGCCTATGGATATGAAGCAGCTTCAATCCTTTGCGGCTGTGGTGGAGTACCGCAGCTTTACCAAGGCGGCGGAAAAGCTCTACATCTCCCAGCCCACCATCAGCACCCACATCCGCCTGCTGGAGGAGGAGCTCCACTCCTGCCTCATCCTCCGCAGCAAGCGGGGCGTGGAGGTCACACCCCGGGGTCAGGAGCTGTACGAGTGCGCCCGGGACATCCTGAGCCTGCGGGACAGCCTGCTTCGCCGCTGGACGGAGGAACAGAATCAGGTCATCCAGCTGGGGGCGTCCACCATCCCCTCCGCCTACATCCTGCCCGAAATTCTGCCGGAATACGGGCGGCTCCATCCGGAGGTCTATTTCACCATCCACCAGAGCGACAGCCAGGGGGTGGCCGACGGCATCCTCAACGGCAGCTTCGACCTGGGGTTGGCAGGTATGGAGGTCAGCCACGAGCAACTGACCTGTGTTCCCTTCTATCAGGACCGGATGGTACTCATCACCCCGGTAACGCCTCACTTTCTGGAACTGAAGGAGCAGGAGGAGGTGCCGCTGGATGTTCTTTTGCGGGAGCCCATCATCCTGCGGGAGCAGGGCAGCGGCAGCCGGAAAAGCGCCGAGCGGTTTCTGGAAGGCGCCGGCATCCGGGAGGAGGCGCTCAACGTCACCGCCCGGATCAACGACCAGGAATCCATCAAAAACCTGGTGGCCGGGGGGCTGGGGGTGTCCATCCTGTCGGAGCGGGCGGCCCGCAATTTTGCGGAGGAGAAGCGGGTGCTGCTCTTTGAACTGCCCGGGCACACCTCCAAACGGTACCTGTATTTGCTCTACCGCAAAAACTTTGTACTCAGGCCCTGCATCCAGACCTTTTCCGACCATATTCGGAAATACTATGCCGCCACCCTGGCCCGGCAATAAAAAAGCCGGAGCACCGTAAACGGTGCTCCGGCTTTTGTTCTGTCAGCGGAACCAGATGGTCATATCATACTTGAAGGTGCGGTAATTCTGCATGGTGCACTCATAGGCGTATTCCCGGATCAGGACGCCGTCGGCGTCATACTCGCCGAATACCATGGCCACACCGCTGTTCACCGTCCAATTGCCGGAATCCCCGCAGAGGGAGCCGTTGGACACGATGCTGGAATAGGGTACGTCGAAGCTGCGCTCCAAGGAGAAGGTGCGGGCATTTTCGTCAATGCGGTAGATGTACACCTGACTGGTCTCGTCGTCCTCCTGGTACAGGCCGGTGCCCACGCTGTCCGCTACCTCCATCTCAAAGTCGCGGCTGCTCAGGGACCAGTAGTTGTTGTTGTACAGCGCCAGATAGTAGACGCCGTCCTCCTCCCCGTCGGCATAGTACTCCACACAGTGCTGGCCGTACTGGGGCACAAAGTCCCCTTCCCGGGTCAGGCAGGCATCGGCATAGGGCGTGTCCGCCCAGAACCGATCATCACCGGCCAGCCAGTCCACAGCGGGGTCGGTATGCAGGTCCTTCACCTTGATGATGGTGGAGGTCTCACGGGAGGAGACGATCAGGCTGTCCTCCTCCGGCAGGTACTGCAGGCTGTTGAGATGAATCCAGTCCCACTCCCCTGCCTGCCAGAAAAAGTCGTCGGTGGCGCCCACCGGTCTGGTCATACTGAAATAAGGCTCCATCAGCTGGGCGAAGTCCAGCAATTGGGTGACTTCCCCGCTCTCCAGATCGATGGACAGCAGCCGGTCTTCCACCGTCTCACTGCCCCGCTCCTCCGCCAGAGCCAGGATCTCCCCGTCTCCGCCGAAGCCAATGTCGTGGTGCAGGTCGTAGCCGCCCAGATCATAGACCTGAGTGACCTGGCCCAGGCCGTTGATCCGGGCCAGCTTGGAGGAGGAGACACAGGTCACGATCTCGTCCCCCACCGTCAGAATCCGGTCAAAGCCATAGCCCTCCAGCACCATCTCGTAGCGCAGGATGCCGTCGTTGTCGTAGAAGAAGCCATAGCCCAGGTAGCCGTTGACCCGCATCATGGTGAACAGGCCCTCCGCCTGCTCCGCCTCGGAGGGACCGTCGGTCACCTCCAGCCGGGTGGCATAGCCCGAACTGGTCTCCGGCATGTCCACCCGGAAGCGCACCACCTGCCGGGTATTGCCCCAGCTGCCGGTCATGGTCAGG
Organism: uncultured Flavonifractor sp.; assembly: GCA_944385575.1. Classification (GTDB taxonomy): domain Bacteria; phylum Bacillota; class Clostridia; order Oscillospirales; family Oscillospiraceae; genus Flavonifractor. The sequence continues at coordinate 7,056 of CALWXT010000061.1, read as the reverse complement.
GTGACATAGTTGGTCTCGCCAGGCACCAGGCCGATCACCTGGAATTCGTGGGTCCGGGAATACTCCTGCCCGGAGCTGTCGGCGGCGTCGGCGGTAAAGTCGGGGATATCCTCGCTGTCCACGTGCACCGTATAGCTGACGGCAGTGGCCCGCTCGGTCTCAAAATACAGATACAGTCCGTTGCTCCCAGTGCCGTAGGGGTTGAGCACCGCCAGCGGCGTGGTGGCCGTCCACGTCATGTCCCCCGTGTGCTTCAGCTCCTCCAGGGCGCCGTCCACCCGCTCCTGCACCCCCAGGTCATAATAGCTGAAGCCCTCCTCCTCGATGTCCTGAGGCACCAGCTGGATGGCCCGCAGGCCATCTCCCAGCTCCGCCTCGGCAAAATCCACCTGCCACTGGTCCATCTCAGCGATGACATTGCCCGTCTCAAAGCTCCAGTCGGTACGCACGGTGTGCTCCTGAGCGGTAAAGTACTTCGATACCGCCAGCACAATGACCGGAATGGCAATCGCCAGCACCACCGCGACGATCAGCACGATCACACCGATTTTCTTCCATTTTGTCTTTACCATGTTTTTCGCCCCATTTTTATCATATCTTACCAGAAGGAAATGACAATCAGAATGATGCCCAGCACGGTGAGGATCACGCCCGTCAGCCGGTTCAGCAGCCGGGCATCCGCCCGTGTGGCGATCTTAGCCGCGATCTGCGCCCAAATGAGGGTAAATACCACGCACATAGCCAGCAGATCCAGGCGCGGCATGTGGCTTGCCAGGGCAAAATGGCTCACTGTGCCGGTCAGCGCAGAGAAGGTCATTACGAATACGCTGGTACCCACCGCGGTTTTCAGTTCATAGCCCAGCACCACCGTCAGCACCATCAGCATCATCATGCCGCCGCCCGCGCCGAAAAAGCCGCAGATCAGGCCGATGCAGGCGCCGCCCACGGCTCCCTTGATAATCTGTATCGCCCGGCTGCCGCCCTGTATCGTGCGGCTGGGGGACGTGACCGGCAGGATCAGAAACCGCAGGCCCAGAATCAGGGTCATGATCACCGAGAAGTTGCCCAGCGTGCTGTTGGGCACCATGGTGGACAGCCAGCTCCCCACCGTGGTCATGATAAGCACCCCGCACATCATTACTAACCCGTTTTTGATGTCAATGGCGCCGCTTTTGGCATATGTTCGGGCGCTCACCGCGCTGGCCAGCACATCGCTGCCCAGCGCGATGCCTATGGCGTCGTAGGCCGGCACATCCAGAAAGGTGACCAGCATGGGGCTGATCACCGTGGCCGCGCTCATCCCCGCAAAACCGGTGCCCAGTCCCGCCCCGGCGCCAGCCAGAAAGCAAATCAAAACCGTAAACCAAAGTTCGTTCAAGCCGCATTTTCTCCTTTGCTGGGGTCTACGCCCTATGCTAACAGATACCGGCTTTTTTCTCAACAGTTTCCTGGCGGGACGAGTGATAAAATTTGGCATATTATGTGCCGCATGCAAACCATATACTTGACAATGTCCGTCTATGGCGCTATAATGTCCTCCACAAGTAAACAGGACAGTTGAAGCGCCCAGGAAAAAGCATTGGCTTGCCGAAGGAATAACACTCTCAGGCGTTCCGGTCAGGAACAAAGACTGTGCGTGAATGTCACTCTGGAGAAGCTCATGAACTGGGTGCCGAAGGGGCAAAGCGGCGCAGGCCGCCAATCTCTCAGGCAAAAGGACAGAGGATAAACAAAACCGGCGGGGCCATGGGGTCCGGCCGGGGCTCTTGTTTGTTTTCAGGCCGTGGGTGGATCCACGGCCTGTTTTTTTGAGAAAAGAGGAGAGGAAACACTATGTTAGAAACACTGGAAGCCTGGCTCTACCCCATCGTCTGCGACATCAACGTCACCCTGTCCAGCTATATCCTGGTCTTTCTGCTGATCGGGGTGGGACTGTGGTACTCCATCCGTACCCGCTTTATTCAGATCCGCTGCTTCAGTGAAGGCATGCGGAAGGTATTCGGCAACCTGTCCCTGCGGGGCGGGCGGCAGGACCGGGGCATGAGCTCCTTCCAGGCTCTGGCCACCGCCATCGCCGCCCAGGTGGGCACCGGCAATATCGTGGGCGCCTCCGGCGCCATCCTCACCGGCGGCCCCGGCGCTATCTTCTGGATGTGGGTCATCGCCTTCTTCGGCATGGCCACCATCTATGCCGAGGCCACCCTGGCCATCAAGACCCGGGTGGTGGATGAGCAGGGCAACATTCACGGCGGCCCGGTCTACTACATCACCACCGCCTTCAAGGGCGCCTTCGGCAAGTTCCTGGCCGGCTTCTTCGCCGTGGCCATCATCCTGGCACTGGGCTTCATGGGCTGCATGGTCCAGTCCAACTCCATCGGCTCCACCTTCCAGACCGCCTTCCATGTACCCTCCTGGGTGGTGGGCATTGCTCTGGTCATCATCTGCGCGGTGATCTTCCTGGGCGGCATCAACCGCCTGGCCGCCGTGACGGAAAAGCTGGTGCCCGTCATGGCGGTGATCTTCCTGGCCGGCAGCCTGGCGGTGCTCGTGGCCAGATACCGCTACATCCCGGAAACCTTCGCCATGATCTTCCGCTACGCCTTCCAGCCCCAGGCCATCATCGGCGGCGGCTTCGGCTACGCCATCAAGACCGCCATCAGCCAGGGCGCCAAGCGGGGCCTGTTCTCCAATGAGGCCGGCATGGGCTCCACCCCCCACGCCCACGCCCAGGCCAACGTGAAAGACCCCCATGAGCAGGGCGTGGTGGCCATGATCGGCGTGTTCATCGACACCTTCGTGGTACTCACCCTCAACGCCCTGGTGGTCATCTCCACCCTCTACACCAGCGACGGCATCCTCCACACCGGCGTCATCCCGGAGGGGATCAGCAAGACCAACCTGGCCCAGACCGCCTTCGGCACCGTATTCGGCCAGTCGGGCGGCGCCATGTTCGTGGCGGTTTGCCTGTTCTTCTTCGCCTTCTCCACCGTACTGGGCTGGAACATGTTCGGCAAGATCAACGTGATCTATCTGTTCGGCAAAAAGGCCGCTCCGGTCTACGCCGTCGTGGCCCTGATCTTTATTTTCCTGGGTACCCTCATGTCCAACGACCTGGTGTGGGAGCTCACCGACATGTTCAACAACCTGATGGTCATTCCCAACGCCATCGCCCTCTTTGCCCTGACGGGCACCGTAGTGGGGATCGCTCACGGGGCAAAATCCAAAGCCGCTCCCCATCCCTGAAGGGGAAGGTCCATTTCATGATTCGTCAAAAATAGCCCCCAAAAATCCCCCATTCGGGGGATGTGGAACAGCGTGGGATTCTGTATGATAGAAGTACAGAATCCCACGTTGTTTTATTTTATAAGGAAGGAGGCGTTTCCATGGGTCCAAGTGGCGTAACCTTACAGGTGCTGCCGGAATACCAGCTCAGGCTTCAGTTCCACAACGGCAGCGAGGCCATCGTAGACATGAAGCGAAGAGTCCGTGCCATCCGTTTTGGGCGGCTGTCCACACCAGGTCTGTTCAGCACGGCCAGGCTGGTGGGCAGCGAGGTGGTCTGGGACAACGGAGTGCATTGTGTCCGCGCCTCGATCAACGAACTGCTGGACTCCATGCAGATGGACTGACTTGAGGGAGAGGATGAGAGAACTGTATGAAGAAACGAATTGTATCACTGCTGCTGTGCCTTGTGATGGCGCTGTCCATGCTGCCCGGCACAGCCTGGGCATCCGTGGGTGATCTGCTGCGCAACACCCCGGCGGAAAACCAGGCCCTTCTGGATGAGCTGGCGGCCATGACCGGCGGCACCACCGAGGAGGCTCGGGCCATGCTGGAGCAGCTGGGCCTGCTGGATGAAAATGGCCAGCTGAAAACCGACTATACCCTTTCCCTGGACGGGAAGGAGTATACCCTGGACGAGGCGGAGGCCCTTCTGGAAGATCCGGACACGGATCTGAGCCGGGTGGGCTACGTGGACGGCACACCCATCGCCCTGGGCGATCTCAAGACCATTCTGGAGATCGAGCGGGAACTTCAGCGGATCCAGGAGACCTACTTCTCCGGTACGACCTTCTCTGAGGAATCCCTGCGATCCCTCAACAGCCTGCTGGACCAGCTTCAGACCCAGGGCCTTACGCCTATGGCGGCTGAGGACAAGCCGGTAAGTTTTTTGAACAACAAGGTCGTGGATGTCTCCCAGCTCCAGGAGATCCCGTTGGAAAGCGGCTACAACTACGGTTATTCCGGCTACTTCTATATACGCCATAACACCCAGAGCGGAGAGACTGTCAGCTTCGATCTCACGCTGGACCCGGGCAGCCTGGGCACTATCTCGGAGCGTGTGGACGTATCGGTCTCTGTCCCCTCGGCTGGCGTCATCTCCGTGACGCTGACCAAAGACAACCCCACTGCCACCTGGAGCTGTACACTACCGGCCACGGAAGCCGGCGGCTCCAGCAATAATGTTAGGATTCAGGTCTGCGCAGTCAGAGATTACTATGGCGCCACAGAGCCTGGCTTCTACGGCAACCTGGCCGGCGCACTGCATTTCTCCAACCCCACCGGCGGCCTGGTGTTCTGGGACGGCAGCAACTATAACGACCACCACACCATCATGCTGACCTCGACTGTGAACGGGCCGGGAAACATTTCAGATACAGAAGCCGCTGTGTCCGACGAGATGAGCATTTCGAACGATGGAACACCCAATGGCGACGAGTGGGCTCAGGCGCGGTTCCGTTTTCTAGACACGGACGGCACCCGGGTCCGCCAGATCGATTCCCTGCGCCAGCTGCTGCAAAACAGCCTCCAGGACGCATCGGGGAACCCGGTGGCGATCACCGAGGTCAACGCGGTCAAATTCCAGGTCTCCGGTAAACTGGTTCAGACCAGCGACACCGGCCTTGCATTTGCCACGGTGCCCTATTACCCCAGTACGCCCAATGTCCAAAAGGATCGCTGGTATCTGCCGGTAAACAGCAGCGATACCAGCAAGGACTATACCGTCCGGCTGGCAAATGGGGAAATGGTCCTGCAATGGGAGAAGCATCCAAATAATCTAGAGATGGAAAACAACCTCCCTGTGGAATTCCTGTTCCAGGGCTGGAGCACCAAAGGCGACGCCATCCCCTACGGGCTGTTCTTTGAAGACCCGTTTTCCCATTACTCTGCCTCTGCATATCCCCATAGCGGTACTGCCACCGTGCAGGACTGCGTGGTGGAGCTGCTCAATGACGATACCCAGCCCGTGCTATACAGCGTCACCGCGCCGGAGGGGACCTATTATCCCGGGCAGCGGGTCCCTGTGACCCTGCGCTTCAGCGAACTGGTGAAGGTGGCTGACGGCACAACTATCACCGTCAACGGCAAGGAGTTTACCGCCGACCAGCTGCACATGAATACCGTGGGCAATGACCTGGTGCTGTGGTACCCGGTGCAGCGTGTGGACGGCACCAGTCTGAGCGTCTCCTTCGGCAGCGCTTCCGGCTCCGGTGTGACCGACTTCTTCGGCAACTCTGTGGACGTCAGCGGCAAGGCCGTCGAAGGCGCCGCCATTGAGAGCATCCGCATGCGCAGCGGCGTCCTCGGCTTCTCTGCCAGCTATAAGGACGGCCAGATCGTGTTCAATCTAGACGCCGACCGCTCGGAGCAGTTCATGACCCTCTACGCCAACTACGACACCAGCGGCAGCAAGGAAGCGCCGTTCCGGGTGCTGCTCTATGAGAAGGAGAATTACGGGATTTACGGCACCCCCAAGGAGACAATCCCGGTCTACATGCCGGCTTCCGACAGCGATCCCTTCTCCATTGCGCCCTATCATAAAAGAGTATCAGGACATTATCGGGCAGGATATTTTCGCCAACAATCTACATCAGCTGGAGCACCGTTCCCTCTATACCCTGCTGTACTACCGCATACAGCTGATGCACCCCAAGCTCGTCTTTATTGAACAGCCCTTTGCCGGATGCGACATGTCTCTGCGAATGTATATCCAATCGCCCCTCTGTATGCTTAAGGACGAGGGGATAACGCTTGTTCTTTTCAGTATGTCCGAAGCGGATGTTATCTCTGTATCCGACAAGCTCCTATATCTGCAGGAGGGACGCCTCTCTACACCGGATTAAGCCATGTTTGAAAAACGTTTCACCCGTCCAGGTATTTGATTTGTAACGGCATTCGCAAAAGAAAAACATAAAAAAGTGGCCTTGAAACCCTAGGGTTTCAAGGCCACTTTTCTGTTCGAGCTGCGGAATTTGCCCACGCATTCATCCCAGTGCGCCCCCTATGTCCAGCCAATAGAGGCTCCCCACCGGATGGACATTCCTTCTACCTGCTGCAAAACAGATGCCTGATGCCGCCCATACCCAGGGCGGTCTTGATGCCGATTCCTGAATAACCGGAGAAGTACAGCAGTGCATCGGCCAAAGTCCGGTGGAACCCGGACAAACAGGTACTGTCCAGGGTCAGGCTTCCCACGAAGCCGGGGATGTGGTTGCCCTTGAGAAAATAACTCTGATCCCGCAGCTGATAGCCCCGGCACAGCAGGCCTGCCGCTATGGTCTCCATGCCTTGTCCATCCTCATCCTCGTCTGGACAGAAAAATGAAGAAGCGGTTTGCCTATGGAAACACTGCGGCGTTATGAAATCTTTTGTACAGCGCAGAGGAACATCACAGCTGCGCCTATATCCGTGCCGTCTGTAGAATGGATTTATCCGCGCATATGGAAGGCTAAACTCAGTACACATTAGCCTCCTATAAACAATAGTGCTGGAACGCTGTGCAACGTTCCAGCACTATTATTTTACTGTGCTTTGGAGGCAGAGCTGCAAAACTATCTGGACACCTACGAGAGCACCCACAGCTACGACGAATACCATTTCGACCTCGATGAAATAGAACACGATCCCTATGTGCTGCTGTCCATCATCAGCGCATGGCATGAGGGGGAATGGACGCTGGCCGAGGTGCAGGACACCCTGCAAATGCTCTTTGACCGCCAGTACACGCTCACGGAAACGGTGGTAACGGAAACCCGGTATGACGCAGAGGGCGAT
>CALWXT010000060.1 GCA_944385575.1 uncultured Flavonifractor sp. | reverse complement strand
GAAGTGGACGTCCGCAACCAGGCCGACCAGGTGGTCTACCAGACCGAGAAGGCTCTGGAGGACGCCAAGGACAAGATCGACGCCGGCGATAAGGCCAATGTGGAGGCCGCTCTGAACAAGCTGAAGGAAGCTCTGAAGGGCACCGACATCGAGGCTATCAAGGCCGCCACCGAGGAGACCACCAAGGCCTTCTACCCCGTGGCTGAGAAGATGTATCAGCAGGCCAACCCCCAGGGCGGTCAGCCCGGCCCCGACATGGGCGGCGCCAACTTCGGCGGCGGCCAGGCCGGCGGCGCCAACACCGACCCCAACGTGGTGGACGCCGACTACAAGGTCGTGGACGACGACCAGAAGTAATTGATGACGGCTCGGAGCGGCGGGGGGAAGCCCCCGCTGCTTTCCGTGTGTAAAGAGGTGAACACCAATGCCTGAACAGAAACGAGATTATTATGAGGTCCTGGGGGTATCCAAAGGGGTCTCTGACGATGAGCTGAAAAAGGCCTACCGCAAGCTGGCCAAAAAATACCATCCCGACCTGAACCCCGGCGACAAGGATGCCGAGGCCAAGTTCAAGGAGGTCAACGAGGCCTACGAGGTGCTGTCCGACAAGGAGAAGCGGGCCAAGTACGACCAGTTCGGCCATGCGGGGGTAGACCCCAACTTCGGCGCCGGCGGATTCAACGGCGGCAGCGGATTTGGCGGCTTTGATATGGGCGACATTGACCTGGGCGACATCTTTGGTTCCTTCTTTGGCGGCGGGTTCGGCGGCGGCGGTTCCAGCCGTCAGCGCACCGGCCCCATGAAGGGCGAAACCCTGCGGGCCGCGGTCACCATCACCTTTGAGGAGGCCGCCTTCGGCTGCGAGAAGGAGATCGTACTCAACCGCACCGAGACCTGCGACGACTGCCACGGCACCGGCTGCGCCCCCGGCACCACCGCCGAGGTGTGCCCCGACTGCCACGGCAGCGGCACCGTCCGCATCCAGCGGGGCGGCGGCGCCTTTACCTTCGCCACCACTACCACCTGTCCCAAGTGCGGCGGCAGAGGCAAGATCATCCACCAGCCCTGCAAGTCCTGCAATGGCACCGGCACCACCCGGAAGCAGCGGAAGATCACCGTCAGCATTCCCGCCGGTATTGACAACGGTCAGGCTGTCTCCCTCCGGGGGCAGGGTGGCGCGGGCCGCAACGGCGGGCCTGCCGGCGACCTGCTCATCAGCGTCACAGTCCGTCCTCACCCCTTCTTTAAGCGTGAGGGCACATCGGTATACCTAGACCACCCGGTCACCTTCCTCCAGGCCACCCTGGGCGCGGAGCTGGAGATCCCCACCATCGACGGCAAGGTGAAGTGGAACCTGCCCGCCGGTACTCAGCCCGGCACCACCTTCCGCCTGCGGGGCAAGGGCATCCCCAGCGTCAACGGCCGGGGCCGTGGTGACCAGTACGTCACCGTGAACGTGCAGGTGCCTACCAATCTGAGCCACGAGCAGAAGGAGGCGCTGCGTGCCTATGGCGAAGCCATGGGCGAGATTCAACCGGGCCCGGTGGACAGCGTGAAATCTTTCTTTGACAAAAAGAAGAAGAAGAAATAAAATAAGAGGATGAGTGTACACTCATCCTCTTATTTTTTACCCCCGATCTGGAGGTGTTTCCCCGTGGGTCCCATTCGATATATCGTCTATCTGTTTCCCGTCCTCACTGTGGCGGCCCTGTTCTATTTCTTTGCCTGGTATATCCAGACCCAGCGGCAGCCCCTGGCCCAGCAACTGGCCCCCGCGCCGGTGAAGAAGCGGCTGTCCTTTGCCGGCACCTGCCATCCCATGGTGAAAAAGGACGCCATTCCCCTTCTCATCATCACCGCCATCTATGCCGTCACCGCCTTCGCCCATCTGGGCGACACGGAAACCCCCCAGAGCCCCCGCGACTTTGGGGACGAGACCGCCCAGACCTTCGTGCTGTCGGAGGAGGTCCAGGTGTCCAAGATCTGGTATTTTTCCGGTCTTGGCACGGGAAAATATCAGATTGAGATTTCCACAGACGGCGTAAACTGGCTTTCCCTGTGGCAGCGGAAGGACGACCCGGAGGATGCCAGCAAGGTGACCGGCTACTACTGGGCCGACCCGGCGGGCTACGGCGCCAGCTATGCCATGACCCAGAATTACAATCAGCTGTTCAAGTGGAATGAGATCGTCATTGACAATCCCCAGTATATCCGCTACCTGCGCATCACCGGCCAGGCCAACAAGGAGCTGCTGGAGCTGGACGAGCTGGCCTTCTTCGATATGGATGGCAACTTTGTGGATCTGAGCGACGCCACCAATCCTCTCTTTGACGAGCAGACGCTGGTACCTGAGGCCATCACCTATATGAACAGCGCCTACTTTGATGAGATCTACCACCCCCGCACCGCCTACGAGCATATCCGGGGCGTCTACCCCTACGAGATCACCCACCCGCCCCTGGGCAAGCTCATCATGAGCATCGGCATCCGGCTGTTCGGTATGACCCCCTTCGGCTGGCGGTTCATGGGCACCCTGTTCGGCGTGGGGATGCTGCCTCTGCTGTATGTGTTCCTGAAAAACCTGTTTGGCCGCACCTCCATCGCCACCTGCGGCACCATTTTGCTGGCCGCCGACTTCATGCACCTGACCCAGACCCGGCTGGCCACCATCGACACCTACGCCTTCTTCTTCATCCTGCTGATGTACTGGTTTATGTACCGGTGGCTGGTGCTCCCCGCCGGGACCTCCTTCAAGACCTGCGCCCTGCCCCTGTTCCTGTCAGGGCTGTTCTGGGGCATCGGGGCCGCCTCCAAGTGGACGGTGATCTACGGCTGCACCGGCCTGGTAGTGCTCTACTTCCTGGGGCTGGTGCTCAAGCTGCGCCAGTGGCCGGAGGAGAGCCGCCATGAGCGTGTCGGCTGGACGGTAAAAATCCTGGCCTTTTCCGTGCTGGTCTTTGCGATCATTCCCGCCGTGATCTACACTCTGTCCTACCTGCCCTACGCGGCCGCCTCCGGGGACACCTCCCTGCGCAACCTCATCCATGAGATGTGGGAGAACCAGAAGTATATGCTCTCCTACCATCAGGGGGTCACCGACACCCACCCCTACTCCTCCCGGTGGTACCAGTGGCTGCTGGACATCCGTCCCATTCTCTACTATATGGACAACTCGGTATCTGGGGTCACCACCCGCTTTGCCGCCTTCGTCAACCCGGTGGTGTGTTGGGGCGGTCTGCTGGCTATCCTGGCCTGCGGTTTCCACGGCATCGTCCGCCGCAGCGGAAGGGCCCTGTTCATCTTCATCGGCTATCTGGCCCAGCTGGTGCCCTGGCTCTTTATCGGGCGCATCACCTTCGCCTACCACTACTTCCCCTCGGTGCTGTTCCTCATCCTGGCTCTGTGCTATGTGTTCCACACCCTGGCCCAGAAAGAGGAGCTCATCCGCTGGAAACCGGCCATGTACGCCGTCACCGGCGGGGCGGTGGCTCTGTACGCTCTGTTTTACCCGGTGCTGGTAGGCATCACCTATCCCACCTGGTACGGCACCTGCGTCCTCCGCTGGTTCCCGTCCTGGCCGTTTTAAAGGAGATTGTCTATGTACTGTTCTGATTATCACACCCACAGCCGGCTCTCCCCCGACAGTGACACCCCGCTGGAGCAGATGGCCCAGGCGGCGGTGGACGCCGGGCTGGACGAGCTGTGCATCACCGACCACTGCGACCTGCTGGACGTACACGGCACGCCGGTGCATCACTACGACTGGCCCCCGGCCGTGGCTCAGTACCGGGAAGTTGTCCCCCAGTTTGCCCCAAAGCTCACCTTAAAGCTGGGTCTGGAGCTGGGCATGGCTCATCTGGACCCCGAGGCGGCCAAGGCTATCGTCAGCCGTCCGGAGGTGGACTTCGTGCTGGGCTCCATCCACAACCTGCGCCCGGAAAAGGGGGGCATCGACTTCTACTACGTCCCTTACCCCGACGCCGACGCCTGCCATGCCGCGCTGGACGATTACTTCACCTCCATGGCCGTTCTGGCGGGCACCCCCTACTATGACGTGCTGGCCCACATCATCTACCCTCTGCGGTACATGGATGTGCCGGTCTCACTGGAGCGGTATTATGACCGCATCCGCGCCATTCTCCGCACCGCTGTGGAAAACGGGCGGGGCATGGAGGTCAACACCTACCGGGGCCGCACCATCGCCGAGTGGGAGCCTATCCTAGCGCTGTACAGGGAGTGCGGCGGCGAGATCCTCACCGTCGGCTCCGACGCCCATGTGCCTTCCGGCGTGGGCAAGGGCATCCGGGAGGCGCTGGAGCTGATGGCCCACTGCGGCTTCCGGTATGTCTGCACCTATGACAAGCATAAGCCTGTGTTCCACAAGCTGTAATAAGAGAGGAGTTTTTGACATGATCGCATTGGGTTCCGACCACGGAGGACTGGCCCTGAAGCAGCACGTGATGCAGTATCTGGACGCCCACGGCCTGGCCTACAAGGACTACGGCTGCTACACTTCCGAAAGCTGCGACTACCCCGACTTCGGCCGGGCGGCCGCCCAGGCGGTAGCCAGCGGGGAATGCGACCGGGGCATCGTCATCTGCACCACCGGCATCGGTATCTCCATGGCCGCCAACAAGGTGAAGGGCATCCGCTGCGCCCTGTGCAGCGAGCCTCTGTCCGCCGAGATGACCCGGCGGCACAACAACGCCAACATGCTGGCCATGGGCGGCGGGCTGATCGGCAACAACATGGCCGACAAGATCCTGGACGTCTTCCTCAACACGGAATTTGAGGGCGGCCGCCATCAGCGCCGGGTGGACAAGCTGGAGGGCTGAGACAAACAAAACAAAAGGGCGGGCAGGTTATAAACCTGCCCGCCCGTTTTGCGTCTGTGGAAGGATTCAGTCCTGATACTGCAGGTGGGGTTTGCCCCGGAAGGCACCCTCGGTGATCGTCCAGGTGTTGGTGAAGTCAAAGCCGGAATAGAATCCCGCGTCTCCCGCCTGGTCGTATGTCAGCTCTGTCCCCGCATTGTTGTATGTCGGGTTGGAATGCCAGTTGCCATTGACCTCCTGCGCCACCCGGTAAGAATTGGTAGCCAGGGAGTCGACCGTGGGAACACCATAGAGGCCGCCTATATATGTACCACTTGTGCTGGTACCGGACATGGCCGCGCGGGCGTATGTTGTTCCGGAGGCATAGCACCGGGAGATGGTGGACTCCATTGCGTTGCCCACCAGGCCGCCCACCACCATGGGGGTGACCGTATCATAATACTTTGACACAGCCACCTTGCCCTGGGAGAAGCTGTCGCTGATCGCCACACGGGAAGCAATGCCCACCAGGCCGCCAGAACAGTGGTTGAACTGTTTGGAGGTTCCCATCGCTGTATACCAAGCCTCCACTTCACCGGTAAAGTAGCACCGGGAGAGCTCTGTCATCTGATTGGCATTGGAACTCTCCAGCTGGCCGATCAGGCCGCCGGCCACACAGAGATTGGTGACTGTCGCCTTCTGAGATTCCGCATTTACTTCGCAGTCGGAGAAGCAGTTGACCACCCGGTTCTCCGGGCCGTTCATCAGCCAGCCCACCAAGCCGCCGGCATAGGTCGCGTCCCCCTGGGCGGTTATCCGCCCGCCGGTGGTATAGCAGTTGATATAGTCGGTATTCTTGGAGTTTCCCACAAGGCCGCCGGCATAAGCCGCATCGCCACGCTTCAACGCTCTGATGCCCCGGGAGTCGATCTCCACCGCCAGGTTTTTAAAGGCAGCATTATAGGCGGAGCCAAACACGCCCGCCAGCTGCTCGCCCTCTCCGTACATGGAGGAAATATACAGGCCGCTGATCTTGTGTCCTCTGCCGTCCAGTGTCCCCTGGAAACCGCGAACAGGCTCCCATTCACCGGTAAGCTGGATATCATTGGTCAGATAGAAGGTCTTACCCCTAGTATTGGCCCCATCCGCCGAGTCACTGAGCGCCGCCAGTTCTTCGGCGTTAGAGATGGGAATGGCATCCTCCGGCAGGGGCTCGGCCGTGGGATCGGCCAGGAACTCCGGCTGATATACAGACTCCTTGACGGTAATGGGGACCTCCACCGTCTTGGTAATGCTGGCATCCGAATAGGAGCAGGTCAAGGTGGTGGTGCCCGGACTCTTCAGGTTCACATGTCTCCAGTCATCGCCGGTCACGACCGCTACGCTCCTGTCGCTGATCTCCCAGCTGCCGTTCGCCTTCACAGGTTCTTTGCTGTTGGTTTTGCGGATCATTATCTCGAAGCCAATATAGTCCCCCACATACCCTTCTATGGAAGTGGGTTCAACAATAATCTCCTGCAGCCGCTCGTAGGTCGGGATGCTGTAAGCGGAGCAGGTGTATGGCTCGGTACAGGGCTCCAGTGTTTCACTGTCCAGGCAGAACACCTTGAAGACCGCGCCGCTGGGGAGCTGTGTATACGGGTCATAGGGATAATTGATCTCGACCGTCGTCGAGCTGTTTTTGGTCAGGGTGACCTGTTTTACTGCCGTTCCCAGCATTTCCCCATTGTAGTAGGCCGCCACACAGACATCCACCGTCTTGTCGTACGGCAGAGTACTGTAATATCTGATGTTGGCTTCATAATCCGCCCATTTTACTATACGCACCGTTGATACCTCCACCTTCTGGGAGTTGAAGGTATAGCGGAAGTCGCTGGTCGTCCCCCAGGTGTCCTCAAAATCAATGGACTTGGGGACCGCGCGGATCACAGTGGCAACAGGCTTGTCGATGGAGATGGGTCCTTCATATTTCTTTCCGCTGGTCTTGGGGTCGCTGCCGTCCGTGGTGTACCAGATCTCATAGGCCGGATCGGTGGTCAGTTCCACCTCCAGCGGCGCTTTCAGGTCCCCGGGCGCCGGGTCGGCCGTCACTTTCGGTACATCCACCTTGTAGTCAAACCACTTCCTCGCCACCGTTTCACCCCCCATCCGGGCCTCCACCCAGACGGTGGCCGAGTGATCCAGTTCAAAGGGTCCAGTATAGCGTATTCCATCCCACGATACGGTCGAGGAACCTATGCTATAGTAAAGCTCCGCCTCCGATCTGTTGCAGGAGAGCGTGATGGTTTGGATGGATGGATAGTTACCGGGCTCCGGCGTGGCCTTGATCTCTATCTCCGGCAATGTGTAGGTATAGGTCTCCGTGGCCAGGAGCTGGTCGTCATATCGGGCATAGACGGTCAGCGTAGCCGTTTCAAAAATATCAATAGGACCGGTATATGCCTGCTCCTCGCCGTCGTCCAGCTGATAAAACAGCTGGGCATAGTCTGCGCTGCACGTCAGGGCAACATGGACAGCGTCCGTCTGCTCTCCCTCGCCCGGCTCCGCTGTGATCGTCACCTGGGGATAACGGTAAGAGAAGGTCTTCACCTCACCCCATTTCCCTTCCCGGGCGGCCACGACCTTCAGGTCTGTGGTCTGACAGATGGTGATGGGGGCTTCGTATTTGATGCCCGTTCCCTGGGTGGGATCGCTGCCGTCCATGGTGTACCAGATCTCGTAGCCGTCCCTCACATCCAGCGTCACTTCTATGGGCTGGTCATACTCCCCTTCCCCGGGCTGGGCGGTAACAGCGGGGGAAATGACATAATGATAGGTCATGACATCCCCATAAACGCCATCTACCTTCGCCACCGCCTTGAGTGTGGTGGTGCCTAGGATCTTGACAGGGTCGACATCGTTATCGTTATACGGATACCGGCTGCTGCTGGTGGTGGGGTCGGAACCGTCGGTGGTATAGTAGATCTCCGCACCATCCTGCCCGGCATCCAGCTTCACCTGGATGGGCTTGTCATAGGTGCCCTCCCCGGGATCGGCCCGCACCGGATGCCGCAGATTCAGATAGGAATAGTACGACGCCTGATAGACGGAATCACTCAGCTGGCCGTAGGCCACAAGGTCGGTATCATGATCCCGCGTGATGGGGCCAGTATAGGGTTGCCTGCCCTCCGCTTCCCCCAGAATCGTATAGTAGATCTCTCCGTCCGGTACGTTCTCATTTAGGGCAAGCTCAAACTCCACAGGCTGCATCCACATATCGTAGCTGCCGGAAGAGAGCGTGGACGACACACCCAGGGACCGGGCGTTCATCTGCAGGTACCCGTCCCCATTCAGGCCCCAGAAAGGTTCGCCGCCGGCCCGGTTGAGCTGGTCCACCAGGTCCTGCCCCACCGCCATCTGCTGTGCCTCCACAGAGCCCTCGCCACTCGCGGCACTGGTATTCCCGTCAAAGTAACTTCCGCTGATCGTCCCCTCATTGTTTCCGCAGAGGACACCCCTCCTCTTGGTCAGGTCAAAATACATGGAATTGTCCCCTGAACTGCTTGTCTGGACCGAATAGTCACAGTAACAGTTTTCCATGCTTCCGCCACGGTTCCATCCAACCAGTCCGCCGGTCCCCTGTACGATCCGGATCGTGAAATAATTGGCGTAAGCACTGCACGACGTATATACGCCGCTGTCGCTCCCATAATATTTGGTTTTCTTATAGGTCCCGCTGCAGTTTTTCACCGTGCCACTGTTTTCTCCCACCAGCATACCCGCCGTCTGGTGCAGTACACGTTCCTCCTCCGGAGGTCTTGAATAATTGTCCGACGTTTTGAGGTACAGCCTTCCCCCGCTCACATGGCAGTTTTGAATCGTTCCGCTATTGGAACATGCCAGCGCGCCAATGGATATATCCGTATTATGATCAATGAAGTAAGAGAGCTTATCGATATAGATCCACGGCTCCTCAAGCGTCAGATTCTGGATCGTTCCGTGATTGCTGCGAAACAAAGGCACGTTCAAACCTGTGATGGCGTGGCCTCCGCCATCATAGACGCTCCCCTGTGGAAGCTGCGATACAGCATACTCGCCGCTGAGGCTGCTTCCGTCAATATCACTTACCTGCAGAAAATAGCTATTGGGATAGCCGCTCATTATTTTCAGATCTCCCACTGTGGACACCAGGTAGGGGTCCTCCGCCGTGCCGCTACCGCCGTCAAAAGGGGAATCTGCCGCTGCCGCAAAGGGGCTCCCCGCCGGCAGCCAGGCTATCGCCATGGCCAGGCATAAGATCAGGCTCACCAGTTTTTTCATCTTATCACCTTTCCCTTTCATGTTTGCCTGTCTCCTGTTTTGATTCCAGTATATCACTGGAAAAGAGTTCTTGAAAGTATGCTCTGCGCATACCCTGCCCGACATATTTTTGTCCTGTGCGGCTCCGGCCGCACATATTTTTTGCTCTTTTTCCCATACTAACCCTGTCTCAAAACCACTGGAAAGGCAGGGAAAAGCCATAATGGAGCGATTTTGCGTTCCCACCACCGTCTGCTTCGGGCCGGGAGCTCTGGACGCCCTGGGTGAGCTGACAGGGCGTCGGGTGCTGGTGGTCACCGATGCATTTCTGGCCGACTCGGGTCTGCTGGATCAAATTCTCTCCCATCTGACGGGCTGCACGGTGGAGACCTTCACCGATGTGGTCCCCGACCCGCCCCTGGATGTGGTAGCCAAGGGCGTGCACAAGGTGGAGGAGTTCCGGCCCGACGCCCTGGTAGCCTTCGGGGGCGGCTCCCCCATGGACTGCGCCAAAGCTATGGCCCACTTCTCCACCCTCCGCCCGCCCCTTTGGGCCATCCCCACCACTGCGGGCACCGGGTCGGAGGTCACCTCCTTCGCCGTCCTCACCGACAGTCAGAAGGGGATTAAGTACCCCCTGGTGGACAACAGCCTGCTGCCACAGACGGCCGTGCTGGAGCCCTCCTTTTTGACGGGCGTGCCCCCCTCTGTAACGGCGGACACAGGCATGGACGTACTCACTCACGCCGCCGAGGCCTATGTGGCTAACCGCGCCACCTCCTACTCGGACGCTCTGGCGGAAAAGGCCTTCGCCCTGGCCTGGGAAAACTTGCCCGCCGCTTTCCGAGGCGAGCAGGAGGCCAAGGCAAATATGCTGCTGGCCTCCAACCTGGCGGGGCTGGCCTTCAACGCCGCCGGTCTGGGGATCTGCCACGGCCTGGCCCACACACTGGGAGGCAGATACCATGTGCCCCACGGGCGGCTCAACGCCATGCTGATACCCCATGTCATCCGCTTCAATGCCGCAGAGGAAAAGGCCGCCAAGAAGTATGGCAAGCTGGCAAAGGCCTGCGGCCTGACCCCCACCTGGCGGGCCCTGGCCGCCGCCCTGGATCGGCTGCGGAGCCAGCTGAAGCTGCCCGCCAAGCTCACCTCCTGCGGAGTGGAGGGGAAAACAGTACGCACCGACGCCGATGCCATTGCTTCCTCCGCCCTGGCCGACCGCTGCACCCCCGCCAACCCCAGAGCCGTCACCGCTGACGACGTGAAGGCCATTCTGAAGGAGCTGGCCTGATGGGGGAGCAGCTGTTATCGGTGGGCATCGACATCGGCACCTCAACCACCCAGCTCATCCTGTCCCGACTGACCCTGGAAAACCGTGCCGCACCCTTTACGGTGCCCAGGGTAGCCATCTCTGACCGGGAGGTGCTCTACCGCTCGGGCATCCACTTCACCCCCCTGCTGTCCGACACGGTGATTGACGCCGCCGGGGTACGGGACATCGTGGCAGAGGAATACCGCAAGTCGGGCTTCTCTCCCCACCAGGTGGACACCGGCGCCGTCATCATCACCGGGGAGACCGCCCGGAAGGAGAACGCCAGAGAGGTACTCTCCGCCCTGTCGGAGTTTGCCGGGGATTTTGTGGTTGCTACCGCCGGGCCCGACCTGGAATCCATCCTAGCCGCCCGTGGAGCGGGTGCAGACGAATACTCCCGGGAACATCACACCACAGTATTACACTTTGATATCGGCGGTGGTACCGCCAACCTGGCCAAATACGCCCACGGGGAGCTGACCGCCACCGGCTGTCTGGACGTGGGAGGGCGGCTCATCAAGCTGGATGGGGGCGGACGGGTCACCTATGTGTCTCCGGTATTCGTCCGGGCCGGATGTCCCACTCCTCAGGTGGGAGAGGCCGCCACGCCAGAGGGGCTGAGGCCGGTCATCCAGACTATGGTGGAGGCCCTGGAGCAGGCGGCGGGGCTGCGGCCCGGCCGGGACAGGCTGGACGCCTTCCTCACCCAGGGCACCAGCTGGACGCCGGAGCCGGTGCCGGTGGTGTCCTTCTCCGGAGGCGTAGCTGACTGCATTGACAAGCCACCGGAGAACTGGCTGGCCTTTGGGGACATCGGGGTACTGCTGGGACAGGCCATCGCTTCCTCCTCCGCCTTCCGGCAGGTGGGCCGGTTCCAGGGCGGGGAGACCATCCGGGCCACGGTAGTGGGGGCGGGCAGCCACGCCACCGACCTGTCCGGCTCCACCATCTTCTACCGGGACATCCCCTTTCCTCTGAAAAGCATCCCCATTCTCAAGCTAACCGCCCAGGAGGAAACAGGCTCAGCGGAGGAATTGTCCACCGCCATCCGGGACAAACTGGGCTGGTACGCCGATCAGGGCGGGCTGGTGCAGCTGGCTCTGGCCCTCCGGGGAGAACAAAACCCCAGCTATGCCCGCATCCAAGCGCTGGCCCGGGGCATTGTGGATGGTCTGGAGCCCTTGTGTCAAGCAGGCTTTGTGCCCATCGTGGCGGTGGAGGCCGACCAGGCCAAGGTGCTGGGCCAGGCCATGGCCGCCCTGGTCTCCGGCCCTCTGCTCTGCCTGGACGGAGTGGGGATGGACAACGGAGACTATATCGACATCGGGGCCCCGGTAGCCGGGGGTTCTGTATTACCCATCGTTATCAAGACCCTTGCATTTCACAAATCGTAGCCGCAAAGGAGCGATCACATGATACTCAAGACCAAGCTGCTGGGGCATGTCTACGAATTCAAGTCGGTAAAAGACGCCCTGGCCAAAGCAAACGAGGAGAAGTCAGGCGACCGGCTGGCGGGCATCGCCGCCGAGAACGCCGAGGAGCGGGTAGCGGCCAAGGTGGTGGTAGCCAACCTCACCCTGGCCGACCTGCGCAACAACCCCGCCGTACCCTACGAGGAGGACGAGGTCACCCGCATCATCCAGGATGACGTAAACGAGAAGATCTACGACCAGATCAAGAATTGGACGGTGTCCGAGCTGCGGGAGTGGTTGTTGGCGGAAAACCACGACGGGGACGCCATCCGGTGGGTGAGCCGGGGATTAACAGCGGAGATGATCGCCGCCGTAGCCAAGCTGATGAGCAATATGGACCTCATCTACGCCGCCAAGAAGATCAAGGTCACCGCCCACTGCAACACCACCATCGGCCTGCCGGGCACCCTGTCCTGCCGCCTCCAGCCCAACCACCCCACCGACGACCCGGACGGCATTCTGGCCTCCCTGCTGGAGGGTCTGACCTACGGCGCCGGGGATGCGGTGCTGGGCCTGAACCCGGTGGACGATTCGGTGGAAAGTGTGCGCCGGGTGCTGGATCGGTTCCATGAGGTGCGCAACCG
>CALWXT010000059.1 GCA_944385575.1 uncultured Flavonifractor sp. | reverse complement strand
AGATCCTCTCCGGCATCCACGAGTACTATGAGCCCGAGGAGCTGGTGGGCAAGACCGTGGTGGCCTGCACCAACCTGAAGCCCCGGAAGATGATGGGCATTATGTCCAACGGCATGCTGATCTCCGCGGTGAAGGATGAGCCCGACGGCTCCGAGAAGCTCCACCTCATCATGCTGGACGACAAGGTCCCCGCCGGCTACGGTCTGTGCTGAGTAAAGGATAAAAAGAGCGGCGCTGCGATGCAGCGCCGCTCTTTTTTATTCCTCTGTCCGCTCCAGCAGCTTTTTGTAGCTGGCGTCAATGGCCAGGGCCCCCAGGGGTGCGGTGACCAGGATGGCAATGACCGCCACGGTGAGCACCACCTGCCCGCAGGCAAGGCCCATGGCCAGGGGTACGCCGCCGATGGCGGCCTGCACGGTAGCCTTGGGCAGGTAGGCCAGCACGGCAAAAAGCCGCTCCTTTTTGGTGAGCTTGCTCCCCGCCACGCACAGCAGTACGCCCAAAGCCCGGAAGCACAGCACCCCCAGCACGGTGGCCACGGCGGCCAGTCCGGCGGCGGCGGCATATTTCAGGTCCACCTCAGCACCCACCAGCACAAAGAGCATGACCTCCGCCCACACCCACAGCTTACCGAACTTGGCGGTGAGCCGTTCAGCCACCGGCAGCCGCCAACGGCGCAGGCCCAGACCCATACCCAGCACCGCCAGCAGCCCGGAGAAGGGCACCGGGATCACGTCCTCCAGGGCCACCAGCAGGAAGGCCACCGACAGGAGGAGCACCACCTTCACCGAGTCCCGCATGTGAAGCTTTTCAAAGAACTTTGCCAGCAGGAAGCCCACCACCAGGCCGAAGGCGGCCCCCAGGACAATGGACACCGGCACTCCTGCCAGGGCGGACACCGAGAAGGAGCCGCCCTGGGCCATGGAGGTGAAGGAGGTAAAGAGAACGATGACAAACACGTCGTCCACCGAGGCCCCCGCCAAAATCATCTGGGGGATGCCCTTTTGAGTGCCGTACCCCTCGCTCATGAGCTTGAGCATCCGGGGCACGATGACGGCGGGAGATACCGCCCCCACCACCGCCCCCATAATGGCGGCGTCCAGCGCGCTGACCCCCAGCAGCCGGGGCGCCAGCACCACCATGCCCAGCACCTCAAAGCTGGCGGGCAGGAAGCACATGAGCACCGCGGGCCGTCCCGCCCGGCGCAGGTCATCCAGCTCCAGGCTCAGGCCCGCCCGGGTCAGGATGATGATGAGGGCCAGCTGCCGCAGGTCGGCGGAGATATTGAGCAGGTCGGGGGAGAGCAGATTGAGGACGCAGGGCCCCAGCAAAATACCCGCCGCCAGCATTCCCACTAGGGGCGGCAGGCGGACCAGCCGGGCCAGGGCACCCAGTCCCAGGCCCAGCAGCAGCACATAGGCGATACTTGTTAACATAACACATCATCCCTTCCAGAGGGCACAAAAAAAGCCAATGCCCCCTGCAAAAACTTGCAGAAGTCATCAGCCGTTCGGCGGTTCGGGCGCATGCCCCGGGAGGACCTCATTCCCGTATTTCCTGGGGCAGTATACCACAGCCTCCGCCCCCTTGTCAACGGGTCAAAAAGGGGGTATGATAAGAAAAAAGGCAACAGGAGGCCTCTATGATCTTCGATACCCACGCCCACTACTATGACGACGCCTTTGACGCCGACCGGGATGCCCTGCTCTCCACCCTGCCCGAAAAAGGGGTGGCTCTGGTGGTCTGCCCCGGCTGCGATCTGGAGAGTTCCCGCCAGTCCATGGCCCTGGCGGAGCGGTATGACTACCTCTACTTTGCCGCCGGCTTCCACCCGGAGAACCTGGAAGGAGTCGCCCTTTCCCAGCTGGACCAGGTAAAAGCCCTGTGCGCCCACCAGAAGTGCGTGGCGGTGGGGGAGATCGGCCTGGACTACTATTGGGTCAAAACCCCGGAGGACCGGGCCAACTCCCGGGACTTCTTTGACGCCCAGCTCTCCCTGGCGGAGGAGCTGGATCTGCCCGCCATCGTTCACGACCGGGACGCCCACAAGGACTGCCTGGACATGGTGCGGGCCCATCCCAACGCCCGGGGGGTGTTCCACTGCTACTCGGGCAGCCTGGAGGATGCCAAGGTGCTGGTGGATCGGGGCTGGATGCTCTCCTTTACCGGCAACATCACCTTCCACAACGCCAGAAGGGCGCCGGAGATCATCCGCTGGCTGCCCATGGACCGCATCATGCTGGAAACCGACGCCCCCTACATGGCCCCCGAGCCCTACCGGGGCCGCCGGTGCGACTCCACCCTGATCCCCCTCATGGCCCAGACGGTGGCTCAGCTCAAGGGGCTGACCACCGAAGAAGTGCTGAATATTACCCTGGAAAACGGCAAGCGGTTTTTTGCCATCCAATAAAGGAGGTACCTGTTATGGAGACCATTTCCTATGAATACGAGGGTTCGCTTTATGTCAACCTGACCAACAAGTGTGACTGCTCCTGCGTGTTCTGCCTGCGGCACAATGGACACAAGGGCTCTATCTACGCCGACGACCTGTGGCTGGAGCACGAGCCCACCCGGCAGGAGGCCCTGGATGACCTGCTGGCCCGGGACTTTTCCAAGTACCGGGAGCTGGTGTTCTGCGGCTTTGGGGAGCCCATGTACCGCACCGACGACATCCTGTGGCTGGTAGATCAGCTGAAGGCAAAGGTGCCCAACCTGCCCCCGGTGCGTATCAATACCAACGGCCACGCCAACGCCATCCTGGGCCGGGACGTGACACCGGAGCTGAAGGGCCGCATCGACACCGTGTCCATCTCCCTCAACGGCTCCACGCCGGAGGAATACTGCGCCGTCACCCGGCCCCGGAGCGGGGCCAAGGCCTGGGACGACATGCTGGATTTTGCAAAAAAGTGCCGGGAGTATGTGCCCCACGTGGTGATGACCATTGTGGACAAGGACAAGACAGAGGAGGATATCGCCCGCTGCCGGGCCATTACGGAGGAACTGGGGGTCACCCTCCGCATCCGTGCCTACATCCCCGACTGAATCAAAAAAAGAGCGCTGCCTGCGGCAGCGCTCTTTTTTTGCGGTTATCAGGGCTCCACGTCCAGCATGGCCATGGTGGCGGGCATTTCGTGGGCAGTATTCACCTTTTCCTCGTCGGTGACCAGGTCAAAGCAGGAAATGATGATCTTGTCGCCCCACACGCAGGGCTCGCCGGGCTCATCCAGCTCACCATTGAAGCCGTCGGTGTCCGGGGAGCAGGCAATGCGCGTCACCTTCCCGTCGGGGGTGATCTTGGCGATAGCGTTAGCGGAGAAGTCGGCCACGTAGATGTTGCCGTACTTATCAATGGACATGCCGTCGGTGGACTTCAGGTTGTCCGGGTCCTGGGCCCACTTGATGTTTTCCTTCACTGAGCCGTCGGGGTTGAAGGTGATCTTATGCACCAGGCCGTCACCGAAGTTGCCCACGTACAGGTTGCCGTCGTGGTCGAACACGATGCCGTCCACGCCGTACTGGCACTTGGGGTTTTCGGTGATGAAGGTGAGGAAGATATCCGGGTCGGCCAGGGTATTGGTGCAGTGGATGCCCTCGGCGTCCAGGGGGAAGCGGTAAACACAGCTCATCAGCTTGCCGCTGTCGGTCTTCTGGCGGGTCATGCAGCTCTGGGTGACGTACATGTAGTCGCCCCAGATGCGGATGCCGTTGGGGTGCTCCATGTTGTCGGCCACCACGGTGCACTTGACCACGCCCTCGTCATTGAGCTTCAGACGGAGGATGCGGCCGGTAAAGACCATGTGGGGCTCCCCGGTCCAGCCGGCGTTGTCCACCATGTACAAATCCCCGTCGGGGCCGAACTCGATGCCCATGGCCCGGGCCTCGCCGCTGTACTCGTTGAGGGGAACGTCGAACCACTTCTTGATGTTGCGGTCCTTGTCGATCTTGAGCACGCAGCTGGGCATGGACAAATCGGCAAAATTGGGGCAGGAGAGGATCAGGTTGCCGTCCTTGTCGATGGCCATGCCGTCGGGGGTGCAGGCCAGATCCTCAGGCAGCAGAGTAAAGAGCTTGGAAGTCTGCATCGGTCATTTCTCCTTTCAGGCGGTAAGCTCCTTCAGGAAACGGCAGGCGTCGGCGGCCATCTGGTCCAGCTTGGCCTCATCGGCACCGGGCACCAGGTCGCGCCACACCTTGATGTCATAGGCAATGGAGCCGCCCATGAGGACGAAGGGCTCCATGACCAGGGCACCCTGGTAGTTGATCTGCTTCAGGGCGGCAGCCATGGCCTCCCAGGGCAGGCTGCGGGTGGAGCCCGGCGGCATCCGGTTGCGCTCGCCCGTGTGGAAGTGGCCCAACAGGTCGCCGGTGTCCAGGATGGCCTGCACCAGGTCATCCTCCTCGATGTTCATATGGAAGGTATCCAGCAGCACCTTGGCGTTGGGGCTCTCCAGGCGCTTGACAAAAGCCACGCCTTCGGCGGCGGTGTTGAGCAGGTACTGCTCGAAGCGGTTGACCACCTCGCAGCAGTAGAGGACGCCGTTGTCCTCCGCCACTTTCATCAGCTTCTTCATGGAGTCCACCGCCAGGTCCTCCTTGCGGCGTTTCTCGTCCATGGTGATGCCGTAGTCGGGCATGGCCTGCCAGCCGGCGTAGGACACACCGTTGAGCACGGTGGCACCCACCTTGGGCATGCTCTCCAGGATGCGGGTGACATGGCGGATGCCGGTCTCCCGCACCGCCGGGTCGTCGCTGGCCAGATCGTACTTGGGCTCCAGGCCGATGGAGTAGGTGATCTTCAGGCCGTTGTGGTCGGCGCAGGCCTTCAGCTCCCGCAGCTTGGCGTCATCGTAGTAGGCCCACTCGGCGGAGGCCACCTCGCTGATGTCAAAGCCCAGCCGGGCCTGCTTTTCCATCAGGGGGATGTACTGGATCTCGTCCCAGTTGTGGCTCCAGAAGCCATAGTGCATCCCAATGGGATTCATGCTGCGCCCCCCCTCTCGTCTCAGCCGGCCCGGGCAGCCTTGATCTTCTCCACAAAGATTCTGGCAGTCTCGGTGATCTTGCCGTAGTCGCCGGTCTTGGCGCCGGCGGTCAGGCTGCCGCCGGCTCCCACGGCCACGGCGCCGGCGCGGATCCACTCCTCTACGTTGTCCACGGACACGCCGCCGGTGGGCATCAGCTCAGCCTGGGGGATGGGGCCGTGGATGGACTTGATGATCTTGGGACCGAACAGCTCGCCGGGGAACACCTTGATGATGTCGGCGCCCGCCTCCATACCGGCCACAACCTCGGCGATGCTCATGGCACCGGGCATGCAGGCCACGCGGTAGCGGTTGCACATACGGACAGTGTCGGCATTGAAATAGGGGCTCACCACGTACTGAGCACCGGAGAGGATGGCCATGCGGGCGGTCTCCGGGTCCATGACGGTACCGGCGCCGATGACGAAGTCGGTGCCGTCATACTCCTTGGCCATCAGCTCGATAATGCTGTTGACGCCGGGAGTGGTGTAGGTCAGCTCAATACCGGCGCAGCCGCCCTCGATGCAGGCTTCGGCAATACGCTTGGCGTCATCGGCATCCTTGGCACGGACGACTGCCACCAGGCCGCACTCCCGCAGCTTGGCAAGAACCTGTTCCTTCTTCATTGTAATCTCCTCCTGTTCCAAGATAAGCGTTATTTTTGAGCTGCCATATGCTCATAGACAGGCAGCAGGGACTGGTAGCACAGCTCAAAGGTCTCCTTCACCGGCTGGTAAGCGGCCACAGCGGCGGGATCGGGTTCGATGGTCTGCCGGATCTCCAGCATCTGGTCAATGGCGGTGAAGTCCTTGAATACGCCCACGCCCACGCCACCGGTGACGGCGGCGCCCATGGAGGTGGCCTCCTCCAGCAGGGCGGGGACCTTGATGCGGGCGTTATACACGTTGGCCATCATCTGGCACCACACGGGGCCCTTGGCGCCGCCGCCCACCACCAGCAGTTCGTCGATGGGGATGCTCTTGCGGAAGGACTCCAGGATGATGTTCAGGTTCATGGTGACGCCCTCCAGCACCGCACGGAACAAATCACAGCGCTGGTTCTCCATTTTCAGGCCCAGCCAGGCAGCGGTGGCGTTGGGGTTCCAGCGGGGGGCCCGCTCGCCCAGCAGGTAGGGCAGGAAGATGACGCCGTTGGAGCCCACCGGGCTCTTGGCCACCTCCTGATTGATAAGGTCGTAGGGGCTGATGCCCTGCTCCTTGGCCACAGCGGTCTCGTACTTGGCCACCTGGCCTTTGAGCCAGTTGTAGGAGCTGCCGCCGGCCTGCATGGTGCCGGTGGGGGAGTAGAGGCCGGGGACGATGTGGGCCCAGGTGAAGGTGCGCATCTCCTCGTCAAAGAGGGGCTTTTCGCTGGTAGTGGCCACCCAGGCGGAGGAGCCCACGCAGCTGAAGGTGCGGCCCGGGCTGATGGAGCCGGCGCCCACATTGGAGCACAGGCCGTCGCCGCCGCCCATGACTACGGGGGTACCCACCTTCAGGCCGGTCTGCTGGGCGGCCCAGGGGGTGACCTCGCCGGCCACGGTGGTGGAGGGGACGATCTCAGGCAGCTTGTCGCCGTCGATGCCGGAGGCGGCCACGATCTTCTCCGACCACTGGAGGGTGTTCAGGTCAATACAGGCGTTGGAGGTGGCGTCGGAGGGCTCGGTATAGAACTTGCCGGTAAGCCGCAGGACGATAAAGTCCTTGGCGTTGAGGGTCTTGTAGGTCTTGGCATATACCTCCGGCTCGTTGTCCCGCACCCACATGAGCTTCTGCAGGCCGTAGGAGGCGCTGTTGCGGTGGCCGGCGATGTGGTAGAAGTCCCGCAGGGAGATGTGCTCTCCCAGGGCAGCGGCCTGCTTCTGCGCCCGCTGGTCAGCCCAGATGATAGAGGGCCGCAGGGGGTTGCCCTGCTTATCCACGCACAGGCAGCCCATCATCTGGCCGGAGAAGGAGATGGCGGCGATCTCCCCGGCGTCGATGCCCGCCTTGTCGATCAGGTTCTTGCTGGTGACGCAGATGGCCTGCCACCAGTCTTCCGGGTCCTGCTCGGCCCAGTTGCCGTTGAAGTAGTGGCAGCCGTAGCTGAACACCTCGCTGGTGATCATCCGTCCCTCTTCGCTGAACAGGGTGGCCTTGTTGCCGGAGGTGCCCAGGTCATGGGCCAGGATGTACTTCATAGCGCGTCTCCCTTCTTACAGTCCCAGGTCGCGGATCAGGTTTTCGGTGGCCATCCGCCCCATGTTCCGGGAAGCACCGGAGGTGGAGGCGGCACAGTGGGAGCCCAAAACCACGTTCTCCAGAGTGAACCAGCGGGGGTCCTTGGGGGGCTCGGAGGAGAAGGCGTCGATGCCGGCGCCGTAGATCTTTCCGGCCTCCAGGGCGTCCAGCAGGGCATTCTCATCAATGAGGCCGCCCCGGGCGGTGTTTACCAGGATGGCATCGGGCTTCATCTTGGCCAACTCCGCCGCCCCGATGAAGTTCTCAGTCTCGGGCATCAGGGGCAGGTGGAGGGAGATGATGTCACACTGTGCAAAGATCTCATCGGGGGTAGCCTTGGTGATATTGTGGGCCGCGGCGTACTCCTCGTTCCAGAAGGGGTCGTGGGCCAGCACCTTCATGCCGAAACCCTGGGCCCGCTGGGCCACGTTGCGGCCGATGGCGCCCAGGCCCAGGATGCCGATGGTGGCACCTGTCACGTCCCGGGTGGTGATCTTCTTCCAGTCCTTCTGGCGGCAGCGGCTGTCGATGAGCACCGTCTTGCGGGCCACCGCCAGGATGAGAGCCATGGCATAGTCGGCCACCGCCTCGGAGTTGGCGCCCACAGTACGGGACACCTTGATGCCCCGGGCCTTGGCGGCCTCCAGATCAATGTTGTCCACGCCCACGCCGTACTTGGCGATGGCTTTCAGCTTGGGAGCGGCGGCAATGACCTCGGCGTCCATGGGGTCCACGCCCACGATGACGCCGTCGCAGTCGGCCAGCATGGCCTTCATGCCCTCCTTGTCCAGGATACCGCCGGTCTCGTTGCGCACCACCTCCAGGCCGGCGGCCTGGAGCATGGCAAATACCTCGGGGTCAGTCTTCCCGTAGGAACGGGGTGTAGTCAGTACTTTCATATCGCTGCGCACTCCTTACTTCCGCATTTCACGGGCCAGACGGTCACAGGCGGCCAGACGGTCCCCGGTGATATCAATGTGGAACACCTCGGCGATGACCTGGGTCCAGCCGTGGATGAAGTAGGTCCAGCCGTCCTCGATGGTCAGGTTGCGGCTCTCCTTCTGAGCCTCCGCCTGATGCATGAACTCCAGGGTGCCCCGGTAGTTCAGCTCCCACACCAGGCCGTTCTCGGGGAACTTGCAGTTGTCGGTGAGGGGGGAGCCGGGCCGGTCCTTGCCCAGGCCGGTGGCGTTGATGACCAGGGAGCCGGCAGGCAGCTTCTCCACGATGCGGTCGTTGAGCTCGGGGGTCTTGCACAGGTGATAGCTCATGGGCACGTTCAGGTACTCCAGAATGCGCACCGCCTCGGCCAGACGGGGTGCGGAGCGGTTGTTCAGATGGATGCGGCTGGGCAGGTCGCTGCCGTGGCGCTCCTCATTGGCCAGGTAGGCGGAGATGGACAGGGCGGAACCGCCGGCGCCCAGTACGCATACCTCGGCGCCGTTGGCCCAGTGTCCCTCGGGCACGAAGGCATCCAGAGCCAGGCCGGAGGAGATGGGGTCCTTGGCGTGGGCCCGGAGCTGACCGTCCAGCTTGGAGATGGAGGACAGCTCACCGAACCGCTGGGCGTAGGGGTCCAGATAGTCAAACATGTCCTTGGCGGCGTTGTACATGTCGATCTTGTGGGTGGTCACCAGGGCGCCCAGGGACAGGGGGTCGTCCTTGAAGAACTGCACCACTTCCCGGTAATATTCCGCCGGAGCGTGGATGGGCAGGTCGATGCCCTTGATCTCGGCGTCCAGGCCCAGCTCCTTGGCCCAGATGGGGAACATCTTCATGATGGAAGACTGGCCGGTGGTGACGCCGACAAAGTACATGGTGGGACGTTTTGCAGGTTCAGGCAGCTTGATCATGATGAGACGCATCCTTTCACAAAAAATATTATATCATATCTCAGCCCGCGAACAAGCGCCGGCAGTTGGTGACTGTAAAGCTCTCCCGCTCCTCCGGGGAGAACCCGGCGGCGGCAAGCATGGGCAGGAAGGTGTCCAGTATATAGCAAAGGCCGATCTCCCCGCCGTAGGAGGCCAGGCGCTGGGCGGTGGTATCCAGGGCCAATAGCAGCCGGTCCCCCCAGCCCTTGTCCGCCATATGGCGGAGCAGCGCCACTTCCTCCGCATCGGAGTGGTACTTGAAGCGGCCCACGGTGTCGTAGTCCAGATAGACCCCCAGCTGCGCCACCGCCTCATGGGGGGCAAAGTCGGCAGCCTGCCGGTCAACATGGCACACCACCATCTGTTCCGGGGCCACCCCCATCCGGAAGCAGAGCCTGACGGCCTCCGGCGCGTGCGCTCCCTTCTCAGTGTGGAGCATCAGAGGCACCCCGCAGGCCGCCGCCGCCCGGGCAGCCGCCCGCAGCAGGGTCTCATACCGGCCTGTGGCGCCCTCCGCCGGGATGGCCGCCTTTACCAAGCCCGCCTTCGCCCCGGTGACCGTCTCCGGCCGCCGGACCGGGTCCGGGTCCCAGGGCAGCATGCCCTCCTCCAGCTCGCTGCGGTAGAGGCGGTACAGGTCCTCCTCATCCAGGCCGTGGACCCAGCAGGTCTCCGGGTAGAAGCCCAGCAGATGATAGCCGGTGGAGGCCATCACCATCACCCCGCTCTCCCGGCCCAGCCGTTCCAGGGCCAGGGCATCCCGCCCCGCCGCCACCGGCTGGGCGTCGGCCAAGAAGGTACCTCCCGCCTGCCGGTAGGCTTTCAGCTCCGCCAGAGAGCGGTCAAAGTCGTCCAGCTCCAGAGCGGGATTTTTGTCCGCCATGGGGGTATGGCGGACAAAAATATGCTCGTGGATCTGGCTGTGGCCCAGCGTCTCTGCCGCCGCCGGTCCACACACCGTCTGTATGTATGCCATGTTTTTCCCCTCATTTTTGGTAGGATTGTTACTATGTCACTACATAATATGGTGAGAGAAAATCCCCTCTGAAAAACAGAGCGGTTTTCTCTTAGCCTTATTCCCGATTGACCTCCACCCGGAAACGGCTCTGGTCGCCCCGATAACGGGCGATGGACAACTCCAGCAGCTTCCGGTTCCGGTTATAGCCCATGGACTGGAAGTAGTGGATGGGACGGCCCCGCTTCAGCCCCAGGACCGATTCATCCTCACCGTCGGCGGCCCGCGCCTCGCAGACACGGACCATATGGGTGATCTGGGTATTGCTGTGGGTAGCCAGCACCTCGTACAGCGATTCCTTGTTCAGGTCGTGATCCATCACAAAGCCGCATTCCTCATAGGGCAGATAAGTCTCTACCCGGACGATGGGCTCCCCGTCGGCCATCCGCTTCCGGTAGAGGTAGATGGTCTTGCTGCCCTCCGGCCGGTCCATCAGCGGAGCGATTTCCGGCTCCAGCTCAATGACCCGGAAGTCCAGCACCTGGGTGCTGGGCACCCGGCCGGCGCTGATCACATCGTCATTGAAAGAGCGGATACTCTGGATAAAGCCCTGGTTCAGCTTGGGATGGGAAACAAAGGTGCCCTTGCTCTTGATGCGGTACAGGTGCTCCTCCCGTACCAGGTCGGAAATGGCCTGACGCACGGTGGTGCGGCTGATATCAAAAATCTCGCTGAGCTCCTTCTCCGTGGGGATGGTGCTGCCTACCGGATAGTTCCCGCACTCAATCTCCTCCAGGATCAATTTCTCCAACTGAAAATAGAGGGGAATGGGCACATCCTTATCCAGCCTTTTTCCCTCCAACATAGTGCCACCCCTTCCGCGCTTGTCTTACACACAAGTGCATTGTCATAACATATACACATTATAGTATAGAGGCAGTATGTTTGCAAGCGGTTCATGCAAATTCTCTAATTCTGCACAAAGCAATGTGTATAGTATGGACAAGTTTGACAAGGGCGGAAGGGGTGTTGTGTTTTAAAATTTACAACATCTGGCTGAATTCAACTTTTTCTTCATTTGGACCCAGGATATTGAAGTAGCGCACACCGTTGGCCCAGAAGGGAAGGAACTGGATTTCATCCTCCAGAGGGGTGAATCCGGCGGCCTTCACCGCGGTCCAGGCGGCCTCCACATCATCCACATCCAGAGCGATGTGGTCGATGGCGCCGGCCGCTCCCACGGCCTGACCGTTCTCATAGGTCTCGATGCACACGTTGGCCAGCTTCAGAAAGCAGACCTTTTCTCCGTTGTTCACCGTCTGATAAGCCAGCTCAAAGCCCAGCTTTTCATAAAAAGCCAGGGTCTTGGCCATGTCATTGGTGGGCAGGCCGATGTGCTGCAGGCCGGTGACGTGCTTGCCGATGTCGCTCATGCCGCTCCCCCTCCTCAGTCGTCGCTGGGGTCCACGTCAATGAGGACCTTCATGGTGGTCTCCTGGTGGGTGTCGATGTACTCATAGGCCGCCAGGTAATCCTGGAAGGCAAAGTGCTTGCTCATCAGGGGCTTGAGCTGGACCTTACCCTCGTTGACGATGCGGATGGCATCCACATAGTCCTCGTGGCGGTACATCATGGTGGTGTTCAGATCCAGCTCGGAGTCATTGAGCTTGGCCAGGTCGCAGTGCGCCAGCCCGGCGTACACAGCCACCAGGATGATGACGCTGCCCTTCCGGGCGTTCTGGATGGCCTGGTCCATGGTAATGTCGTTGCCGGCGCAGTCATAGATCACGTCCGCCTTGTCGGGGCCGAAGCAGTCTACCAGGGCCTTGCCGAAGTCGTTGTTCTTGGTGTTGATCACATAGTCGGCGCCGCAGGTCTTGGCCAGCTCCAGCCGGTAGTCGGAGATATCGGTGGCCATGACCTCGGCCGCGCCGAAGGCCTTCAGGGACTGGATCAGCAGGATGCCGATGGGACCGCAGCCCAGCACGCACACCTTCTTGCCAGCGATGTCCCCGGCCCGCTTGGCGGCGTGGACGGTGACGGCCAGAGGCTCCAGCATGGCACCCTCATCATAGCTCATGCCCTCGGGCAGGGGAGTCACCTTGGAGGCGTCCACCGCGAAGTACTCGCTGGCGGTGCCGGTGGTCTGGAAGCCCATGACCTTCAGCTCCTCGCACAGGTTGTACTTGCCGTGGGTGCAGGGGTAGCACTTGCCGCAATAGACCTGGGGCTCGATGGTCACACGCTGGCCCACCTGGAACTGGGTGACGCCCTCACCCAGGGCGGCTACCTGACCGGAGACCTCATGGCCCTGGGTCACGGGGTATTTGGTATAAGGATGCTTGCCGTGATACACATGAATATCGGAACCGCAGATGCCGATGCGCTTGATCTTCACCAAAACCTGGCCGGGCCCGGCGGCAGGCACGGGCACGGTATCAAACCGGATCTGCTTGGGGGCAGTCATCACTTCTTGCAGCATGGTCTCTTGCATATCGCTCACTCCTTGTTTGAAATGCTGTTTTCTGGCAGGGAAAACAAAAGAAGAAAACGAAAAAATCCACTTATTATCATGCGAGCCCCCGCGGCGAAAGTCAAGAGGGATTTGGAGAAAAATTCCGGTCTTT
>CALWXT010000058.1 GCA_944385575.1 uncultured Flavonifractor sp. | reverse complement strand
CTGGGGGTAGATGAGCTCCAGGTAGCGGTCCATGGCGGGGAAGCTGATCCCCTGGGCCAGCTTCTCCCGGTCCTCCTCCAGGGTGGCGAGCAGCTTATCGCTCCCCTTCCGTTTCCTTACCCGGGAAATAAGGCCGTCCAGCAGCTCCAGCAGGCCGCCGTAGCCCCCGGGGGCAAACTGGGGGAGCACCTCGGCTGCGGGTAGGATCTCCGCCTCGCTGATGTTCTCGATGCGCCGCTGGGTGTCCGGGTCGAACAGTCCCATGGCGTCGATCTCGTCCCCGAAAAACTCCACCCGGACGGGCTTCAGGTGGGCAGGAGAAAAGAAGTCCAGGATGCCGCCCCGGAGGGCGAACTGGCCTACGCCCTCCACCTGCTCACACCGGGTATATCCGGCGGCGGTGAGGGTTTCGGTAAGCTCGTTCAAGTCGTGGCTCTCCCCCATCCGCACCACCTGGGCTGCCTGGGTCAGCAGGGTTTTGGGGATGGTGCGCTGGAGGATGGCCTCCACCGTGCACACCAGCAGGGGGCACTCCCCCGCCGCCAGCGCCCGGAGCACCGAAAGCCGCCGGTGCTCATACTGACGGGAGACTACGGCGGCGTTGTGGAAGGTAAACTCCCGGGCGGACAGGGTGGCCACCTTCTCCCCTGACAGGGCGGCCAGATCCTTCTCCATCCGCTGGGCCTCACCCTCGTCGGCGCAAACCACCACCACCGGTCGCTCCAGCTCCTGATGGAGCCCGGCGGCAAAGTGGGCCCGGTGGACCGCCGACAGGCCGGAAAATGCCACCGGGCAGGCCCCATTGTCGATGGCCGCCGTCAGGGCGCGGTATTCAGGTATGTCACCCAGGGCGGATAGCAGCTGTTTCATGGTACACCTCAAAATAGAAAAAATTGGAAGTCACGGGCGCACGGGCCCCAAGGCGGCGTGCCCGGGGGTTACCCGGCGTACTCCCGCACCAGGGCCAGGATGCTGTCCACAGTGCGGAACCGGTCTTTGGGAATGCGGGTGGGCTGGAGGATGATCCCCAGGTCCTCCAGGCCCTCCAGCAGTTCGATGAAGGCCAGGGAGTCCAGCAGCTCCTCCGCCAGCAGGTCGGTGCCGGGCAGCAGGGCTCGCTGGGTACCGCAGGCCCGGGCCAGCAGGGTCCGGACAGAATCCTCAAGGTTCATTGTATCATCTCCTCCAGCCGTTTCCGGTCGCATTTTCCGTTGGGGGTCAGGGGGATGCGGTCCATCCGCACCCACTGTCCGGGGCATTTGCAGGGGGCCAGCAGCCGGGCCAGTTCCGTCCGCAGGGTTTCCGTGCGGGCGGGGCCCTCCACTATGGCCGTCAGGCCCCGCACCTCTCCGCCGGGACCCCGTCGGGGGAGCACCGCCGCCCGCTCCACGCCGGGCAGGGACTCCAGGACCCCTTCGATCTCGGCGGGCTCAATGCGGTAGCCCTTGTACTTCAGCTGGTGGTCCTTCCGGCCCGCCCAGTACAGCAGGCCCTCTTTCACATAGCCCAGGTCACCGGTGGCGTAGCGGCCCCCAAAGGCAGGGGCCACACTCTCCCCGGTGAGGATCAGCTCCCCCGCCTCCAGGGTCACCGACACCGCCCCTTCTCCCGCCCGGCCGATGGGCAGGGGGCCGCCGCACATGTCCCGGGAAATGGGGACGGCGGTGACGGCGCAGGTGGCCTCGGTAGGGCCGTAGGCGTTGAGCAGAGTGCAGCCGGGGAAACGGTCCAGCAGCCGCCGGGCGGCGGCGGGCGGTAGAGCCTCCCCGCAGGAGAGCACCGTCCGCAGACCGGGCAGCCGTTTGGGGGAAAAGCCGGGCTCGGCCAGGCACAGCCGCAGGAAGGTGGGAGTGGTCACCAGCAGAGAGGCCCCGCAGGCCTCCAGCCGGCGGAGCAGGGCGGGATAGTCCCCCTTCTCCTCCTCCGTCAGGGCCACATGGGTACCCCCCTGGTTCAGGGCCAGATACAGGTCGGCCACCGACAGGTCGAAGGACCAGGCCGCCTGGCCCACCGCCGTCTCTCCGGCGCTGTCTGCCAGGCCGGGCAGGGTGACCGCCCAGCGGAGGAAGGACTCCAGGTTGCGCAGGCTGATACCCACCGGCTTTGGGGCGCCGGTGGTGCCGGAGGTGAACAGGAGGTAGGCAAGCCGCTCCTCATTCTCCGCCGGGGAACAGCTCAGGCCGGAGGAAAAGCCCGCCAGGGCCTCCCCCTCCTCCAGCCACTGGGCCCCCAGCCCCGCCGCCAGCTCCCGCTGCCGCCGGAGAGGCAGGCCGGGGTCAAGGGGCAGGTAGGGCCGCCCGGCAATGAGGCAGGCCAGAAAGGCCGCCGGGAGCCACACCCGGTTCGGGCTGCCGGACAGGGCCACCGGG
Source organism: uncultured Flavonifractor sp. (assembly GCA_944385575.1). Lineage (GTDB taxonomy): Bacteria > Bacillota > Clostridia > Oscillospirales > Oscillospiraceae > Flavonifractor. The sequence goes on along the minus strand of CALWXT010000058.1, from coordinate 10,584 downwards.
CCCTCCCCCGCCTCCCGCAGGCGGGCAGCCAGGCTCTGGGCCATGGGCCACAAGTCCCGCCAGAGGATGGTGTCCGTCCCCGCTATCAGGGCGGGCCGGTCTCCCAGGGTCAGGCTGTTGGCCCGCACCCGCTCCAAAAAGGGCCCGGTCATCGGGAGGCCTCCCACAGCTGGTCCGGGGGAATGAGGGCGGGGTCAAAGAGCACCTTGGAGTGGTTGTCCAGCAGCAGCTCCCTGTTCACCTGTTCCCCGGCCCCGTTCAGACTCAGGCGGTATACCCGGCTGACCCGGTAGTAGTCCGCCCCCTCCTTCACATAGTGGCTGTCCTCCTCCCGCAGGCGGTAGCGCAGGGGGAAGGGGGTCTGGCTGCGCAGCTCGCCGCACAGGTCATCCTCCTCCAGCCACAGCCGCAGTTGGACCGGCTGGCCGGTGTCGTTGCGGAAGCGGTAGTCGATGTGGGGATAAAAGATGGAGGTGCCGGTACCGAAGGGCACCCGCCGCCGGTCGTCGGGAAAGAGGGCGTCGGAGTGATGGTGGAGCTCGGTCACCGTCAGGGGGCTGTGGAGCACCAGGTAGTGGATCAGGTTGGCCGCCTGGCACAGCCCGCCACCCACACCGGTGCCCAACCGGCCGCTGGCGATGGTCAGACCGGGCCCGAAGCCCCGCTTGGCGGTGGGGTTCCCCACCAGTCGCCAGAAAGAGAAGCTCTCCCCCGGCCGGATCACGATGCCGTCGATGCACCCGGCGGCCAGGGCCAGGTTGGCCCGCTTGCTCCGCTGGAGGGCCATGTCCACCCCCTCCAGCCGCCGCAGCACCGGGGAACGGTGGCTTTTCACAATGACAGGCAGGGATTCCTCCTGCCGCAGTTCCGCGGCCTGAAACCCGGATCGCCGGTCGGCCAGGGACTTGCGCAGTCCCTCCTTCCACAGGGAGATCCGGTAGCACACCGGGCTCAGCTGGTAAAACTGTCTGCGCTTGGCCATGGTTTTCCCTCCCGTCTGGTTACAGCAAAAGAAAGCGGGACACAGGCCCCGCTTTCCCTATGCTAACCGGGACGATGGGAAAAAGCAAGTTACGATTTGGCAACAGCCCTCAGCCGTTGAACTTGTTCATGGCCTTGTCGGGGCCGTCCTGGATATAGCATTCGGCGGCTTTTCCCGCCCGCTCGATTGCCTGGGTAATCGTCTTCAGGTCTTCGCCCGCAAACTTTCCCAGCACCCAGTCGGCCATGTCGTAGTCCGGGTGGGGCTTCTCCCCCACACCGATCTTCACCCGGGGAAACTGGTCGGTGCCCAGGTGCTGGATGATGCTTTTCAGGCCGTTGTGGCCTCCGGCGGAGCCGCCCTTGCGGATGCGCAGCTTGCCCACGGGGAGGGACACATCGTCGGAGAGCACCAGCACGTGGTCGGCAGGGATCTTGAAGAACCGGGCCGCCTCCCCCACCGCCTCGCCGGACAGGTTCATATAGGTGATGGGCTTCATCAGCAGCACCTTGGCGCCCCCCAGCTCCACACTTTGGGTCAGGGCGCGGTACTTCAGCTTCTGCACCGGCACCCGCAGCTCCTCGGCCAGCTGGTCGATGGCGGCAAAGCCCACATTGTGGCGGGTATTGTCGTACTTGTCCCCCGGGTTGCCCAGGCCCACCAGCAGCCATTCCACCCCGGAGGATCGGTTTTTGTTGAAAAACATAGACGCTCCTTAACAACAGGCAAGGGCGGGGGCAAACCCCCGCCCTGCCAATATAGTCTGTTTTTTACACAAAGAGCTTGGACACGGAAACTTCTTCGTAGATGCGCTCAATGGCCTCGGCGAACATGTGGGCCACGGAGAGGTACTTGATCTTGTCGCACTTCACGCCGGGACGGGGAGGTACGGTGTCGAGGAAGATGACTTCCTTGATGACGCTCTTTTCGATGCGGTCCACAGCGGGGCCGGAGAGGACGCCGTGGCTGGCGCAGGCCACCACCTCGGTGGCGCCGCCCAGCTCCACCAGAGCCTGAGCCGCACCGCACAGGGACCCGCCGGTGTCCACCATGTCGTCAAAGAGGATGACCTTCTTGCCCCGGACATCGCCGATGATGTTCATGACCTCGGAGGAGTTGGCCTTCTGGCGGCGCTTGTCCACGATGGCCAGGCCCATGCCCAGCTTCTGGGCGAAGGCGCGGGCGCGGGCCACGGAGCCCACGTCGGGGGACACCACCATGGTGCCCTCCACGTCGTCGCCGAAGCGCTCGGCGAAGTGGCGGGTGAAGATGGGGTTGCCCAGCAGGTTATCCACGGGGATATCGAAGAAGCCCTGGATCTGGGAAGCGTGCAGGTCCATGGTCAGCACCCGGTCGGCGCCGGCGCGGGTGATCAGGTTGGCCACCAGCTTGGCGGAGATGGGATCGCGGGGCTTGGTCTTGCGGTCCTGACGGGCGTAGCCGAAGTAGGGCATCACGGCGGTGATCCGGCCGGCGGAGGCCCGCTTCAGGGCGTCGATCATGATGAGCAGCTCCATCAGGTTGTCGTTGACGGGGGAGCAGGTGGACTGGACCACGAACACGTCGGAGCCGCGGACGGTCTCATAGATGGAGACAAAGTTCTCCCCATCGGAGAAGGCGCCCACCTCAGCGTTGCCCAGCTCCATGCCCATCTCCTTGCAGATGGCGTCGGCCAGAGCGCGGTTGGAATTGCCGGAAAAGATCTTGATGTCCTTACCGTGTGCAATCATTCTTCAAACATCCTCTCACGTAAATCTCTATATTTCCATCCCAATGGGATGAGATTACCTTCTGCGGGCGCGGCGTTTGGCCGCCCACTGCTTTTTCACGCTCTGCCGCGTCCGGGCGATGGCCAGGGAGTCGGCAGGCACGTCGTCAGTGATGGTGGAGCCGGCGGCGGTGTACGCCCCCTCGCCCACCCGCACCGGGGCCACCAGGTTGGTGTTGCAGCCGATAAAGGCGTTGTCCCCGATGGTGGTGCGGTATTTCTGGGCGCCGTCGTAGTTCACCGTGACGGTGCCGCAGCCGAAATTGACGTGGCTGCCCACGTCGGAGTCTCCCACATAGGTCAGGTGGGAGATCTTGGTGCCCTCGCCAATGGTGGAGTTCTTCAGCTCCACAAAGTCGCCCACCTTCACGTGGGGACCCACATGGCAGTTGGGCCGGATGTAGGCAAAGGGCCCCACAGTGGTACCGTCGTCCACGGTGCTCTCATTGAGCTGGGAGGCGTTCACCGTCACGTCATCCCCCACCGTGCAGTCCCGGATCATAGCGTTGGGCCCGATCTCGCAGTTCTTTCCAATCACAGTCTCGCCCCGGAGGATGGTGCCGGGCAGCAGCAGCGTGCCCTCTCCCGCCTGGACCCGGGGCCCCACATAGCAGGTGTTGGGGTCCATCATGCGCACACCCTGCTCCAGCAGGCGGCAGGCGCCGAAGTTGCGGGCGGTGAGCTCGGCCTCCGCCCGTGCCTCTCCGCCGCCCCGGATGGAATAGACATCCTGATACCAGGGGCTGCGGCCGCCCACCTTGTCGGCGTTTTCCTTCAGGGCCTCCTCCAGGCCGGAGCCCTGCCCCAGCAGAGAGGCCAGCAGGGCCGCGTCCATGCGGTAGACGCCCGTATCTTTATTATCCATCGGACCGGCGGCGCTCTCGTCGGTCAGCACCCGGGCGGCCTTCCAGCTCAGCAGCACCGGTTTGGTGATGACCAGCGTCTTGCCAGACAGGCTGCCCAAAAACGCCGTCAGCTGCTCCACCGCGTCCTCACTGACACCGGTGACAAATTCCGTGCCCTCCGGGAAACAGAGGGCCGCTTTCTCCTGATCGTCGCTGTGGCAGACCACAAAAAAGCGTTCCACTCCGGCGGCGCGCAGCGACTCGGCCAGCCAGCGGGCGGCAGGGTCGAACAGCAGCTCCTCCAGCATCCGTGAAACGCCGTTCCCCTCTCTGGGCAGAAATACCACCGCTCCAGTCGCGCTCATACTCGGGATCACCTCGGATCAAAGAATTACCTTCTGTTACGATTATAGCAAACGGCGCCGAAAAAAGCATCGGATTTTTCAAAAAAATCCCGTTCTTTTTTACTCTTGGTGGCCTTATACAATTTCTGTTGAAATTTTGTCCGTTTCTTTACATAAAGTGTACGCACTTTACCCGCAGGGCGCTGCGCCGCCAGATCTGCAGCACTTCCGCCGTGGCGCAAAGCTTGTCGGCCAGGCAGACTGCCGCCGCCTCCCGGCAGCGGGGAATGTGGCGGGCCATGGGCCACATGTGGCACAAAATACCGTCAGCCTCCGCCGCCGTCAGCTCCCCGCACAGCTGCGCCGCATTGCGCAGAGCGGCCACCGGATGGGCAAAACACTGCTTATAGGAGGGCAGACTCTTGGGGTCATACAAATACAGGTCGTGGAGCAGGCCCGCCCGGGCGGCGGAGCGGCTGTCCGCCCCCCACTTCTCCGCCAGGCGGAAGGCGGTGTAGGAGACGAACACGCTGTGTTCATAGCAGCTCACTCCGGGATGATGCCGTATCTCCCGCATGGCCTGGACCTGGGGGGCACGCAGCAGCTCCTCCACGCAGGCAAGATAAGCCTGCCAGCCTTCTTCCCGCATCTTCCGCTCCCCCCCCTTGTCCCTTTGTCGGTCTTCTTATTATAACCCCTCCCCTCTGCATTGTCACTGGAAATTTGGCGTTTTTGGGGAAACCAAAAGCGAAAGGAAAACGTCAGAAATAATTAAAGACTTTTCTCCGCCCCCCGGGTATACTGACTGTACTATTCCACATCATACAGTTTCCGAAAGGAGACGGAACCATGATCCAACTCAATTACCGGGACGCCCGGCCCATTTACGAGCAGGTGAAGGACGGCCTGCGGCACCTGGTGGTGACAGGAGCCCTCCAGGCGGGAGATAAGCTGCCTTCGGTACGGGCGCTGGCCTCCTCCCTGGCTATCAACCCCAACACCATCCAGCGGGCCTACGAATCGCTGGAGCAGGAGGGTTACCTCTATACCGTAGCGGGGAAAGGCTCCTTCGCCGCGCCCCAGGCGGATGTGAACGCCGCAAGGCGGGAGGGGCTGCTGAAGCAGTTTGACGCGTCGGCTGCGGAGCTTTTGTTCCTGGGCATGACGGCGGAGGAGCTGGCCGTGCGGCTGGAGGAGGCCGCCGGCCGCAGGAAGGCCAGAGAGGAGAGAGGACTATGATCGAAGCCAAAAACCTGGTCAAAATCTTTGACGGGTTCCGGGCCCTGGACGGGCTGACCATGACGGTGCCCAAGGGCTCCATCTACGGCCTGGTGGGGCCCAACGGAGCGGGCAAGTCCACCCTGCTGCGCCACGTTACCGGCGTCTACCGGCAGGATTCCGGCTCGGTACTGCTGGAGGGCAACCCCATCTATGAAAACCCGGCGGCCAAGGCCCGCATTGCCAACATCCCCGACGAGCTGTACTATTTCCTGTCGGCCTCCACCCGGGACATGATGCGCTTTTACAAGGGCTTCTACCCCCGGTTCGACCAGGCGCGGTATGAAGCGCTGAAGGACGTTTTCTCCACAGTAAATGAGAAGCAGGCCATCCGCCGCCTGTCCAAGGGCATGCAGAAGCAGGCGGCCTTCTGGCTGTCCCTGTGCTGCCGGCCGGAGGTGCTGGTGCTGGATGAGCCGGTAGACGGTCTGGATCCGGTGATGCGCCGGCAGGTCTGGTCCCTGCTGATGGGCGACGTGGCGGAGCATGGCACAACGGTTTTGGTGTCCTCCCACAACCTGCGGGAGTTGGAGGACGTGTGTGACCACGTGGGGATTTTGTCCCACGGCAAGGTGCTCATTGAGCGCTCCCTCTCCGACCTGCAGGAGAACGTGGTGAAGATGCAGGTGGTCTTCCAGGAGCGGGAGATGCCCCAGCTGCCGGAAGACCTGGAGGTACTCCACGTGTCTCAGGTGGGCCGCATCCACACCCTGATCGTCCGGGGCAACGCCACCGAGGTTACCAACCGGCTGGCCGCCTTTGCCCCCATCCTGATGGAGGCCCTGCCCCTGACCCTGGAGGAGATTTTCATTTATGAGCTGGGAGGTGAGGACTATGCGGTCCGCGACATCGTACTTTAATTTTACCCTGCTGCGGAAAAACCTGTCCCGCTTCTGGCCCATCTGGGGGCTGTACGGGCTGCTGTGGCTGATGCTGCTGCCGGTGAACATCCTGGTCAACGGGGAATATATGAGCCGGGTGGACACCCGCATCATTCCCCTGGGCTTTCTGACCGGCTCCTTCAGCACAGCCGCTGTGTTCTCCTTCTTCTTCGGCATCCTTACCGCCATGGCGGTGTTCTCCTACCTCTATTCCAGCCGCTCCGCCGCCTTTTTGCACGCGCTGCCCATGCGGCGGGAGGGTCTGTTTCTGACCAACTACCTGTCGGGCCTGGCCTTTATGATTGTGCCCAACATAGTGGTCTTCCTGGTATCTGTGGTGGTGGAAACCGCCTTTGGCATTCTGGTGTTCAGCAGCCTGTTTACCTGGCTGGTGGTCACCTGCTGCCTGAACCTGTTTTTCTACTCCTTCGCCGTGTTCTGCGGCATGTTCACCGGCCACATTCTGGCCCTGCCCGCCTTCTATGGCATCCTGAACATGCTGGCTGCCGGACTGTGCTACCTGCTCCAGAATATGGCCAGCCGGTTCCTCTTCGGCTTTACCGGCGCCACCTGGATGGAGGATGTAGCCACCTGGCTCACCCCCATTGTCTTTCTGGCCTATCACACCAGCATCGACTACGGCACCAAAAATACCGAGGCCTGCTTTGTAGGCCTGGGCTATGTGTTCCTGCTGGCCCTGGCAGGGCTGATCTTTGTCGGCCTGGCTCTGGCAGTCTACCGCCGCCGTCAGCTGGAGAGCGCCGGAGACGTAGTCAGTGTTTCCTGGGTGCGTCCGGTATTCCAGTACGGCGTGGCCTTCTGCTGCGCCATTGCCCTGGGCACCATGTTTGACAACATCTTTTCCTCTCTGCTGCCCAGCAGCGCCTGGGTGCTGCTGGTGTGGATGCTGGTTTGGGGCGCCTTTGGCTGCTTCGTGGCCGCCATGCTGCTGCGCAAGAGCTTTTGGGTATTCAAGCCCTGCTGGAAGGGCTGCGCCGTGTTCCTGGCCTGCCTCACCGCCGCCATGTGCCTGATGGAGCTGGACGGCTTCGGCTTTGAGACCCGTGTACCCAGCACCGCACAGGTAAAGTCCGTCTTTATTTCCGATATCGAGACCCACCCGGACGACAATCTGCATTGGACCACCTACGGCATCAGCGATCCGGAGCTCATCGAGGCCGTGACCGAGCTCCACCAGCGGATCGTGGAGGAAAAGGGCTGGCTGGAGGAAACCGCCAATACCCGAACCATCAGCTGGGTTTCGGCTGACAGCGACGGCCTGGACCTCCAGACCGAGGGCGGCACCGATCTGCGGCTCAAGTATGTCCTCAACGACGGCTCGGTGATGGAGCGGTACTACTACCTGCCGGTAACCACAGAAACTCTGGAAGATTCCAACTCCCCTGACGCCATGCTTCAGGCCCTGCTCAATACGCCCGGCCTGTCGGAGGATATGTACCTGGGCGGCGTGGCTGAGGACGACCGTCTGGTGGACGCGGTGCTCACCAACGTGTGGCAGGCTGGCACATCCCGGGGCTACTATACCGAGGAGTATCTGCCCGCCGAGGCTCTGACCGAGCTGGAGGAGGCTGTCAGGGCCGATCTGGCCGCCGGAAACCTGGGCCGGCGCTACCTGCTGGAGGACCGGGAGCGGCTGGAGAACTGCTGCTACTGCGACCTGCAGCTCACCTATCGGTCGGCCGAAACCGCCAAGGAAAGCCAGGGCGTCAAGATCCCCAGCACCGCCCCTGCCGGTTCCGTGCATCAGGCCAGCACCTATACCATTACCATCACCCTGCAGAAGAGCGCTGCCAACACCATGGCGGTGCTGGAGAAATATGGATTCGACCCGGACACCATGCTTCTCTCCCAGGCTCAGCGCCAGCTGGCCGACAACTGACCGGTACGCACATAGCGGCCGCCTCTTATTTAAGAGGCGGCCGCTATATTTTTTGGAATAATTAACCGCTGTTCTTCCAGTCTGCCCATAATTGTGATATATTGTTAAATGATTACGATTGTCGGAATGTTATCACAGTAAGGATCAGGCGTAAACGTCAGGGGTGGCTCCAGTTTATCCCCTGTCAAGAGTGAAGAGAGGAAGATCAAAATGAGAAGATGGTTCAGTCTGTTTTTGACCCTCGCACTTTTACTGTCTCTGCTGCCCGGCACCACTCTGGCCGCCGGAGAGCAGGCCCCGGTGGAAGACACACCGGAGGTAGTTGAGGTCCAGCCGGAGGTACCGGCAGAAGTGCCGCCCGAGCCCGTCGTACCCGAGGAGGATGTGGAGCTGCTGGCCTCCGGCAATGCGTCGGTAAGCGGCACCATATCTCTCCCCAACGGCGCTTCCGTTCTGGGAGACGGCTATCTGTACGTCTACCTGTGCACTCCGCCGGTGCTGGATGAGGACGGCCAGGTGCTGGCCGAACCTGTCAACGTGAAAAACTCCCGTGTTCTCTTTACCCAGGGGCAGAGTTCCGCCAGCTACAGCATCAGCGGCGTGGAGGCCGGTGAGTACATTCTGCGGGTGTATTCTTACATCAGTTCGGGCGCCGCCCTGGGCGGGGAGCAATATTTCAACGCCGACGGCACTCCGGTCAGCAACCCCTATGCCGCCACCACGCTGAATGTGGGCTCCGGGACCAGCGTCAACCTGACCCTGCCCGCCGCTCCCCGCTCCATCAGCGGCACCCTGGTGTTTGACACCGCCCCGGCGGCGGACACGGAGTTCCGTCTGTACTGCTATGATGACAGCCGCTCCACCAGCTATTCCTCCACCGTCACCCTCAAGGCGGGGAGCAAAACCACCCCCTTCTCTATTGGAGTGGATGCGGGGCTGTACCCCATCCAGGTCAGCAACCTGGAGAACGACACCTACGCCTACTATGACATCTACGGCAACGTCAGCAAGAACTATCAGGAACGGATGGTAGTGAGCACCCTGGAGGAGTCGGTCTCCGGTTTGGAGATCAACTGCACCAGCCTGCTGAGCAATGTCCAGAGCGACGGGGTAGAAGTAACTGTTCAGCTGCCCGCCCCTCTCACCGAGGGCAGGGAGTATGAGATCTTCCTGTCCGATGAAGATGGTAATTCCAGCACGAGCTATTCCACCTATCTGGATGCTGGTGACAGCACCTTTACGCTGCCCATTTCGGTGGATGTGGGAGAGCGTTTCCTGGTGGGCTATTGTGACGTCACCAACTGTTCCAGCTATTACTCCTCTCCTACCGGCGCCCGCTACGCCGCGGAGGACGGCATTACCTCCCAGGCCTCTCAGGCCAAGGTCTTTACCGGCGGGGAGGTCAGCTCCATCACCATCGCCGATCCCGCCTGCTACACCGTCACCGGCACCTTGGGCCGGGAAGGGGATGTGCTGCCGCCCCAGGCAGCCTATGTGCTGGCCAGCTTCCCCGATGGGGAGGTTTACGCTGCCCGGGTGATCTATGCCTATGGACAGGCCTCCGCTTCCTACATCATCTATGTGCCTCAGAGCCAGCAGGGCAAGACCTTCCAGCTCTCCACCGGCAGGGCCACAGGCGGTTTCGGCAATGAGGTGGATGAGAGCACCGTCATTGCGGGCGGCAGCTATACCCTCAGCGGCAATCTTCAGGCCGATTTGACTTTCCCGGCCCAGACCATCACCGTTTCCGGCACCCTCTCCCTGCCCGCCGACATGACGGCTCCGGAGGACGGTCTGGTTATCTCTCTGGGAATCTACGAGGATTACCGGAATTTTGAGTACGCCACCTACTACCTGCCCGAGGGGGAGAGCAGCCTCCATTATGCCCTGTGCGCTCCTGTGTCCAGCAGCACCGTGGTCTTCGCTGAGATCTCCGGCAAGGTGGAGGGCATGGCCCGGCAAGCCGCCGGTACCTTCTCCCAGAACCAGCTGATGGCGGCCGACATGGCCTTCCCGGAGACCATCACCGTCTCCGGCACCGTTTCCGTACCCGAGAGCTGCCGGGACGGGGTGGCCCTGGTCTACCTGTACTTTGACGGGACGCTGAACGGAAGCCGGGCATATACCAATCTGGACCTTGCCGTTCCCGCCGGCAAGGTGAGCGTCCCCTACTCCTTTACCCTGCCCAAGGGCATGCTGCTCACCCAGGGGCAGCTCAATGTCCGGGCGGACACCCAGGGTCTTCTGGACACCTCCTATCGTTACCTCCAGGATGATCTGAAAACCTTTAGTTCCCAGTATACCAACCTGTCCGCCACCCTCAGCAGCGATTTGGATTTGGACATTCAGCTGACCCAGGGCGTGTTCCTCTCCGGCACCCTGTCCCTGGCGGAGGGGCTGTCCGCCGGCACCTATTCCGGCAACATCCGGCTGGAGACCGTCAGCGGCGGGGCCAGCCAGTCCGAGCATTTTGACTTTACCGGCACCTCCTGCGACTATGCGTTCTCCCTGTCCGAGGACGCTGTTGGTCAGGAGTACTACCTGTCCGTCAATGTCTACGAGGGCGAAGGTGTTCTGCCCTACAAG
>CALWXT010000057.1 GCA_944385575.1 uncultured Flavonifractor sp. | reverse complement strand
GAGGAGGCCAGCATGCCCTTCTCCTCCAGCTCCACCGCCTCATGCTTGGCGGTCATGTCGGCGCCCAGGGCCACCTCGACCACGTCGTGGAAACCCAGCATCTTCAGGCCGGTGACCACCTGGCCCAGATCGGCAGGGGCAAACTGGCCGGCGATGGAGGGCGCCACCGCGGCATACACACGGAAGCCCCACTTCTCCGCGCCCTGGAGCATCTGGATGGCGTCCACGATGAAGGACTTGTCCATGATGGCACCGAAGGGACACTGGTAGACGCAGGCACCGCAGGAGGTGCACTTGTTGGGATCAATGAAGGCCTTCTTGTCCTCGCCCATGGAGATGGCGCCCGCCTTGCAGCTGCGCTCGCAGGGGCGGGTCTTCTTTTCAATGGCGCCGTAGGGGCAGGCAGCCACACACTTGCCGCAGGTAATGCACTTCTTGTGGTCGATCTGGGCCTTCCGGTCCACCACGGTAATGGCATCCTTGGGGCAGGCGTGGACGCAGCGGGTGGCGATACACCCGCGGCAGGAGGGGCCCACGCTGATCTCAGTCACCGGGCACTCGTCGCAGGCGATGTCCAGCACCTCCACCAGGTTGGGGTTGGTGCGGTCGCCGCCCATGGCCACCTTTACCCGCTGGCTGATGATGGCCCGCTCTTTATAAATGCAGCACCGCATCTTGGCCTCCGGCCCGGGGATGAGCTGCTCAGGGATATCCAGAATCCCGGTCTGCAGATCATCCGCCCACGCCAGCTTGGCCACCGAGCGGAGCACGTCGTTTTTCAGTTCCTGCACATGTGTCTCAAATACGCGCATGACAGTCGCTCCTTTTCTCCTCACCAAATCATTTCGTCAATTTTTTCACAATACGATGATACCTGTTTTGCTTCTTCTCTGTCAACTGCAATTATTCCGTTTCTTTCCGTAATTTGCAAGGGTTTTTCTGAAAACCATAAAGTTTATACGCTACCGTTTGCTGAAATGTGGTATACTGCAAAAGAAACACCAGGGGAAAGGGGCGTTTGCCATGTCGAAAAACAGGTTGTCCGGTCTGCCGAAAATGGACGTGCTGCTGGCCCGGCCGGAACTGGCAGGCTGCCCCCTGCCCTATGCGCTGGTGCGCCGGGCGGCCCGGCAGGTCTTGGATGATCTGCGGCAGGCCCTGCTGGCAGACGGAGAGGCAGCCATCCCGTCGGAGGAAGTTCTGGCCCGGCAGGTCCTTGCCCTGGCCCATGATCTGAACCGGCCACACCTGCGGCGGGTAGTCAACGCCGCCGGGGTACCCCTGCACACCAATCTGGGCCGCGCCCCCCTCTCCCCCCGGGCGGCGGAGGCGGTGCGCCAGGTGTCGGCAGGTTACTGCACTGTGGAATACGATCTGGACCGGGGCGCCCGGGGGAGCCGCACCGGCCGGATAGAGGAACTTTTGAAAGAGCTCACCGGGGCGGAAGGGGCCTTTGTGGTCAACAACAACGCCGCGGCGGTACTGCTGATGCTCAGCGTGCTCACTCCCGGCCTGGGGGTGGCCATCTCCAGGGGAGAGCTGGTGGAGATCGGCGGTTCCTTCCGGGTGCCCGACATCATGGCCCGCAGCGGGGCCACTCTGGTGGAGGTGGGCACTACCAACAAGACCCGGCTGTCCGACTACGCCGCCGCTCTGGATTCCGGCGCGGCCCAAGCCCTGCTGAAGGTGCACCCCAGCAATTTTAAAGTCGTAGGCTTCACCCAGGCGGCCGAGCTGCCCCAGCTGGGGGAGCTGGCCCGGGAGCGAAGCGTCCCGCTGCTGTGCGACCTGGGCAGCGGCGCCCTCTCCGCCGGGCTCTTCCCCGGGGAGCCCACGGTGGAGGAGGCGGTGCGCTGGGCGGACGTGGTCTGCTTCTCGGGAGACAAGCTGCTGGGTGGACCCCAGGCGGGCATTTTGCTGGGCAAGGCAGATCTGATTGCCAGGATCAGGTCCGACCCGCTGGCCCGGGCCCTGCGGCTGGACAAGCTGTCCCTGGCCGCCCTGGAGGGCACCCTGATGGACTGGCGGGACGGCATGCTGCCCCCGGCGGCAGCCATGCTGGGTGCAGATGAAGCCATTCTGTGCAAACAGGCGGAGGAGCTGGCGGCTCTGCTCACCCCCCTGTGCCCTTGTGAGGTAACAGAGAGCCCCGGCGAGGCGGGGGGCGGCTCCATGCCCGGAGTGTCCCTCCCCGGCTGGGCGGTGGCCCTCACCCCGGCGGAGGAGCTGGAGCAGTTTCTCCGGGGATGGGAGACCCCCGTCATCGGCCGCATCCACCGCGGAAAGCTGCTGCTGGATGTGCGTACCCTTCTGCCGGGGGATGAAGATATCATTGCCGCCGCGCTCTCCCGCTGGAAGGAGGGGAAGGCATGATCCTGGGCACCGCCGGCCACGTGGACCACGGCAAGACCGCCCTGGTGAAGGCCCTGACGGGGGTGGACACCGACCGGCTGGCGGAGGAACGCCGCCGGGGGCTCACCATTGAGCTGGGCTTAGCCCCCCTCACCCTGCCCAGCGGGCGGGCAGTGAGCGTGGTAGACGTGCCGGGCCATGAGAAATTCATTCCCACCATGCTCTCCGGCTGTGCCGGGATGGATCTGGCCCTCTTTGTCATTGCTGCCGACCAGGGGCCCATGCCCCAGACCAGGGAGCATTTGGCCATTTTGTCCCTGCTGGGGGTCAAAGGGGGCGTGGTGGCCCTCACCCGGGCGGACCTGGGGGAAAGGCCCGGCGTACGGGAGCAGATTGCCGCCTTGGTAAAAGGCACCTTCCTGGAGGGCGCGCCGATGATCCCGGTGTCTGCTGTGACCGGGCAGGGCCTAACCGAGCTGTGCGGCGCCCTGGACGCCCAGGCAGACGCCTTGCCGCCATCCACCCTCACCGGCTCCCCACGGCTCCATATCGACCGGGTCTTCTCTGTGGCAGGCAGCGGCACAGTGGTCACCGGCACCCTTACCGGCGGAGCCCTTCGCTCCGGTATGGAGCTGCGGCTATGGCCAGGGGATGCTTTGGCAAAAGTCCGGGGGCTGGAATGCCACGGTACGAGGGCTGCTCAGCTGCCCCCTGGGGTCCGGGCGGCGGTGAATCTGGCGGGTGTCAGGGCGGAGGATGTGCAGCGGGGCATGACCCTGGCCCCGTCCAACACCCTGGAACTGACCGACCAGATGGACGTGTCCCTCACCTTGCTGCCCGACGCGCCCTATCCCGTCAAAAACAATTCCCGGCTCCACCTCCACCACGGGGCGCGGGCGGTGGTCTGCCGGTGCGTGCTGCTGGGGCGGGACAAGCTGGAACCCGGTGAGGCCGGCTTTGCCCAGCTGCGTCTGGAGCACCCCCTGGCCGTGCTGGAGGGGGACCGTTTTGTGATTCGTTTCTTCTCCCCGCTGGCCACCCTGGGAGGCGGCACTGTTCTGGAGGCCCATCCTCCCCGCCGGGGCCGCAAGGACCTCGATCGTCTGGCGGGACTTACCGTCCGGGCCTCCGGCGATCCCCGGGCCATTGCCGCCCGGCGGCTGGCCGAGGCGGGAGACAGGCCCATTTGCCCCAAAGATCCCACTCCCTACCGGGCCATAGGCGCCCCGGAGGGGGAGGGCTGGTTCCTGTCCGCCTCCGCCCTGGAAGCCTATCGCGCCCGCGCTCTGGAGCTGCAAATGCAGGGGCTGGATCTTCCCGCCATCCGGGACCGGCTGTTCCCCACTCTGCCCCGCGGGGCGGCGGAGGGCTTTGCGGCCCGGCTGGAACTGCCCGTTCCCACCCGGACAGTGTCCCCGCTGGAAGAGGCGCTCGAGGTCTTTTACCGCCGGGCGGGGCTGTACCCGCAAGAGGACAAGGCAGTAGAGAACGCCTTTCCCGGCCGGGCGGCGGAGCTGAAACCCGCCCGCCGGGTCCTCACCGACCGGGGCGTGCTGGTCATGGTGTGCAAGGGCAGCCGCATCCACGCCGCCTGCCTGAAGGAAGGGCTGGATAAGCTGAAAGGCCGGTTCGGCACGGAGATCTTTACCCTGGCCCAGGCCAGGGACGCGCTGGGTGTGTCCCGGAAGTACGCCCTGATGCTGCTGGAATACTGGGACAAGACCGGCGTAACAAAACAAGCCGGGGAGGGGCGCAGGTTTGCGTGACCTCCCCTCATATGGGGGCGGAAGGGTATCTGGTGAGCCCCGCGGTCTTCAAAACCGTTGGGGACGGCGTTCCCGTCCCGGTGTGTTCGATCCGCACCCACCCTCGCCACACTGTAAAATAGAAAGGAGCAATTGTATGGAATTTCAGCAGACCAACGGCCGGATCTGGATGGACAATGAGGAGGGCCGCCTGGTGGCGGAGATCACCTTCCCGGAGGTGCGCCCCGGCGTGGCCGACATCGACCACACCTTTGTGGACCCCTCTCTCCGGGGCCAGGGGGCGGCGGGCAAGCTGGTGCAGGCCGCCGCGGACCAGCTCCGGCAGCGGGGCATGAAGGCGGAGCTGACCTGCTCCTACGCCCAGAAGTGGTTTGGGGAGCACCCGGAGCAGGGGGACCTGCTGGCCGGGAAGTAAGCAGACAAGGGAGCGCCCTCCGGGGCGCTCCCTTGCTGTTTCAGTATCCATTCACCAGGGCGTCCAGCACCTTGGCGGCCACGGAGCCCGCCACGTCGGAGCCGGAGCCGCCGTTTTCCACCAGCACCACGAAGGCGTAGGGGGCGTCCTCGTTGCGCAGAAACCCGGCGAACCAGGCGTGGGGAGCCTTGCCCCCGCCCACCTCGGCGGTGCCGCTCTTGGCGCAGATATCCATGTTGGGGAACCGGCTGGCGCCGTAGGTGTCGGTGACGTTTTTCGCCATCATGTCGGCCATGGTGGCGGCGGTGTCGGCGTTGATCAGGGACTTGGTCCGGCTGGTCAGGGTGGGCAGAGAGGGCAGCCCCAGGGGGTTGACCGTCTTGAGCACCAGCTCGGGCACCGCCGTCTTGCCTCCCTGGGCAATGGCCCCCATGTACACCATAATGGCGCAGGGGTTTGCCAGGTCGTTGTACTGCCCCACTCCTGCCCAGCCCAGCTGGCCGGTGGTGCCGGAGAAGTCAAACCGCCCGGCGGCGGTATTCAGGCCGCTGACCGAGTAGGAGGAGGTGAGCCCCGCCTGTTCGGTATACTGCTTCATCCGCTCCGGACCCAGCTCAGCGGCCAGCTGGGCGAACACTCCGTTGCAGGAGTTGGCCAGAGCCGAGGAGATGTCCAGCTCCCCGTGGGCCCGGGGACAGGTGATGGTCTCCCCTCCCACAACCGTGGAGCCGGTACAGGTCCAGGTGCGGGAGAACAGGTCGGGGATGTTCTCAATGGCGGCGGCCAGGGTCACCGTTTTGAATACCGAGCCCGGCGGAAAGGTGCCGGAGAGGAAGCGGTTGAGGTACACCCCCTCGTAGGCCGGGTCGTTCTCCACGTCCTCCGGCGGATCCAGGGGATCATAGGTGGGGCTGGACACCATGCACAGCACCTCTCCCGTCTTGTAGTTGTACACCCCCACCGCCCCCTTCTTGCCTCCCAGGGCCTGGTAGGCGATGTAGTTGAGCCGGGCGTCAATGGTGAGGTAGAGGTCGTTGCCCGCCCCCAGGGGGGAGTAGGCCCCGGTAAACAGGTTGTAGCCGGACAGCCGGTCGGCAAAGGCCACCAGGGCGCCGGTACCGATCTTGCCCTGGGCATCCCCCACGGCGTGGAGGGTAGCCTTGCGGACGGTGGCGTTGTCGTAGTACTTCCGGCTGCCGTTCTCGTCCGCCCAGGACAGCACGTCTCCGTCTCTGTCCAGTACCCGGCCCACCGCCAGCTGTCCCTGGCTGTTGTACAGGTGCCGGTTGGTTGAGAAGGAGGCCCACCGCCCGCCGTAACGCACGAAGCGGAACACGAAAAATCCGGTGCCCGCCAGCAGCGCCGCCGCCAGCAGCAGGCAGAGGAAGGTACGCTTTTCAATCTTCTTCATCTTCCGCCTCCCATTCTTCCGTCCTTCTGGGGGCCAGCCGGGCTCCGCCCTTCTCCTCTCTACGGGAAGGCAGGCGGATGGCAAAGCTGGCATTCTGCCGGGTGTCGGTGGCCTTCAGGTAGGCCAGCAGGCCCCAGGAGGAGATCATGGCGGTGCCGCCGTTGGACACAAAGGGGAAGGTGACCCCCGTCAGGGGCAGGATATCCACCGCCCCAAATACGTTGAGGCAGGTCTGGAACACCATCATGGAAGTGGCGGCGCAGGCGGCGATACTATAAAAGCTGCTCCGGCCCGCCCGGCTGGCCCGGACGGCGAAGACCGCCAGGGTGAGGACGCTCAGCACCGCCAGTATGGCGATGATGAGCCCCCACTCCTCACACAGCATGCCGAACACCAGATCGGTGTCCCCGGCGGCCACATTGTGGAGCCAGCCCTCCCCCGGCCCCACACCCACCAGGCCGCCGGAGGCGGCGGCCGACATGGTGCGGGTCTGCTGGTAGCCGCTGCCCACCGAGGCGTTCTCCCAGGCGTGCCCCCAGGTGGCAAAGCGGTTGAGGATATAGGGCTTGACCGACAGGATGGTGAGCACGGCGAACACGCCGCCGCCGCAGATGAGGGCCAGAGTGGCCCAGTCGCCGGAGCGGAGGTAGGCGATGACCACGAAGGTGACGAAGAAGATGGCGGCGGTGCCGAAGTCGCTCATATAGGCAAGGCAGGCCAGACACACGCCGGTGAGGACGATGAACAGGCCCAGGTTCCGCTTGCGGAACAGCCGCTCCAGGGTAGCCGAGCCGGCAAAGATATAGCAGATCTTGGCGATCTCCGAAGGCTGGACGGAGATTCCCCCGATACTCAGCCAGTTGGCCGCGCCGTACTTGGCCTCGGTCAGCCCGGCGGCGTAGAGCACCACCGTCAGACTCAGCAGGACGATGGCGCCCCCCGCCATGAGCCAGCGGATCTGTTTGGCCCGATCCAGGTCCCGCAGGAAGATGCCCAGTACCAGAAAGAGGATCAGCCCCAGCACCACGCACAAAAACTGCTTGAACAGCGCCCCCGTATTGGAGGAGCAGGTGACAGCCAGGGACAGGGTGGACAGGAAGAAGGCGATGGTCTCCATCTCAAAGCCCACCCGCCGGGCGGCCCGCAGCACCAGGAAGTAGAGCCACATCACGCCGGTGAGCATCAGGAAGGTAAGGGGGATAAAAATGGTGGCGTTCTCCCCCTCGCTGATGGTGAGCTGGATGGCGGTGAGCACCTGGAAGATGGTGAGGAGCACCAGCCCCAGCCAGGGAGACACCGGCCGGGAGCGGCGGCGATTCTCCCGCCGCCTGGCCTTCTCCTCCGGGGAGAGGGGAAGGAGCACCGTCTCCACACCTCCCAGGGCGATCACGTCGCCATATCGCACCTGTTCAGCGCCGTCAATCTCTTTGCCGTTGACACTCACGCCCCCCTTGGAGCCCAGGTCGTAGGCCGTCCAGGTGTCATCCTCGCTGCGGATGAGGGCGGCGTGCTGCCGGGACACCACGGGATAGTTCAAAATCACGTCGGAATTGCCGCCCCGGCCCAGGATGTTCTCCCAGTGGGTCAGGGGCTCCTGGGCGCCGTTTGGCAGGGTCAGATAGGCCCACACCTCGGGCAGGCAGGGCACCGTCAGCAGGGAGCGGATGGTGCGGATGAGGATGAGCAGGGCCAGGATGGGGAACACAAAGCGGACGATGGAGGTGAACCAGGCGCAAGCCACCTGATTTTCCGCCATCCAGCTGATGAGCGCGTCCATTCCGCTCACCTCCTTTCTTGTCTCGTCGAGGAGCAGTATAGCACATTTTCAGCGAATAAAAAAGCGGGAGGGGGGCATCCTCTCGTTTTTTTAAAGATTCTTCACATTTTCCACCAAATTTCCCACACTTGCGCGGAGGGGGAGTAGGATAGTATAATATTCCCCAAGAAAAGGGGGTATCATCATGTCTCAGATCATTGACGCCAAAGGAAAACCCTGTCCCACGCCGGTGCTTATGGCCAAAAAGGCCATGACGGAAGGGGCAGAGGCCTTTACCATTCTGGTGGATAACCAGACCGCCGTGGAAAACCTCAAGCGTCTGGCGGACAACCAGGGCTTCCAGGCCGCCGTCCGGGAGGAGGCGGGCGCCTACGCCCTGGACTTCACCAAGGGCGAGGGCTGCGCCGCCTGTGAGGAAGCGGTCCGCTCCCCCCTGCCCGCACCCGGGGCGGACTGGGCGGTCTTTGTAGGTCGGGATATCATCGGGGACGGCGACCGGGAGCTGGGCACCAACCTGATGCGGATGTACTTCTACACCCTGACCCAGAGCGAAGACAAGCCGGGGGCGGTGCTGTTTATGAACGCAGGGGTCAAGCTGCCCACCCTGGACGAGCAGGTGGCGGAGCATCTGAAGACCCTCTCCGACGCCGGGACGGAGATTCTGGTATGCGGCACCTGTCTGAACTTCTACGGTCTGTCCGACCAGCTGAAGGTGGGTACCGTCAGCAACATGTACGACATCGTCACCCGTATGGGGAAGGCCGCAAAGGTGATCTCCCTGTGATGGACTACGGCCTCATCACCTTTTCCTCCACCCACGGTGCCATCTGCGCCCAGAAGGCTCTGGAGCCGGTGACGCGCGTGCGGGTGATGCCGGTACTGCGGGAGATCTCCCTGGGCTGCGGCATGGCTCTGCGGTTCCCGCCTGGGGATCTGGAGGCGGTGCGGCAGGCCCTGGCAGCGTCGGGACTACAGCCGGGAGAGTACGCGTTTTACGCCATAACAGGAAGCGGCCCCGCCCTAAGGGCGGAGCCGCTGTAGGGGCGGCCTTAGGGCCGCCCTTTTTCATACGATCCAGCCAATGAGGATGGACAGGGCGAAGGCGATGACGGCAGGCATAAAGTTCTCCCACCGGACAGGCTGCTCAAACAGGGCCTTCAGCAGCAGCACCACACCCGCGATGCGCAGCAGCCAGGGCAGCAGGGCCATGAGCACCAGGAAGGGCAGTCCCACAAGCAGCAGCACCACCGGGATCAGGATGATCGCAGCCACACAGATCAGACACAGGCTCAGTAACGTAACCATCGTTCTTTCCTCCTTTGTTGGGCTCAGTGTATCATG
This sequence comes from uncultured Flavonifractor sp., assembly GCA_944385575.1. GTDB lineage: Bacteria > Bacillota > Clostridia > Oscillospirales > Oscillospiraceae > Flavonifractor. Next base: position 4,280 of record CALWXT010000057.1, on the reverse strand, counting down.
TCTATGTGAAACCGCCGTAAAAGGAGCCTTAAAATTTCATAAAAATTCGTTTCGGCCCTCTTATCAAATTAGATCGGCCATGATATAATAAGCCAATTCATGGAATTCTTTTCAGTTTTTTCAGAAAGGATGATCCCCATGACAAAGCGCGCCGGACGTTTCATCTCCCTGCTGCTGAGCCTGTGCCTGCTGCTGGGCCTTCTTCCGACGGCCCTGGCCGCAGAGCCGGGGCTGACCCGGGCGGAATTGGCCCTGATGATCTATGAAAAATTCCTGCCTGCCGCCCCGGATGACGAGCTGCCCACGTTCTCCGATCTTGACAGCTGCACGCCGGAACAGCAAAAGGCCATTCAGATCCTGGCTGCGGCGGGGATCGTAGCCGGCAAGGAAACGGGAGAATTTGACCCTGAGGGCGGTGTCCTCCGGTTTGAGGCGATTTTGGTCCTCTGGAATGCCCTGGGACGGCCTGCGTCCAACGCCCCGGACGCCTACCAGGATGTACCTGCCTTTGCCGCCATTCCGGTCAATGCCCTGTATGAGCGGGGTATCCTGACCGATGGGGATGCTGTTGAGGGCGCCTTCCGCCCCTACGACGCCGCCACAGAGGCAGACGTCGCCGCCTGGCTGAGCCGGGTAGACCGGCTGACCCGGGCGGAGTTTGCCCGGCTGCTCTATGAGAAATTCCGCCCTGCGGCCCTGCCGCCGGAGGACAAGCCTGTCCGGGAGGAGGATTTCCCCGACATCGGCCCGGTGGAAGCGGGGGAGGAGGACCCCTGCACCGACGCCCAGCGCACCGCCATCGCCGCCCTGTACGCCGCCTATATCCTGGACGGGCAGAGCGACGGCAACTTCAACCCCAAGGGGTCCGTCACCCGGGCGGAGGTGGTGGTCCTGATGTGGCGTGCCGCCGGACGGGGCGCCGCCACAGGCAGCCCCTCCGATATCTTCAACAATGTACCCGCCAACTATCAGCCCGCCTTTGACTATCTGGTCTCTCTCGGGATACTCACTGAATCCGATGCGGTGGACGGAGACTTTGGCCTCACTGTACTCGCCTCTTATGAGGATGTGACCGATTGGCTTGACCGGCTGATTACCCGCGCGGAACTGGCAGAGGAGATTGCCAAGAAATTTGAGCTTACACCTCAGGAGGGGGAACCCGCTCCCTTTATCGACATCAAGGAGTGCACCACGGAGCAGCAGGCCGCCATCAACGCCCTGGCTCAGGCGGGTATCGTCTCCGGCACCGGGCCGGACAGGTTTGCCCCCAATCTCCCCGTCACTTCCGCCGCGGCAGCCATCGTCTTGTGCCGCGCAGCCAGCGGGGACTACACGGTGCGGGACCTGGAGCTGGCCCTGGCCTACCTGGAAGCCGTGGAGATCCTAGCTCCCGACGCGGCAGAGCTGGTGTCCGCCCTGCCAAACAACGCACTTCCCCCCACCGGACTGCACACCTGGCTGTCCGCGGTACCGGACGGCGGACTTGGGGAGCGGCAGGAACTGGAACTGTCCCCGGCGTCGGAAGGGCGGATGGTGGTGCAGATCCGGCCGGAAACGCCCCTTCCCGGAGATACTGCCGTGCAAGTGCTGGTGGCCCGGTATGACGGTGGGCGAATGACCGCCCTTGACATGCAGGAGGTCACGGCGGAAGGTCTGTATCTGCTCACCCTGTCCGACGGCAGCGGGACGACTTACCGGGTCTTCCTGCTGGACGGTGCGGAAAGCACCCCCCTGTGTCCTGCTGCCCAGGCCTCAAACTAAACAAACGGCGGTCAGGGCAAATGCCCTGGCCGCCGTTTTATTACTCCGCAATGCCGTAAACAAAGGTCAGGCGTCCCTCATCCGGGCTGTCCCGGCGGCTGTCGTAGGAAAATCCGTAGATCGTGCCGTCGGTCTGGACCAGGTTGGCCACCAGGGGGGTGGTGGCCAGGGTCACCTGCCCCTCGCCGCCCTCGATGACGATGTGGTACTCATCGGGGACGGCCACCACCTGACTCCAGCTGGTGACATGGACCAGATTGGCCTGATTCCACAGATAGCCCCCCTGGGCGGCCAGCAGCACCGCCAGCACCGCCAGCATGGCTCCGTTCTTCCGCCAGGCACGCCGCCGTATGGAACGGGCCAATAGCGTCGCCAGCCAGATCAGGGTGAGCAGGGGAACCAGCAGATACCCCAGTGTATAGGTCTCATGGAAGGAATAGGGGAACCAGCGGTAGTTGCCCACGTCTGCCAGCGCCTCCTGCCACAGATAGACCAGCCAATAGAGCACAATGGCCGCCGCTCCCGCCGCCCGGAGGGCGGCCTGCCGGCCGAACCGCCGGGCCGTCTGCCGCAGCACATGCTCCGCCGCCGGCTCAGCCGGGCCATCCCCCATGTCTGCCAGCAGTTTCCGGCAGGCCGGGCACCGGGCTGTGTGTTCCTCCACCAGCGCACGGCTCTCCCCGCTGCACGCCCCGTCCAAATAGAGCGGAATGAGATCGGCCACAACAGCGCAGGTCTTGTCCATGTCATGTTCCCCTTTCTTCCAGCATCTGCCGCATCTTCTGCCTGGCCCGGTAGAAGGTCACCCGGGCCCAGCTCTCGCTTTTGCCAAAAGCGCCGCCAATGTCCCGATACCCCCGGTCCTCCAGCGCCCGGGCCCGGAACACCTTGCGGTAGGGCTCCGGCAGGGCGTCGATCAGTTCTGTCCACTCGCACCACACCTGATCCCACACCCCTTCCTCCGTCTCCGGCAGAGGCGGACTCCGCTTCTGCCGCCGCAGCAGGGAAAACCAGGTGTTCCTGGCGATCCGGCACAGCCACACCGACAGCCCGCAATCCCCCCGGTAGTCCTCCATATGGAGCAGGGCCTTCACGAAGGCGTCTTGAATCACATCCTCCACGTCCTGGGCGGGACAGCCCAGAGCCCGGAGATAGCGGTCCATCAGGGGCGCATAGAGCCGATAGACGGTCTCAAAGTCCCGCGTTTCGCCTCCGTCCATGTTTCTTCCCCCTCTCTGTCTATCAGACGCCCCGGCAGGGCAAAGCGTTACAGGGATTTGAAAAAAAGCGGCATGACCAAGGTCATGCCGCTTTTGCGCTGTTATCTAAAATACTCCGCGCCGCTCTCAAAGAGGGGCTGATACTTGTTCCCGGGGATGTTGAGCGCCACGTGATCACCCCGCCGCTCGGAGTGACCCATCTTGCCGAACACCCGGCCGTCGGGGGAGAAGATACCCTCGATGGCCAGCAGGGAGCCGTTGGGGTTCACGTCCATGCCCATGGAGGGCAGGCCATTTTCGTCCACATACTGGGTGGCCACCTGGCCATTGGCGATCAGCTGGTCCAGCACCGTCTGGGGCGCCACGAACCGACCCTCGCCGTGGGAGATGGGGATGGCGTGGAGGTCGCCCACATTGGACTTGAGCATCCAGGGGGAATTCACCGAGGCCACCCGGGTGGTGACATACCGGCTCTGGTGGCGGCCGATGGTGTTGTAGGTCAGGGTGGGGCAGTTCTCGTCCATGTCCCGGATCTCGCCGTAGGGCACCAGACCCAGCTTGATGAGGGCCTGGAAGCCGTTGCAGATGCCCAGCATCAGGCCGTCCCGGTTTTTCAGCAGGTCGTGGACGGCGTCGGTGATGCGGCTGTTGCGGAAGAAGGAGCAGATGAACTTGGCGGAGCCGTCGGGCTCGTCGCCGCCGGAGAAGCCGCCGGGGATGAAGACGATCTGGGCATTGCGGATGGCTCCCTCCAGCTCCACGGTGGACTGGAGCAGATCGTCGGCAGTCAGGTTGCGGATATTCACCGTCTCGGCGGTCATACCCGCACGCAGGCAGGCCCGCACGGAATCATACTCGCAGTTGGTGCCGGGGAACACGGGGATGACCACCCGGGGCCGGGCGATCTTGGACTTGCACACGGCGGGAGAGCGCTTGTCCCAGGAAATAGGCTCCACCGTGCCGGCATCGGCGGTACGGGTGGGGTACACGTCCTCCAGCACGTCCTCATTGAGGGAGAGCAGCTCGTCGATGGAGGCGGTGTCCTCCCCGAAGGTGAGCACCGGCTGGGCAGTGGTATGGCCCACCAGCACGGCGCCCTCCACGGCCCCATCGCACTCGGCCAGGATCATACCCTGGCAGGCGGGGCCGGTAAAGCTCTCGTCCAGGGTGAAGCCGATGTGATTGCCGAAGGACATCTGCATGGCGGCCTCTTTCACGCCGACGGGCTCCAGCACCCGGGCGGCCTTCACCTTACCGGCCAGGCAGAGGGCGTGGAACTGCTCCCAGGCGGCCTTCTGG
>CALWXT010000056.1 GCA_944385575.1 uncultured Flavonifractor sp. | reverse complement strand
CCTTTTCCCTTCCATGATAAGATCACAAACGGACGATTCCCGGTGGAACCGTCCGTTTGCTTATTCTTTAGCAGCTTTCTCAAAAGAGTCCCCGCCCTCATCCTCGTCCATATTCGTATCAATGTCCAGCCCTTCATTGTTCCCCACATTCTTTTCGTAGAGCTTGATCCACTTGAGCATCAAGCCATACCTATCTGGATATTTTAGGCGGAAAGCCTAGAGCCCCAGAGGGTGTGGCTTTTCTATTTTCCCTGAAATTGACCAGATCAAAAAATGATATTTTCGAGATGCCGCAGGGGTTTGAACCCCGGATCCCCTTCGTTTCCCTGCTGTAGGCAGATTTAGCGCCCTATTTGAGGGGCAACCAGAGTAAGAAAAGGGTAAAAATGATATACAAAAACAGTGCGCCGGTTTGTTGGTTTTGTCAACCACCAGACCGGCGTTTTTTATTTTCCCGGTAAATTCAAAAAGGGCGCTGGCCCGGGACAGAGAAAAATAACTGCACATGAAAAAGGGCGCCAATTCAGAGGAGGAGATTGCGCATGACCAAAGAAACCTATTTTGAGGAGCTGTCCTACGCCCTGCGGCGGCGGGAATTGCTGCCCCGGCCGGTGGAGGACGGCCTGCTCCCGGTGGAATGGGACGGCCGCATCCTGTGCCGGGTTACGGAGAGCGGCGCCGTCCGGTATGACCCCACCTGGGTAGACACCGACAGGGCGAGGGCTGCCCTGACCCAGGTCACGGAAACAGCGGGGACGGTGATGGAGTATATGACACTTCTGGAGGCGGCCCCGCCGCTGAAGGTGAACGGTTTGGAGGATGGGTACCGGGTGCTGGCAGAGTTCAACGGCACGGTACTGGCCGGAAAGGAGACGCTGCTGGGGGCCCAGTTCGTCACCTGGGCCTGGGACTACGACAGGAAGGGGCTCAACAACGGCCACTACTACATGGAGGACTACCAGGGCGCCAAGGAGGACTTCGCCCTCCGCGCTGGCCTGGTGGCAAAGGAGCGGCTGTTCAGCCAGGAACAGGTGGAAGAACTGTGCCAGGTGGTGCAGGGCTTCCTCTATGGCGAGGGCCCCGCCTCCTACCAGCAGGAGTTTCAGTGCCAGCGCCTCCTGGATCAGATTCATGCTCAACTATCTGCACAGGGGCAAAATCAAATACTGGAGGGACCAAGCCTTGAACAGTCCATGTGAGGGCGGCGCCAAAAAGGGCGCCGCCATTTTTTATGCCCAGGCGCTGTTCCGCTATTGCGCCCACAAGCTGTACGCCCCGGAGCACCCGGCGGAGCCGCCGCCCAAACCGTTGTGTACCCGCTCCCCGCTCTGCGAGGGCTGCCCCTACCCCGCCACCGGCTTCCTCTGCTGGGGCCGGGACGGCAAGTGCCTGCGCACGGAGATGGAGCGGATCCAAAACCGGCCGCCAAAAGCAGAGGGAGGGGAGCGGATATGACCACACAGAACAGCCTGCCGGTCCTCCAATGCACTCTCAGTAACGGGGCGCACCCGGAATATGGACAGGCAACTGTCCCCTTCCCCATCCCCGCCGGGGACTATGGGCGCACCCTGGAGCTGCTGGCCGGGATGGGGCTGGGAGATCCCCTGAACCGGGACTGCCGGGTGGACGAGCTGCACAGCGGCTTCCCCATCCTCAAGCGGCTGGAGAAGGTGGGGGCCAACCTGGACGAGATGGACTACCTGGCCCGGCGGCTGGACAGCTTTACGGAGCAGGAGGCCGCCCAGTTCCAGGGCATGGCGGTCAGGCTGGGGATCTTCGATATGACGGATTTCATCAACCTGACCTTCTGCTGCCAGCAGGCCACGGTGATCACGGACTTCTCAGATCTGGAGCAGATCGGACGTGATCACTACATGAATCTCCACGGCGGCTGCGCCTCCATGGAGGAACTGGAGCGGCTGGACGCCCGCAAGACAGCCCTGGAGCTGATCCTCAACGACACATCCGGTCAGATCACCCCATACGGTGTGGTGTACGACAACGGGATGCAGCTGGAGCAGCTCTATGACGGCCGGCACTTTCCGGACTACAAGTACAGCGACAGCCTGATGGATGTGTCCCTCACCTCGGTCCACGACGCCCGCCAGATAGTTTTTCTCTCGCTGCCCATGCCGGAGCGCCAGATGGAGCGGCTGATCTTCCGCAGCGGATTCGAGAGTGAGGATTTCGCACAGCTCACGATCCAATCCTGCGAATTTCCCCAGCCGCTCCGATCCATCCTGGACCAAGGCCAGGAGAGCGTGTTTGACCTCAACCGCCTGTGCCGCGCCTGCTCCGGCCTCTCCCGGCAGGCGTGGAACAAACTGGAGGCGGCCGCTGTCATCGCCGCACCGGAGGACTCCGGGCAGCTCCGCCAGCTGGCCCAAAACCTGGAGCTCTTCGACTTTGTGCCTGACGTCCACAACCCGGAGGAATACGGGCGGCACATGATCCAGCAGTCCGGCCGCTTTGACTACGACAGCGGGCTGGATGCCTTCTATGACTATGAGAGGTACGGCCGGCAGTGCGTCCAGCAGGAGCAAGGGGCTTTTACTGAACAGGGCTATATCGCCTATCACGGGACCTTGACCCTGGATGAGCTGATGCAGGGAGATCCCGCGGAGCAGTACCAGAAAGAGCAGGCGGGCCGTTTTGATCCCGGCGATACAGCGGGACGGTTGGTTGGCCGGGTGACCTATGCCGGCGGGGAGGCCCTGCAATTTACAGATCCCCAGGAATATCTCCGCACCATCCGGGAGGAACTGCCCTGCCGGGCCGTCACCGGCTTCCGGTTTGAGACCCTGACGGATGACCCGGCGGTGCGCAAGGCGGCGGACGATATGATCTATGACCTGTATGGGGAGGAAAACCCCAGGCCGCTGGAGGATTATGCGCCCCGCCAGGGGCCATCCATGGGCGGCACTTCCATGTAAACCGGAGGAGAAAGAAGATGCAGAAAAAAGAATTTATCCGGCAGCTCAATGAGCTGGTCCCCAGGCCGGATCCCGTCACCACCGAGGCGCTGTACCGCTTTGACCGGGAGTGTGCGGAGTCGGAGTACATGGATATGCTCACCGCCCTGCGGGTGGTGGCGCGGAACTTCAGTGAGGAGACCCTCCAGGGCGCCTATGAGATCATCCAGCACCAGAACGCCGCCATGCCCAGCGAAATGTTTGCCGCCGCCGTCTACCTCCAGGCCGGGCGCACCCCGGCGGAGGTGTCCGGCCTGGCCAGGGAGGGCCGGCTCATGGGCTTTTTCGGGCCGGAGCGGCCGGAGGAGCCCAGCCGGATTGCGGCCTGTACTATTGTGGAGTCCGGGCAGGAACAGCGGTTTTACACCATGGACTTTGGACGGTTCAACCCACAGCATGCATTGAAGGTGGCCATCGCATATGGCCGGAAAGCAGGCATATCCGCCACTCAGGCCATGGCCCGCCTCACCCTGGATCAGCTGGAATTTGCCCCGGAACCTGGCGGGCCCCGCTGTATCCTGCATGGCTGGGAGTCAGAGCTCACCGAGGCCCTGTTCCAGTTCCAGCCGGACTGCCCCGCCGTGGCCGCCCATATCACCTGCAACGCGGATCTGGGCATCGCGGAGGTGGCCTATCACCCTCTGTGGCTGGAACGGAGCCAGAGCCAGGCGCCCATGCAGCCGCAGATGTGAAAAAACTGCTGGATATTCCGGACACACTGTGGTATGTTGTGTGCTTACCAGGGGATTGGAGGGGAAAGGGCTATGAACTATCAGAGAAGACAGGACATGTGCAGAGACCCCATTGAAGGCCGGCTTCCGTTTGGGGAGCTGGCCTTTTCTATTCAGATGACACTTGTGGCAAAATGAAGGGAGGCAGATCATCATGCAGGATTTGTCAAAGGAGTGGCTGGAGTTCCTGCGGGGCCAGTTCCCCTCAGGCAGCCGGATCCAGACGTGGGAGCTGGATGATCCCAAAACCACGCGGAAGGAGGCCGGAATACTGGATCACATTGATGACGAGGGCCGGTTCCATGTCCGGCAGAGCAACGGAGGTGAGCGCATCCTGGCCCTTGGGGAGGAGATGTTCTCCGTCCACCCGCCGGAACCTACCCTGCTCAAGCTGTACATGCCCCTCACCGCCAGCTTCTATGGCCGGAACGAGTGGGGGGATTGGGACGAGACGGGTGAGGAATGGGGCGGCAGGACGCTTCTGGACTATGAGGACCGGATCCTGGGCGCCATGGTGAAAAACCGGACGCCGGAGGAGGCGGAACGGGGCCTCATGCACTGGTGCGACAAGGACAGCCTGGACGCCAAGGTGCGCTCCGCGGAGTTCACCGTGGAGGCCCGAAATGGCCAACTCTGGGGTGTGGCCAAGTGCCAGGTCATCGGCCGGCTCTCTCCGGAGGAGTTGGCCGAATTGAAGGATTTTCTCAGCGGCCAGGCATCAGACGGCTGGGGCGAGGGGCTCGAGGAGAGGGAGATCCGTGTGGACGGCGGGGAGCTCTACGTCCACCTGTGGCAGATAGACGGCTGGAGCATCCAGGCGGAAGCGGAGCGGTTCGGCCAGACGCAGGCCCAGAAATCTCCCGACAACGGTGCCCCCGCCGAAGCCCAGCGCAGCGGGTTCGGTGGGGAGAGGAGTTCCGGCGAAATGAGTGAGCCTAGCTCGCAGGGCGAGGCGAAGGATATGAAGCACGGAACGAGGATGACGATGGGGGGTATGAGCCTTGGATAAGGTCTTTACGGCATCCCTGTGCAACCCGGACAAAGACGTCTATGTAATCCTGGACGTGCCGGCGGAGCCCTGGGCCGTGCTGGACGCCCGGGAGCGGCTGCGGCTGGCGCCGGATACCAGGGTGGAGTGGGAGATAGAGGACTATGGGGAATTTCCGGATCTATTCCCCTCCCTGTCCGAAGGGGACGATTGCCCAGCGCTCAATGCCCTGGCAGAGCGGCTGGCTGGGCTGAGTGAACAGCAGCGCACCGCCTTTGAGGGCCTGGTAAAGCTACATGACGGCAAGCCCATGGAGCCGGACGACCTCATTGCCCTGACCGAGCAGGCCGGGCACTGCCATGTGGTGCCCGAGGCCACGGACGACGCCTCGCTGGGCCGGTTCCGTGCGGCAAACGGTTCCATCCCCGATGTGAAAGATGTGCCGGACAAGGTGTTCGAACTGTTGGACTTCCAGCTCCTGGGCCGCCGGATCCGCCATACAGAGGGCGGGATTTTCACCAGGCAGGGGTATGTGGCGCCGGATAAGAGCTGGAAACCCACTCAGGATGCGGAGCCCCGCACTGCGCCGGAGGCCCCGGACGGCATCTTCCACCTGGAACTCCGGCTCGGGGAGGAACGGGCAGAGCTCACCCTCCCCGCCGGGCAGAAGCTGGTGGAGGTGCGGGACCAGATGGAGGCTGTGGGCCTCTCCAACTGTGCCGTCACCGCCTTCCACAGCCGGGTGCCGCAGATTCCGGCGGCGTGGGCCACCCCGGAGCGGCTGGATACCCTGAACTGCCTGGCCATCCGGCTGACGGTGCTGGAGGACCGGGAGCCTCTGAAGCTGGTCAAGTACAAGGCGGTGCTGGAGGTTTCGCCCCCCTCCAGCCTGGAGGAGGCCATGGCCCTGACAGAGCGGATGGACGCATACAGCCTGGACCGCTCCGCCGTCTCCCCGGAGGATGTGGCCCGCGGGGAGCTGCGCTCCGCCGTAGGGGAGGAGCAGGCCGCCTTACTGTGCCGGTACCTGAACCTATACGGCTACACGAAGCGGTTCCGGGAGTTGTCCGAGTCCACCGCCAGGCTCAGGGAGCGAAAGGCCAGGCTGGAGGGTATCTACCAGGAACAGGGTCAGGTGCAGAAGCGCCTGTTGGCGGTATCTGCCGCCATGGAGCATATCTCCGCAGAACTGATGGAGTGGGACGAGGAGGTCATCCACCAGCTTCTGGAGAAGGTGACGGTGCTCTCCCGGGAGAAGATCCGGGTGACCTTCCGGGATGGCCGGGAGATCGAGCAGGCGGTCAATCAGCCAAAAAGGAGGTGTATCACGGCATGAAGATCTTCGCTACGGGCGACACACACGGGAATTTTGAGCGGCTCCGCCCGGAATACTTCCCGGAGGGCCGGGAGCTCACCAAAGAGGATGTGGTACTTCAGCTGGGGGACTTTGGAGGCGTATGGTTCGGGGATGAGCGGGATGACGAGGCCCTGGACTGGCTGGAGGGGCTGCCCTTCACCGTGGCCTTCGTATCAGGCAACCATGAAAACTACGATGCCTTGGCCCGATACCCGGTGGAGCTCTGGCACGGCGGTAAGGTGCAACCCATCCGGCCCCACGTGCTCCATCTGATGCGGGGACAGGTCTTTGAGCTGGCCGGCCGTACCTTCTTCACCATGGGCGGGGCGGCCTCCCACGATATTGAGGACGGCATCCTCAGCCTGGACGACCCCAACTTTGAGCGGAAATACCGGATGCTGCAGCGGAAAGAGCGGGCCCGGTTCCGCATCGACCACCTCTCCTGGTGGAAGGAGGAACTGCCGTCAGATGAGGAATATGCAGAGGCCAGGCGGAACCTGGATGCCCACGGCTGGGAAGTGGATTATATTCTTACCCACTGCGCTCCCACCAGTATCGCCCTCCGGTTCTCCCGGCACAATGTGGCGGACCACCTGACGGACTTCCTCCAGACGGTCAAAGACCGGACACAATACCACTACTGGCTGTTTGGGCACCACCACCTGAATCAGGCAATAGACCAGAAGCACATCGTGCTGTGGGAACAGATTGTGCAGATTCTATAGCAGAAGGCCGTAAGGGAAAGGGCGGCGGCTCCGCCGCCTTTTCCTTTGCGGTTTTCTGGCTGAGGCAATACGCCGGAAAGGATGAGACGATGAACATGCGAAAGCCGTTTGACTATACCGCAATGTACGCAGCCCTGGATATTTTGATGCAAACCGAACTGCCGGAGGTAGAACTGTACTTTACTTTGAGATCGGCCGGGCTGTCTGCTCCCATCAGGAGAAGGGCGCGGCGGTCATGGCCGCTGAGTATCTCCAGGCAAACTATCCGGAGGCCAAGGGCTTCTCCCCACGCAACCTGCGCCGGATGCGGGAGTTCTACCGGGCTTACGCCGACAGCCCAGAACTTCTGACGCTGGCCCTGAAACTGGGCTGGACGCAGAACGTGGCGATCCTGGAGGGCTGCGAGGGCCGCCGGGAGCGTGCCTGGTACCTCCGGACCGCACTGGCGCATCGTTGGACAAAAGTGGAGCTGATAAAGCAGATCCAGGGCGGGGCTTGGCTGCAATCCGCCCTCGACGAACAGCCGGATTCCTGCTATACTGAGGGAAATACAGTAAGTGTGGAGTGTCTGGAACATGAAGAAGATCCTTTTTGTGTGTCATGGCAATATTTGTCGGAGCCCAATGGCCGAGTATGTGATGAAAGATTTGGTGAAGAAAGCGGGCCTGGAGGACCAGTTTCAGATTGCCTCGGCGGCTACCAGCCGGGAGGAGATTGGCAATCCGGTCTATCCACCGGCCCGGCGGAAGCTGGCGGAACACGGCATCTCCTGCGGCGGCCACGCCGCCCGGCAGCTCCGCAACAGCGACTACGAGGAATACGACCTGCTCATTGGAATGGACAGGGCCAACCTCCGCAACATGTACCGCATCTGCGGCGGCGACTTCAACGACAAGATGCACCTCCTGATGGAATACGCCGGCCGCCCGGAGCAGGAGGTGGCCGACCCCTGGTACACCGACGACTTCGACGCTACCTGGCGGGATGTGCTGGCCGGCTGCCAAAGGCTGCTTCAAGATCTGAGTGAGCAGAACCGGCCTGTATCCTGATACAAACCATTGATTCAGGGAAATAGCGGCTTTCTCCGCATATACTCTCCGCTGCTGGAGCAGTATGTTGAGTTGCCTCTTGCTATTCCGGATGGATATCGGCTATAATAGGATTAGAAAGAGAGAAGGTGGTATGCCTGTGGCAGAGATGAAGCGCAGCGTGAAGGACTCGGTGTTCACCTATCTGTTCAAGCAGCCGGAGTACACCCGCCAGCTCTATCTGGCCCTCCACCCGGAGGACGCAGATGTGAAAGAATCTGACCTCAAGTTGGTGACCCTGGAGAATGTGTTGACCACCGGCTTCTACAACGACCTGGGGATCCAGGTGCGCAACCGGCTGATCCTGCTGGTGGAGGCACAGAGCACCTTCTCAGTCAATATCGCCCTGAGGATGCTGCTGTATCTGGCTGGCACCTATAAGGAATACATCGAGGAGCAGAAGTTAGATTTGTACGGCTCTCATCCCGTAGAGATCCCTCGTCCGGAGTTGTACGTAGTCTATACGGGGGATAAGAAAGAGGTTCCAGAGACGCTCTGCCTGTCAGACCTGTACCTAGGTGCAGGGAGCGCCGAGGTGGAGGTCAAAGTGCTTCGGGATGACGGAACCGGAGATATTCTGGATCAGTACGTCCGGTTCTGCAAGATTGCGGATGAGCAGCGAGAGAAGTACGGATTGACCCAGCAGACCATTGACGAGACAATTCGGATCTGCATTGCGGAAAATGTGTTGGCGCCGTTCCTGGCGTCCCGGTAGAAGGAGGTGCTGGAGATTATGGTAACACTGTTTGATCAGGAGAAGATTGCGGAGATCCACGACTATAATGTGGCAAAGGCCGCACGGCAGGAGGGCCACCAGCTAGGCCGTGCAGAGGGCCGTGCAGAGGGCCGTGCAGAGGGCCGCGCGGAGGGCCGCGCGGAGGGCCGCGCGGAAGGCCGCGCGGAGGGCCGCGCGGAAGGCCGCGCGGAGGGCCGCGCGGAAGGCCGCGCGGAGGGCCGCGAAGAGGGCCGTACAGAAGGCCGTGAGGAAGGCATCCGTGCTGTGGTTGGTATGCTCAGAGGTATGTCTGTTGAGCAAAAGCAGATTGCTCAAAAACTGGTGGAACAGTTTGGGCTTCTGCCCAGTGCTGCGGAGGAAAAAGTAAAGCAGTACTGGAAACAATGATAGAAGGTTAAATTAGAACAGTGTCAAAATTACCGCGGATGGAGATTCTGACACTGTTTTATCCTCATGAATTTGTATTTTGCAGTCTTTTAGAAATTGAATTTTGAGACAGAAAAATATCCAGAATGTTATAGCTTTTCAGAAAAGCACCTGATTTCTTCGGAAATCAGGTGCTTTTTATTTGAAAAGTTATCTTTTTGCTGATGCAAAAAGTCTATCACCGGCCCCGCCGGCGGCTTCTGCACAGGCTCATAAATGAAAGCTGGTGCGCATTGCGGGAATCTTACCCTTCCAAGGATCTTCCGAGCTGCACCCATCGCTTGCTTTTATGACTGGGCAGAAGATGAGGGTCGGGCCAGTATCATCGAAACAGCCCGCCACAGTCTGTTTTGTGGACGGATTGGTACCGCTCTGCCCTTCCTTGACCGTCTTTGATGCAGGTATCTACGCAGGTAGTCTTGACGCATCCCTCAGCGTCGCTTTAGCCCTTTCTCGAGGGTCTCTCGTCAGCGGACGTATCCCGCTGCCGGATATTTTCAGTTTTCAAAGAATTAGAGCAATTCGATAAATTACCGATACTCCCAGTACAAAGCAAATTGGGCCAAGATGCTGCTCAACATCTGCATACTTTCTCCATTCAGCATTTTCCGCAACCTACGCAGAAACACTCCTAGCTTTGGAGATATCTCGATATGAAACCAGTCTGGCAGGCTAGTGCCGCCGCAATAGCAATCTTGTAAGACCCAGATTGGATAATAACAAGAGGGAATCATCAAATCAATACGGATTGTCCGCTCCGAAACGACAAATTTCTCTGCAAGGTTTGCTGCCGCTTCATGCCTCCGGTTAAAGCGAAAGATTCATTTCCGCTTTATAAATTTCTTGATTTGGTTTTGGAAATTCAATGTTATGTATGATTGGACAGCCAAGAATTATGCCTTATGCATAGTCACCAGGCTGACTTTAAATAAAAAGTCCCGTGCTACTATGGACACAGAACCATAGCAGCACGGGACCCTCTTTGCCTTTTCTCTACCTATTGCTTCTCCTCCAGATACCCATTTTCTCAGCCTGTTGGATCAACTCCTCTCGAAAATCCGGATGGGCGATGGAGATGATCTTCTCCGCCCGCTCCCAGGTGGAGGCACCCTTGAGGTTCACCATGCCGTACTCCGTCACCAGGTAGTGGATGGAGGACCGGGGATCGGTGACGATGGAGCCGCTGGTCAGAGTGGGCAAGATCCTGCTCTTCAGCTGTCCGTCCTTCCCCTTCATGGTGGAGGACAGGCATATAAAGCTCTTGCCGCCCTTGGACAGGTAGGCCCCCAACACAAAGTCCAGCTGCCCGCCGGTACCGGAGATGTGCTTGAGCCCAGCGCTCTCCGCGTTCACCTGTCCAAACAGATCCACATCCACCGCATTGTTAATGGAGATAAAGTTGTCCATCTGGGCAATGACATGGACGTCGTTGGTATAGTCCACCGGAGCCCCCATCACCTCCGGGTTGTGATTCACATAATCGTAGAGCTTCTGAGTGCCTGCCCCAAAGGCGAACACCTGCCGGCCCTCGTCCAGATTCTTGTGCTTTCCGGTGATCTTCCCCGCCTTTGCGATATCCACGAAAGCGTCCACATACATCTCGGTATGGACCCCCAAGTCCTTCAGATCGGACTGGGCAATCATGCTACCGATGGTGTTGGGCATTCCGCCGATGCCCAGCTGGAGGCAAGCCCCATTGGGGATCTGGGGCACTACTAAGCTGGCCACCGCCTTATCCACCTCGGTAGGTTCTCCGCCGCCACCCAGCTGGGCCAACGGCGGATCGTCTCCCTCCACCACAAAATCCACATCCTTAATGTTGATCTCGCAGCCGTTCAGTCCATTTACCCAGGGGAGGTTGCGGTTGACTTCCAGAATGATGATCTTTGCCCGCTCCAGCATATCCGCCAGATGCGAGGCAGCCAAGCCGAAGTTAAAGTTGCCGTGACTGTCCATGGCGGTGACCTGAAACATGGCCACGTCCACCTGGACCTCTTCCCGGTAGAACCGGGGCAGCTCGGAGTAGCGCATGGGGATAAAGTACCCCATGCCCATGGCGGCAATCTTTCGGTCCACCCCGCTCATGTGCCAGGCGTGCCAGGTGAAGTGCTCTCTTGCGTCCTCCGCCTTGCAGATCTCCGGCATCCACATGGTAACGCCGCCCCGCACCTTCACGTCGTACAGCTCATCCTTCCGGGCTGCTAGAGCCGCGTCCAGGGTCACCGGGTGGTTGGTGCACCAACCATAATCCACCCAATCTCCCGATTTGATGACCTTGACTGCCTCTTCTGCGGCAGTCAGCTTTTCCTGATAGAGCGCTTGATAATCCATAAGATCTCCTTACTTGCTGTAGTCGTAGAAACCGCTCCCGGTCTTGCGGCCCAGCTTGCCGGCGCGGACCATCTTCCGCAGCAGCAGGGAGGCGCGATACTTGGGATCGTGAGTCTCGTTGTACAGAGTGTCCATGATGGCCAGGCACACATCCAGGCCAATCAGGTCGCCCAGAGCCAGAGGGCCCATGGGGTGGTTGGCGCCCAGCTTCATAGCGGTATCAACACCCTCTACGGAAGTCACGCCGGTGTATACCAGATCAATGCCCTCGTTGATCATGGGGATCAGGATCTTGTTCACCACAAAGCCGGGGGCCTCGTTGACTTCCACGGGCTCCTTGCCGATGGCGACGGAGAGGTCGTGGACGGCCTGATAGGTCTCGTCGGAGGTGTGAGCACCGCGGATAACCTCAACCAGCTTCATGACAGTGGCGGGGTTGAAGAAGTGCATGCCGATGAACTTGTTGGGACGCTTGGTAGCGGCGGCAATGGCGGTGATGGAGATGGAAGAAGTGTTGGAGGCCAGGATGGTCTCGGGCTTGCACAGGCTGTCCAGCTCGGCAAAGATGCTCTTCTTGATCTCCAGGTTCTCGATGGCGGCCTCAACCACCAGGTCGGCGTCGGCAGCGGCGGCCAGATCGGTGGTGAAGCTCATGTGAGCCAGGATGTCGGCCTTCTTGGCCTCGTCCATCTTGCCCTTGGCCACCAGCTTGTCCAGGCCCTTGTTCAGACGGGCCTCGGAAGCCTGGATGATGGCGTCGTTGATGTCGCGCACCACTACATCATAGCTGTTGCGGGCAAACACCTGGGCAATATCCAGGCCCATGGTGCCGCCGCCGATGACAACAATCTTTTTCATATTTGTATGACCTCCTGTTTGTGATTCTTATGGTTCACCCCACCTGACGTAAGATGATAAACCAATTTTCCATCTTCTGTTTGCCTGAAAATCCATCCTGTGTCCAGCAAAAAGTACAGATAAGCTAATGTCTCCCCCATAGCAAACCACTTCTGGTGAGGGGGAAACGCCTCCCACTCCAGCCCTCGCGCCGACCAGGTAATGTTACCCGCCAGCTCATAGGCCGTACTGCCTGGATGATCGTCCACAGCTGCCAGCACCTCGTCCATCCGCCTGGCATGGTGCTCAAGCAACTCCTTGATGCGCTGATACACATCTCCCTTGTAGAAACGATGGGCGGGAAACGCTGTCTGAATCGGCAGCGCCCGTATTCGGCTTAGACTGCTCAAATAGTCCTTCAACGAATTGGGGACCTGATACCACACACTGATATTCGGTGTGATGTCAAATAGGATGTGGTCACCGGAGAAGAGCAACCGCTCCTCCGGCAAATACAATACCATATGGCCCGGCGTGTGCCCTGGGGTATGGAGAGCCAGGACGGTAAGCTTGCCCATGGGAATTTTCTCCCAATTATCAACCGGGATAGCAGGAAAATACGGCTGAGGCGCGTAAAGCCGCGCTTGATTCTCCCCCGTCTGCCGGGTCATTTGGTCGGCAGGAAATCCCTCCCGTACCCAGATTTCCTCCAACTGCTCCCAGCGTTTCGCTGGACTGGCGTCAGTAAAGTAAGCCAGATCCACCCGGCCCATATAAACCGGAATCCCTCGTGAAACAAAATCCCACACCAGCCCCGTATGGTCAGAATGGAGGTGGGTCAGAAACAACGCCGTCCTGCCTAGATCCAGATTCAACTCCTCTATGCCTTGCCACAGGTCAGCCCGGCATTCCGGACGACAGAAGCCAGTGTCAATAATCAGATTCCGCTCTGGAGTACAGAGCACATAGACATTTAAATTGCCCAGCGGATTCTGCGGCAAACCTACCTGAATGCGATAAATATCGGGATTGCTCCAAACCTGCTCTGTCATTCCGATATCCTCCTTCGAGAATTTCGCAGTTTACCTGTGGGCAGTTTACCGGTTCCGGAAGTGCTTCTCAGCGCGCTTCTCCAGGAAGGCGCCCATGCCCTCGTCCTTGTCGGCGGTGCCGCAGCAGACGCCGAAAGCCTCAGCCTCGAA
>CALWXT010000055.1 GCA_944385575.1 uncultured Flavonifractor sp. | reverse complement strand
AAGATTAAGAGTATGAGTGTGGAGGACGGCGTGGAGTTCTGCGACTGAGCAGAGCCGTCCGAATTTGACATAGCGAGACCGGCTGCCGCAGGCGGAGCGCAATGCTCCGTGATGAGCGGATGATCAAGGCAATGCGCCCCATGGCGCCCGTCTGTGAGCAAGGGGGGAGACCCCCTTACCCAGGCAGCCGTTTTGAATAGAGGGACCTTACTGTAACATCTATTATGATACAAGGAGGAACTGAAATGAAAAAAAGACTGCTTGCAATGCTCCTGGCGGGCGCCATGATTTTTGGCCTGGCTGCCTGCGGCAACGACCAGGGCACCACCGAGACCCCCGACGCCGGTGAGACCACCCCTGCCGGCACTGAGTCCGGTGCTCCCGAGGGCAAGACCGTGAAGGTGGGCCTGATCTGCATCGGCGACGAGAACGACCAGGGCTACACCTACAACTTCATCCGCGGCAAGGAGGCCGCCACCGAGGCTCTGGCTGCCGAGGGCATCAACGTGGAGTGGGTCACCAAGTACAACATCGGTGAGGACTCCACCTGTGAGGACGCCAACATCGAGCTGGCTGAGGCCGGCTGCCAGCTGATCATCAACAACTCCTACGGCTTTGAGGATTACATGCTGAAGGTGGCGCCCGATTATCCCGAGATCGAGTTCATCGCCTGCACCAACCTGAACTCCACCTTTGACGATCTGGACAACACCCACAACGCCTTCGCCAACATCCACGAGGGCCGCTACCTGGCCGGCGTGGCCGGCGGCATGAAGCTGCAGCAGATGATCGACGAGGGCACCATTACCGAGGATCAGGCCGTCATCGGCTACGTGGGCGCTTACCCCTACGCCGAGGTTATCTCCGGCTTTACCGCCTTCTATCTGGGCGCCCGGAGCGTGTGCCCCAGCGCCACCATGAAGGTCAAGTACGTCAACTCCTGGTCCAACGCCACCGAGGAGGCCAACGCCGCCTCCGCTCTGGCTGACGAGGGCTGCGTGCTCATCTCCCAGCACTCCGACAACACCACCCCCGCCACCGCCGCTCAGGCTGCCGGCGTGTTCCACTGCGGCTACAACAACGACATGACCGAGGTTGCCCCTGAGGCCTCCCTCATCTCCTGCCGCATCGACTGGTCCCCCTACTTCCAGTACGCCATCAAGGCCGTGGCCAACGGCGAGAGCTTTGATCAGGACTGGACCGCCGGCTACGGCGACGGCTCCGTGGCTCTGACCACCCTGAATGAGGCCATTGCCGCCCCCGGCACCGCTGAGAAGCTGGCCGAGGTGGAGGCCGCCCTGGCTGACGGCTCCCTCCATCCCTTCGACGGCCCCTGGACCGGCACCGGCCTGGCCTTCGGCGCTGAGGAGCCCGACACCAAGACTATGCCCGAGGGCGAGTACTTTGCTGAGTCCGACGTGGCCGGCGGTATGACCTCCGCTCCCTCCTTCTACTGGATCATCGAGGGCATTACTGAGGAATAAGTTCCATCCCAAGTCTGCAAACCGGGAGGAGGGCCTGAGGCTCTCCTCCCGCTCCCTGCGTATAGAGAGAACATAAGAAAGAGGAGATTCCAATGAACAAGAAGCTGCTGAGCCTGCTGCTGGCGGGCGCCATGGCCCTGAGCCTGGCCGCCTGCGGCAATGGTGACACCACCGAGACCCCTGCCGCTGGGGAGAGCACTCCCGCCCAGACCGAGACCGGCGCCCCCGAGACTGAGGGTACCACCGTCAAGGTGGGCCTGATCTGCAACGGCGACGAGAACGACCAGGGCTACACCTACAACTTCATCCGCTCCACCGAGCTGGCCAGCGAGAAGCTGGCCGAGCAGGGCATCACTGTGGACTGGGTCATCAAGTACAACATTGCCGAGGACTCCAGCTGTGAGGACGCCAACATCGAGCTGGCCGACGCCGGCTGCCAGCTGATCATCAACAACTCCTACGGCTTTGAGGACTTCATGCTGAAGGTGGCGCCCGACTACCCCGAGGTGCAGTTCGTCTCCTGCACCAACCAGAACTCCGCCGTGGACGATCTGGACAACACCCACAACGCCTTTGCCAAGCTGCATCAGGGCAGCTACGTGGACGGCGTGGTGGCCGGCATGAAGCTCAACCAGCTCATCGAGGAGGGCACCATCACCGAGGATAACGCCTTCATCGGCTACGTGGGCTCCTTCCCCTATCCCGAACCCCTGTCCATGCTGACCTCCCTGTACCTGGGCGCCAGGAGCGTGTGCCCCTCCGTGCAGGTCAAGACCAAGTTCATCAACTCCTGGGGCAACCTGACCGAGGAGGCCAACGCCGCTCAGGCTCTGTGCGATGAGGGCTGCATGGTCATCACCAACTACACCGACGGCTCCGCCGCTGCCACCACCGCTCAGTCCAACGGCGCCTACTACGTGGGCTACACCGCCGACGTCACCTCCGTGGCTCCCGATGCCGCTCTGATCTCCACCCGCGTTGACTGGTCCATCTACATGGAGTACGCCATTGCCGCCATCGCCAACGGCGAGGAGATCGCCCAGGACTGGTCCGGTGACATCGGCTCCGGCGCCGCTACCATGACCACTCTGAACGAGACCATTGCCGCTCCCGGCACGCAGGAGGCCATTGACAAGGCCGTGGCCGACCTGGCCGGCGGCATGCCCGTCTTCGCCGGCCCCCTGTCCGGCGTGAACACCTTCGACCAGAGCGAGTGGACTCTGCCCGAGGGCGAGGCTTACTGGGAGTCCGACGTGGAGAAGAACGGCTTCTCCGCTCCCCAGTTCTGCTGGATCATCGACGAGATCACCGTGGAGTAATCCCGTCTGCCTGAGTAAAAGATGCCCGTCCGTCCGGACGGGCATCTTGCCTTGGGCGGGCCCCGCCCCGTTTTTCCCGGGAAAGGGGGGAGGGCCCGCAGATGCGCGGTTTTTTTCCATGTTTTTTTCCGGGGCGCGATTTACGCGGCAGAGAAAGTTTGCTATAATTTTTCCAGAGAGCGTGTGTATTCGGCGCGCCTGGCGCGCGAGAGAGAAAGGATGAGTGGCTTGGAACAGGTAAGCGCCATTCGGCTCCAGGGCATCACCAAGCGGTTCGGGCCCGTGGTGGCCAACGACGGCATCAACCTGGAGGTGGAACGGGGCCAGATCCTCTCCCTGCTGGGGGAGAACGGCAGCGGCAAGACCACCCTGATGAACATGATCTCCGGCATCTATTTCCCCGATGACGGAGAGATCTTCGTGGGCGGGCGGAAGGTGACCATCCGTTCCCCCAAGGACGCCTTTGACCTGGGCATCGGCATGATCCACCAGCACTTCAAGCTGGTGGACGTGTTCACCGCGGCGGAGAACATCGTGCTGGGTCTGGACGGAAAGGGCAAGTTCGACAAGAAGGCGGTCGCCGCCAAGGTGCGGGAGATCAGCGAGCGCTACGGCTTCGACATCGACCCGGACAAGAAGATCTACGACATGTCGGTATCGGAGAAGCAGACGGTGGAGATCGTCAAGGTGCTCTACCGGGGCGCCGACATCCTGATTCTGGACGAGCCCACCGCCGTGCTTACCCCCCAGGAGACCGACAAGCTGTTTGCCGTGCTGCGCAACATGAAGGCCGACGGCAAGGCCATCGTCATCATCACCCACAAGCTTCACGAGGTGATGGCCATTTCCGACAAGGTGGCGGTGCTGCGCAAGGGCAAGTACATCGGCACCGTCAACACCGCTGAGACCAATCCCCAGGCCCTCACTGAGATGATGGTGGGCCGTGCGGTGAGCCTGAACATCGACCGTCCCGAGGCCAAGTACCGGGACCTGCGGCTGGAGGTCAAGGGTCTGACCTGCCGCAGCCTGGAGGGCGTCAAAACCCTGGACGACGTGGGCTTCCAGGCCTTCGGCGGAGAGATCCTGGGCATTGCCGGCATCGCCGGCTCCGGCCAGAAGGAACTGCTGGAGGCTATCGCCGGGCTCCAGAAGGCGGAGACGGGCAGTGTGCTCTACTATCCGCCCCATCCCAACAGCGAGATCGCGGGCTACCATGTGCCGGTGGACCGCAACGGGGAGGAGCTGCTGGGCAAGACCCCCAGCCAGATCCAGAAGATCGGCGTCAATCTGTCCTTCGTGCCGGAAGACCGACTGGGCATGGGCCTGGTGGGCAGCATGGGCATGGTGGACAACATGATGCTCAAGACCTATAAGGAGCACAAGGGCCCCATGGTGGACCGCAAGCCCCCCAAGGCCCTGGCCCAGCGCCTGATCCAGGAGCTGGAGATCGTCACCCCCGGAGTATCTACCCCGGTGCGCCGCCTGTCCGGCGGCAATGTGCAGAAGGTACTGGTGGGCCGCGAGATCGACTCCAACCCCACCGTGCTGATGACCGCCTACCCCGTCCGCGGTCTGGACATCAACTCCTCCTACACCATCTACCGCCTGCTCAATGAGCAGAAGATGAAGGGTGTGGCCGTGGTGCTGGTGGGCGAGGACCTGGACGTGCTGCTGGAGCTGTGCGACCGCATCCTGGTGCTGTGCGGCGGCAAGGTGTCCGGCATTGTGGACGGCCGGACGGCCACCAAGGAAGAAGTTGGCCTCTACATGACCCGTGTAGGCGGCGGAAAGGAGGAGGCGTGATGCATACATCCGAACATAAAACGCCCCTGATCCGGCTGGCCAAGCGGGAGCAGATGAGCCCTGCGGCACAGTGGGGCATCCGCATCGCCGCCATCCTGCTGGCTCTGGTGGTGGGCGGCCTGGTGATTGCCATTTCGGGCAGCAACCCCATCGCGGGCTATAAGACCATCGTTGTGGGCTCCCTGGGCAAGACCAGCGCCTTCCGGCAGACGGTGAAGAACTTTATCCCCCTGCTGGGTACTGCCCTGGCCATTGCTCCCTGTTTCAAGATGCGCTTCTGGAACATCGGTGCCGAGGGCCAGATCACCGCCGGCGCCATGTGCGCCACCTATTTCGCCCTGTTTTGGGCCGATCAGCTGCCCAAGGTGCCCCTGCTCCTGGTCATGTTTGTGGCGGGCGCTATCGGCGGCGGCCTGTGGGCCCTCATACCCGCCTTCTTCAAGGCCAAATGGGGCACCAACGAGACCCTGTTCACTCTGATGATGAACTACATCATCATTGGCTTCGTCAAGTACCTCCAGGGCGGCCCCTGGGAGAAGATGCCCCGTGGCAGCCAGCAGATCGCCCAGTTTGACTCCAACGCCTGCCTGCCCAAGGTGGGCGGCGTGTACTGCGGCTGGATCATCGTGCTCATCCTGGTATTCCTCATGTTCTGGTACATGAAGTACACCAAGCAGGGCTACGAAATCGCCGTGGTGGGCGAGAGTGAGAACACCGCCCGGTACGCCGGCATGAACGTGCCCTTCATCATCATGCGCACCATGTTTATCTCCGGCGCCATCTCCGGCGTGGTGGGCTTCATGCTGGCCTCCGGCGCCAACAACACCCTGTATGACGGAGTGGCTGCCGGCGTGGGCTTCACCGCCATCACCGTGGCCTGGCTGGCTCAGCTCAATCCCTTTGCCATGGTGGGTATCTCCGCCATCCTGGCTATCCTGGAGAAGGGCGCCGACAGCCTCCAGACCGAGATGCAGGTGCCCGCTTCCATTTCCGACATCATCACCGGCGTGCTGCTGTTCTTCATGCTGGGCTGTGAATTCTTCATCAACTACCGCCTGATCTTTGCCGGCAGCGGCAAGAAGCAGGAGAACAAAAAGGAGGTGGGGGCATGAGCTGGCTTATCGCGCTGATCACTGCCGCCGTCGTTACCGGCGCGCCCCTGCTGTTCGGTACCGTGGGCGAGATTCTGTCCGAGAAGTCGGGCAACCTGAACCTGGGCGTGGAAGGCATGATGTTCATGGGCGGCGCCGTGGGCCTGGGTGCGGCGTTCTACTATGAGAAAGCCGTCGGCGCGGCGGCCTCCGGCCCCCTGGCCGTGCTGCTGGCCATCCTGGCCGCCTTCGTTGCAGGCGCTTTGGGCGCCCTCATCTACGCCTTCCTCACCATCACCCTCCGGGCCAACCAGAACGTCACCGGTCTGGCCCTGGCCATCTTCGGCACCGGCGTGGGCCAGTACATTGGCGAGCTCATGCGGGTGAAGGAGGGCGGCTTCGTGGCCGTCAGCAACGAGCTGAAGACCTATTTCCAGAATTCCCCCTTCCCCAAGGCCCTTCAGGATATCCCGGTGGTAGGCGGCCTGGTGTTCAGCTATAATGTGTTTGTCTATCTGGGCATCATTGTGGCGGTGCTTATGGGCCTCTACCTCAACCGCACCCGCTCCGGCCTTTACCTGCGGGCGGTGGGCGAGTCTCCCGCCACCGCTGACGCCGCCGGCATCAACGTGGGCCGGTACAAGTACCTGTCCACCATCATCGGCGGCGGAATCTCCGCCGTGGGCGGCATGGTGTATATCATGACCACCGCCGGCTGTGTGTGGAACCACGAGGGCCTGTCCGGCGAAGGCTGGCTGGCCGTGGCGCTGGTTATCTTCTGCCTGTGGAGCCCCTATCGTGCCCTGTGGGGTTCGGTGCTGTTCGGCGGCCTGATGATTCTCTACCTCCGCCTGGTGCTCCCGTTTTTCCCCACCCAGCTCTACAAGATCCTGCCCTATGTGGTCACCGTCATCGTGCTGATCCTGACCTCCATGCGCAACAACCGGGAGAAGCAGCCTCCTGCAAGCCTCGGTTTGGCTTACTTTAGAGAAGAGCGGTAAAACGAAAAAAGCTCCGGCGGACGGCATTTGCCGTCCGCCGGTTTTTTTACAACGGGGTCACCTGCTGCTGTCCTGTGATGGGAATGCAGGCGGGGTGACAGTGCCCCTCCGCCTGATAATACCGGCAGAACTCTGCCGGGGCGGTGTGGGCGTCGGTGCACAGGAAGGCGCAGCCGGTGGAGGCCAGGCCTTCCAGCGTCTCTTTGCCCACCGCCCGGCGGCGGTAGCCGCCATTGGAGATAATGTACTGCTCCGCCTGCGGCAGGGCGGGGGAGAAGTACCGTCCGGTGCCGTGGTGGGGGAGCTTGACGATCTGGTAACGGTCCCTGAATCGGCCCTGATCGCTCAGAAAGGAGATTACCGCCGGGGGCGCGTCCCCGGGGAAGAGGACCTTGTCCTTCCATTGAAAGATGATGCCGCAGGCGTTGATGCCGTTCACCAGCACGTGGTACTGCTGCCTGGAAAAGTCGGCCAGGGCCTGAAGATGGGCGGGATAGGGGGGACGCAGTCCCTCGGCCTCATCCCCCCAGAGGGCGCGGCGCAGCCCGTCGGCCTGGGCCCGGGCGGCTTTCAGGGTCTCCAGCGCCTCCCGACGGGCTCCCTCAGCCAGGGGTCCATCGTGGAGGAGCAGCAGGTAGCGCTCCAATGCGCCGGTCAGCAGAGGCCCGTCCTCCAGCAGCTCCCCGCTGATCTCTCTGCCCAGGGCGGAAAAGACCTCCTCCATGGAGGCGTCGGCCTCTAAAAAGCCCTTTTTGCCGCAGATTGGCAGGGTTTTCAGGGCGGGCTCCACCTGGGGCCACAGCACCTCCAGTTTGCCCCCTTCCAGAGGGACCACGTCTCCGGCCTGAAGCATCTGCCGGTGCTCCGCCTCTTGCTCCAGAATGGGCAGCAGCTCCAGCAGGCCCCGGGCCAGCTCGTGGGCCAGGGTGCGGGGCGGGGCGGCCAGATACAGCCGGGCAAAGGGGGCGGCCAGCACCGCCCGTCCCCCCAGGATGATCCAGGGCAGGAATGCCGTGTCCACCGGCGGCGCGGCGCGGAACAGGGGCGGTACGTCTTTCCCCAGGTTGAGGAAGCCGCGGTAGTGATCGGTATGGAGGTGGGAGACCAGGATGTGGGTGGGCATCAGGTCATTGACCTGGGCGGCGATGGCGGCGTAAGCAAAATCCCGGGTGGTGAGACTGCCGTCGGCGGCCTGATTGTCGCTGCCGCAGTCCACGATGAGCCGGGCCCGGCGCCCTTCCAGCACCGCGCAGTCCCCGTACCGCATCCGCTTGATCTGCAATTTCAAGGGCATCCCTCCCTCCGCTGTCACCAGCATAACACGGCCGCAAAAAAACGGCAAGAGCCGGACGTCTGCTCCTGACGTCCGGCCCACACCGAAGGAAAGAGGATACAATGAAATGAAAAGAAACTGTCTCTTGCAAGTATTAGGATACCCGAGAATTGTTAACGAAAAAACCTGTAATCTGTTACAGAAGTTTTAAATCCACACTTTTTTCTGTAAACTTCCTGTAAGAGAAACAAAAGGCTCCCAAAACGTGGAAACAGGCAGCGGTGCGCTCCGCTGCCTGCCCCTATGATTGGAGGATAGAATGAAAAGAAGCTTTGTCTCTTGCAGGTATTATGGTAACAAAGGTTTGTTAAAAAAACTAGCGGTGTTTTGTTACAAAACCATTAAATCAGCGCAGGGCCTCAAAAAATTCCTGAAGGACCGCGCCGCATGCATGTTCCAGTACGCCGCCGTAGATCCTGGGCTTGTGGTTGAACCGCTCCTCAAACAAATTGAGCACCGATCCACAGCAGCCCGCCTTATCGTCCTTGGCTCCGTAGCACACCACTGGGATGCGGGCGTTGACAATGGCTCCGGCGCACATGGGGCAGGGCTCCAGGGTGACGTACAGGGTGCAGTCCTTCAGCCGCCAGCCTCCCAGGGTCTGGCAGGCCATGGCAATGGCCTCGATCTCCGCGTGGCCCAGGGCGGTGTGGCAGGTCTCCCGCCGGTTGCGGCCCCGGCCCACCACCACGCCGTCCTTCACGATGACGCAGCCCACCGGTACCTCTCCCTCGGCCATGGCCTCCCGGGCCAGCTCCAGGGCTTGGGTCATATACAGCTCCCGCTCTGTCACGGCGCATCCCTCCTCCAACGTATCTATCTTGTTATAGCATATTTGGGGCCTGTGTGCTATAATCTTTTTTAAGTGCAGCTAACTTTTCGTTTGCGCAGGTGATTGTTTGTGGTAGAAATTTTCCTCATCGCGGTGAGTCTGGCGCTGGACGCCTTCGCCGTGTCGGTGTCCAGCGGCATCGCCATTCCCGGCTTCGGCTGGAAGCAGGCGGTCAAGATGGGCCTGTGGTTCGGTACCTTCCAGTTTGCCATGCCTCTGGCGGGCTGGCTGCTGGGCAGCAGCGTCAGCGGCTACATAGAGGCGGTGGACCACTGGGTGGCCTTTGGCCTGCTGGCCCTCATCGGCGGGCGCATGGCCTGGGGCGCCGTCCGAGGCGGCGGCGACGAGGAGGAGGCCCCCGCCGACCTGTCCGCCAAGCGGCTGTGCCTGCTGGCCATTGCCACCAGCATCGACGCCCTGGCGGTGGGTGTGTCCATGGCCTTTATGCGGGTGGACGTTCTGTTCTCCGCTATTATCATAGGCATCGTGGCCTTTGTGCTGTCGGTGGTGGGCGGCCTGGCAGGCCGGCGGCTGGGTTCCCTGTTCCAGCAGCGGGCGGAGCTGGTGGGCGGCCTGGTACTCATCGGCATTGGAATCAAAATTCTGGTAGAGCACACCCTGGGGGACTGACCATGGGCATCTGGGAACGGCTGAAGCTGGATATGGACACCCACCGGCTGGTGGCCTTGGTGGGGGCGGGAGGTAAGACCTCCACCCTCTATGCCCTGGCCAGGGAGGGAGTAGAGGCAGGCAAGCGGGTGGTGGTTACCACCACCACCCACATCATGCCCCACCCCAACCTCCCCCTTACCGACCATATGGAGGAGCTGCCCGCCTTGCTGGCACAGTATCCGGCGGTGACCCTGGGCAAGTTCCTCCGGCCGGACAAGCTGTCTGAGGCCGGGCGGCCGGAACTCTGCCTCCAATGGGCCGACCTGGTGCTGGTGGAGGCCGACGGGGCCCGGCTGCGGCCCCTGAAGGCCCCAGCCGACCATGAGCCGGTGATCCCAACCGGGGCGGCGGCGGTGATCGCCGCGGCGGGCCTGGACTGCCTGGGCAGGCCGGTGGGGGAGATCTGCCACCGGCCCGAGCGGGTGTGTGCCCTGCTGGGGGTAGGGGAGGACCACATCCTCACTCCCGCCGACGTGGCGGCGGTGCTGTCCAGTCCCCTGGGAAGCCGGAAGGGTGTTACGAACGCCATGGCCTTCCGCTGCCTGCTGAACAAGGCGGACACCCCGGAGCGTCAGGCCTGGGGAAAGAAAATTCAGGATATTCTGGCCCGGCAGGGCATTTACAGTATCGTGACCCACTACGGAGAAAAGGAGCGGGGCGGAGCATGCTTGTTTTGATCAAAGGAGCGGGCGATCTGGCCACCGGCACGGCGGTGCGGCTGTACCGGGCGGGATTCCAGATCGTGATGACCGACATTGCCCAGCCCACGGCGGTGCGGCGGACTGTGGCCTTCTGCCAGTGTATGTATGACGGCGAGGCGGAGGTGGAGGGCATCACTGCCCGGCAGGCCGCCAATGTGGAGCAGGCCCAGGCCATCCTGGCGGCGGGGGAGATCCCGGTGCTGGAAGACCCCCAGGCCCATATTTTGAAGGAATTGCCCTTTGGGGCGGTGGTGGACGCCATCCTGGCCAAGAAAAACCTGGGGACAAGCATCACGGATGCCCCCATTGTCCTGGCCCTGGGCCCCGGATTTACCGCCGGGACGGACTGCCACGGCGTCATTGAGACCAAGCGGGGCCACGACCTGGGGCGGCTGATCCTGGAGGGCTCCGCCATCCCCAACACGGGTGTGCCCGGAGATGTGGGCGGCTATACAAAGGAGCGGATCATCCGCGCCCCTGCGGACGGGCCCTTTGAGCCGGTGGCTGAGATTGGCCAGAAGGTGGAGCTGGGGGACGTGGTGGCCAAGGTCAACGGGGTTCCCGTCACTGCCCAGCTTACCGGCGTGGTGCGGGGGATGCTCCCTTCCGGAATCCCGGTAACGAAGGGGATGAAGTCGGGGGACATCGACCCCCGGTGTGAGGTGCGCCACTGCTTCACCGTCTCCGACAAGGCCCGTGCCATCGGCGGGGGCGTGCTGGAGGGGCTTCTGTATTTCGGAAGGAGGAAGGGCCTGTGGAACGACTGATTTTGTGCGGCGGCGGCCACGTGTCCCTGGAGCTGGCCCACATTGCCGCCCGGCTGGAATTTGAGCTGGTGGTCATCGACGACCGGGAGGAGTTTGCCAACCAGGCCCGCTTCCCCATGGCCAGCCAGGTGCTGTGCATGCCCTTCCTTGAGGCCCTGGACCAGCTGGGCAGCCGGGAGGACGACTTTTACGCCATTTTGACCCGGGGCCACGCCTTTGACAAGGATTGCCTGGAGCACATCCTCCGGGGCAAGTACGCCTATGTGGGCATGATCGGCAGCAAGACCAAGGTGGCCGCTGTGCGGAAAGCCCTGGAGGACGAGGGCTTTTCCCGGGAAACTCTGGACGGGGTATACGCCCCCATTGGCCTGAAGATCGGCGGCCAGACCCCGGCGGAGATCGCCGTGTCCATTGCCGCCCAGCTGGTGGACCAGCGGGCCAAGCGGGGCCCCGACGCGGTCAAGCCCCCGGAAGGGCCGGGGGTGCTGTGCACCATCGTGGAAAAGCACGGTTCCGCCCCCCGCGGGGTGGGCACCTGGATGCTGGTGCGGCCCGACGGTACCTGCACCGGTACCATCGGCGGCGGTGCGGTGGAGTACCAGGCCAGGCAGGACGCCCTGTCCCTGTGGCAGCCCGGGGTGGAGCACGCCCAGCAGGAGTATGACCTTTCCCACGCAGCCGCGGAATTGGGCATGGTGTGCGGCGGCCGGGTGAAAGTGGAATTCAAACTGCGCAAAGCATAAAAGAGAGGGCCGCCGGGCAGATGCCCGGCGGCCCTTTTTTCTTTTTTGAAACCTTTTTTCCACTCCAACCGTGTATAGGGCAGAAAGGAGGGAGCGTCCATGGAGGCATGGAAGGAGCCGGACTGGCTGGCCCGGCAGTACGGTCCGGCGGTGTATCGGTTGGCCTTTGCCCGGACGGGGAGCCGGGCCGACGCGGAGGACGTGATGCAGGAGGTCTTTGTCCGCCTGCTGAAGGTAAGGCCGGATTTTGCCGACCGGGAACACGCCAAGGCCTGGCTGCTGCGGGTAGCGGCCAACTGCGCCAACGACCTGTTCCGCGCGCCCTGGCGGCGGCGGGAGGAGCCACTTTCTGAGACGCTGTCCGCCCCGGAGGGGCCGGAGCCAGGGGGCGTGGTGGAGGCGGTGCTGGCCTTACCCCCCAAATACCGCACGGCGGTGCATCTGTACTATTACGAGGATTTGAGTGTGGCGGAGATCGCCGCCATCCTGGGTAAGAGCGAGGGCGCGGTAAAGTCCCGGCTGTTCCGGGCCCGGGCCCTGCTGCGGGAATGGATGAAGGAGGATGAAGATGTTTCGCACGGAGTATAAACGGGAGATGGACGCCCTGGAACCCAGCAGGGAGGCTATGGCCTGGCTGGAGGGGCTGACCAGGGGAGAGACCGGGGGAAAGCCTGTAAAGTATTTCAGCCGTCGGGCGGCGGTGGCTCTGGCTCTGTGTGCCGCTTTGGCTGTGACGGCGGTGGCGGCGGGGCCGTCGGTGTGGAGCGCCCTGCGGGAGCATCTGGGGCCTTTTAAACCCTATGGCCAGAAGCTGGAGGGGGTCCAAACCTTCAACGGGATTGAGGTCAAGCTGCTGGAAGCGGTCACCGACGGGTACAGCGCCCGGGTGTACTATACCCTCACCGACCTGGAGGGGGACCGTTTGAGCGAAAACACCGTTGTATCCGGAGGTGTGAACGGCGTCAGCCTGGGAGCGGTGAGCCGGATAGGGGGACAGGTGATTTCCTACGACCCGGATACCCGGACG
This sequence comes from uncultured Flavonifractor sp., assembly GCA_944385575.1. Taxonomy (GTDB): domain Bacteria; phylum Bacillota; class Clostridia; order Oscillospirales; family Oscillospiraceae; genus Flavonifractor. The sequence goes on along the minus strand of CALWXT010000055.1, from coordinate 905 downwards.
CTGCTGATGGAAAAGACCCTGATGGGCGCGGACTTCACCCAGCCCGCCGTTCTGACCGTCCAAACAGCCGACTCCGCCTGGCGAGAGTTTGACACCGTACTGCCTGTCACCATCCCGGATACCCCCATCCAGACCACTCAGGAGGATGGTAGGGGAACGGCCTTGCCGGGGCAGAACACCGTGGCCGACCCCAACTGCGGCGACTATGTGCTTTCCACCGTGGGCTTTGACGCCCAGGGGCGGTTCCACGCTCTGGTACTCTTTGGGGAGGAGTTTACCAACCTGACTGCCGTTGCCGTGCCCTATGTGCCCGGAGCGGAGGGCATGGACCGCTATCCGGGGGAGAGCGATTTTATGGAGGTGAAACACGGCGAGGACAACATCACCACCGGTGTGACCCCGGAACAGGTGTCCTATGTGGAGCTTAGCGGCTCTTACCGTGGAGAGGAGGAGCCGGTGGAACTGAATGTGATTTTCCCTCTGGATCTCCAGCCGGTTGAGCAGTGGAGCCTGGAACCCCGGCGGGCGGTGGGGGGCGTGGAGGTGGAGAAGATCCACCTGTCCCCCTTAAGCCTGGCAGTCTTCTACCGGGACAGCGCTACAGGCTTCGCAGGTCAGGCGGCTCTTGAGCGGAAGGACGGCACCCAGGTGCCCCTGCGGCTCCAAATCGGCAGCGCCATGACCACTGAGGACCAGGATCTGCGCTATGACTTCTGGAGCTTTGACGAACCGGTGGAACTGGACGATATCGCCTCAGTCACCATCGCCGGGGAGACTTTCCCCCTTGACCTTCCCTAAAAAAGCAGGCGTCCGCCGTAAGTTCGGCGCACGCCTGCTTTTTTAGGTGACAGCATGCAGAAAATGCTCCTGTGCAATGAGCAAATGCCTGCGAAGATAAAGCTCCG
>CALWXT010000054.1 GCA_944385575.1 uncultured Flavonifractor sp. | reverse complement strand
GCGCCTGTAGCTCAGCAGGATAGAGCGACCGCCTCCTAAGCGGTAGGTCGGAGGTTCGAATCCCCTCAGGCGTGCCAGCGCGGCGCAAGCGAAATTCGCTTGCGCCGCGCTTTTTCTTATTCTACATGCCCCAGCCGATCCGCCGCTGCACGGACGGCAGCGGCATCGGTGACGGGATATTGTTCCTCCGGCGGGCAGGTACCGCCGGAAAAGCTCACCGCCGGATTGTGGGTAGCAGACACATCCAGACCCCAGGTTTTAAAGGAGCCGTGAATCTGATCACAGCCGGTTTCCGCCAGCAGATCGGCGGCATTGTTCGAGTTAACTCCGCAGCCGGGCAGGATCTGGATGCGTCCGGCGGCATATTCCCGCATGGCCCGAATAGTGGCCGCCCCTGCCGGGGCAGAGGGAGCCTGCCCGCTGGTAAGTACCCGCGTCACGCCCAGCTCCATCAGCACATCCAGGGCTGCCCGCCAGTCCGGCGTCACGTCAATGGCCCGGCTAAACACGCTCTCTTTATTCCCAATGATCTCCAGCATGGCGGCGCATCGCGCCTGATCCACCGTGCCGTCAGGGTGGAGAAAGCCGAACACGATGCCGTCCGCTCCCGCCGCCAGCAAAGCGCGGGCGTCGGCCAGCATAGTCTCAAACTCAGCCTGGGTATAGCAAAAGCCCCCCTCCCGAGGCCGTACCATAGCCATGATGGGCACCGCCGCCCGCCGGGCCAGCTCCATGGCTCCGATACTGGGCGTCAGGCCCCCCAGAAACAGGGCAGCATTCAGCTCCACCCGGCCAGCGCCGTCCCGGGCCGCCGTCCACACGTCCCCCGCCGAACCGCAGCACACCTCTAAGATCATGTTTTCCACCTTCTTTTTTGTTCTGGGGCTATGATAGCACAAAAAATTATGCTATCATAGCCCCAATCAAAAGGAGTGGAATCCATGGAAGAAGAACTGCGCTTTATCCAGACCGCCCTGCCAGACGACTGGGCGGTCTATCCCCGTTCCCTGTTTGAGGCCTTTGCCGCCCACGCCGCTATGCTGCGGAGTACCGTTTCCTGGTGCGCCTCCCTGAGCCGGGAGGCCTATGAACAGTACGTGCTCTGCCCCCGGGTCAACGACGAGGACCTGTCCGACCACCGGGCTCTGTTTTACAGTCAGCTGTGGGAGCGGGTGAAGGACCTGGAGCAGGAGGAGGCCGTTCTGGAGGTCAATCGCTGGTGCCATGAGCAGGCCAGCTACCAGGCTCAGGACGACCGCACCGCCTCCCCCCTGACGGTGTATCGCTGTGGCAGCGGCCGGTGCGGGGAGGAGTCCGCCTTCCTGGTGGCCGCCCTGCGCTCGGTGGGCCTGCCGGCCCGACAGGTATACGCCCCCCGGTGGTCTCACTGTGACGACAACCACGCCTGGGTGGAGGTTTTGTGCCACGGCAAGTGGCGCTTTTTAGGTGCCTGCGAGCCGGAGCCGATACTGGATCGGGGCTGGTTCAACACCGCCGCCTCCCGGGCCATGCTGGTTCACAGCCGCACTTTCGGCCCGGTGAGCGACGCTGCCCTCCATGGCGCTACCCTGGGCCGGGAAGGCCAGGCCCTGTATCACAATCAGACCGCCCGCTACGCCCACACAAAGGCATACACCTTCCGGGCCCAACCTGGGGAAACCATCACACTGGAAGTACTCAACGAAGCCCGGTTCTGTCCCATCGCTCACCTCACCGCCGGAGTGGACGGATTTGTGCGGGTGAATCTAGGGATCGGGGACCTCCACCTGTCTGCCGGAGCGCAGGAGGCCTTCTGTCACGGTGAGACCGAGGATGGGGCGGAACTGACCGCTCCCCTCCCCTGCCCGGAATGGGCTACCTTCGACTTTCGCGCCCCCCATGATGCTCCCGTCAACCCCGCGCCGCTGGACGCAGAGCAGCGGAAAGCGCGGGCGGCAGTGCTGGCAGCAGGCACCGCCAAACGTGCGGTACGCATGGCCGGGTACTGCGACCGGAAAAAGCTGAAGGCTCATCCGGAGCAGCGGGAGCTGCTGCTGAAGGCCAGAGGCAACTTTGAGGAAATTGACGCATTTCTGAACAAGGACGGCGATCCCCTGCGGGCAGCTCTGGTGGAGAGCCTGTCCGACAAAGATCTGCGGGACACCACTGCCGCCCTGCTGGAATTCCATCTGGAGCGGGCCCAGCCCTGGGCGGGCAAATACCCGGAGGAGATTTTTCGGCGGTTCGTGCTCTGTCCCCGGGTTGCCTTTGAGCGGCTGACCGACTGGTCCGTCCCCCTGCCCGGGGCGGTTGGGGAGGTCGTCACCCTGCGGAAGGCGGGCGTCCCCGCCTGGCTGCGGCCCCTGGACGGCGCAGTTATGATGTGGCGGGACGGGAAAGTTGTCCCCCAAGCCCCTGAGAAATGTGGAAAAGTAACCTTCCGCAAGACGGCGGAGGACCGGTTCCTCTACCGGCAGAACTGGTCTCTGGACTTCTGGACGGGGACTGAGTGGAAACCCATGAAGCTGGCCGACCGGGGATGGCACCGGAACAAGCTGTCCGCCGCCCTGCCCGCCGGACGGTACCGGGTACTCACCGCGCTGCGGCTCCCCGCCGGGGATCAGCTGGCAAACCGCATGGAATTCACCCTTGCACCGGACGAGGAGCGGGAAGTTTTTCTGGAACTGCGGGAATGCTCCCTCAGCGACCTCATCTCTCCACGGGATCTGCCCCTGGAGGAGATCCGGCCCAAAAGCGGAAAGCCCGCCCTGCTCCTCTGGCTGGAGGAGGGGGCGGAGCCTACCGAACATATTCTCAATGAGCTGACCGCCGACCTGGCAGCCTTCCGGGATCTGGATATGGACGCGGTCTGCTACCTGCGCAGGCCGGGGGCGGAAGCTCAGGCTACCCTGGCCGCCCTGCTGGCAGCCTGGCCGGAGCTGCGGGTGGAATACCCCGACTGGAGCTACCAGACGGAGGCGGTGGCCCGCCATCTGGGCCTGGACCCGGACAAGCCGCCCTTCGCGGTGGTATGCGACAGCGCGGACCGGGCGGCCTATGCCTGCTGCGGCTATCAGGTAGGCACCGCGCAGCTGCTGCGCCGCATCCTGGAGCGGCTCAGCGCTGGAACGCCTTGAGGTATTCCGCTGCCGAGCGGCTCATCTCCCGGGAGAATTCCGAATTGTACTTCCGGTCGCAGAAGGCCTTCAGCCACTCGGCGTAGGGCCGCGGCCCCGCGTTGTCGGCCAGCATGGCCTCCAGCTCCGCCCCGTCCATGTGCCGGTAGGCGTTTTCGTGGACGATATGCTCCATGGCGCGGCGGCGGGGCTTTTCCCGCTCCTTCTGCTGGTCAGTAGGCCAGCCGAACACCAGCATGGCGGCGGGCACCACGTACTCCGGCAGGTGGAGCAGTTTTCGGTGGGTCTCACACTGCTCCAGGATATCTCCGATATAGCAGGAGGCAATGCCCAGGCTCCAGGCGGCAGTAACGGCGTTCTGGGCGGCGATATTGGCGTCGCAGAAGGCCAGCAGCAGGTCCCCCACAGCGGGGTTACGGGGCTGGCAGCCACCGGCGGCAAAGGCGTCCTGCCACTTCTGGCAGTCGGCGCAGAAGATGAGCACCATGGGGGCCTTGGCGATAAAGGGCTGGTGGTCGCAGGTCTCCGCCAGAGTGTCCTTGACGGCCTGGTCGGTAATGTCTAAAATGGTGTAAAGCTGCTGATTGCCGGCAGTTGGGGCAGCGCAGGCTGCCTCCAGAATGGCGGCTTTGTCCGCCGGGGCGATGGGCTTGTCCAGAAAAGCCCGCACCGACTTACGGGCGTGGAGCTGAGCCAGGACCTCATTCATGTGTCATTCTCCTCTCAGGATGTGAAGTTATGCAGGAAAAAAACTATTCCGTTACCCAGGCCGGGCCGCTGCTCCCCTTTCTGCTGGAGCAGATCAAAGGCCAGAGCCGCAACAACATCAAGGGTCTGCTCACCCGGGGCCAGGTGCAGGTGGACGGCGTGACCGTCACCCGCCATGATCATCCGCTGGAACCGGGCCAGCGCGTCACCATCCGCCCGCAGGGAAGCAAGGCGGCAAAGGCCCCCTTCCCCATTCTCTATGAGGACGGGCGTATTCTGGTGATCGACAAGCCCGCCGGGCTGCTAAGCATGGCCAGCGACCGGGAAAAGGTACGCACCGCCTACCGCATGGCCACCGACTATGTGCGCCGGACAAATCCCAAAAATCGGGTATTCATCGTCCACCGGCTGGATCGGGACACCTCCGGGGTGCTCCTCTTTGCCAAGGACGAAGGGACCAAGCGGGCCTTCCAGGACAACTGGGACACCCTGGTGAAGCGCCGGGGCTATCTGGCGGCAGTGGAGGGCCGTCCGCCCAAGGAGGCGGACACCATCCGCACCCTGCTGCGGGAGAACGCCGCCCACAAGGTATACTCCGTCCGCTCCGGCGGGAAAGAGGCGGTAACTCATTATACCACCCTGAGCGCCGGAACGGAATACACCCTGCTGGAGGTGGACATCGATACCGGCCGGAAAAACCAGATCCGGGCCCACCTCAGCGAGCTGGGCTGCCCGGTGGCGGGCGACCGGGACTATGGCGCGGCTACCGATCCCCTGGGCCGGCTGTGCCTCCACGCCCATGAGCTGATCCTGACCGACCCCTTCACAAAAGAAAAGCGGGTCTTCCACGCGGAAGCCCCCAAGGGCTTCCGCGGTCTGACCCGCTGAATCTCATAGGCCCAGCCTTGACCGGGCCTCCTCACGGAAGCTCACCAGCTCGGGATAGGCATAGAAGAAGTTTTGTTTTTGGGCCGGAAGGCTCTCCCCCTCCGCCTTGTCGTTCAGGATGAAGAAGGCAAAGCTCTCAGCGATGTCCTCCGAGGGGTTGGTGGCGGCATAGCCCGTCACAAAGTCATCGGCATGGCGCAAATAGAAGCCGGTGCTCTCCGGATCGGCCAGCCGGTCATCCAGATAGTCCTTCCAGAAGGCCTGATAAAAGGCGTTCAGATAAGAGTTGGGATAGGCGGTCATACCCTCCTCGGTATAGCAGCCGTAAGAGGGGGTGGTCTCATAGGTGACCTGCTTGTTGTTGAGGGTCAGGTAGTGGCAGTACTCGTGGAACACCGTCTCGGCAAAATAAGTCTCATCCCCCGTGTCCTTGGGGTCCACCGCCAGCTCCCACCGGGCGCCGTCATTGTCGGTGGGCACCACATAGGCCAGGATCTCCTCCTCCCCGTCGGTAAAGACGGTGAAGCGGTCAAAAGCATCCAGACTGCCCTGAGGCAGCATGTCCGCCACCTGCTTCCACAGCTGCTGATAGCTGTCCTCCCCCTCAGCGACCTTCAGCCTGCCGTCGGAGCCCACATCATATTCGGTAAGCAGCTCGATCTTCCCCTCGTCGGCGCTCCAGTGCTCCGTCTCGCCCAGGTAGCGGCGGGTGCAGTCCTCATAGATCTGGTTGAGCTGGGTTGCCAGCCGCTCCTCCCCGCCGGAAACCGTCCAGACGCCCATGGATTCCCTGGCCTGCCGCAGGGAGACGACCTGCCCCAGCAGTTGGATCACCTGCTGCCGCTCCACATCAGTGACATACTCGTCCAGCTTGCCCAGCTGGGCTTTCGCCAGCCGCTGCACGTCTGTCTGGAGCTTGGGCTGCCCTCCACAGGCGGACAGCAGCAAGAGCAGAATCAGCAGAGCGGAACTATATTTATATCGTTTCATAGCAGCACCTCATTTCGTTTGGCCCATTGTATCACAGCAGAGGCAAACAGAGGTGAAAGCTAAACAAACCAAAAGGTAAATATCAGAATCCTTGAAGAAATGGATAGACCAAGGGGCGGGACATTTGTCCCGCCCCTTGGTCTGGGAAGGTATATAGGAAGGTTAGAAGAACGCAGAATTACAGCTTGACCACCCAGTTATGGGGATCGGGCTGGGTACCCCACTGGATCCCGGTGAGGGTGTCATACAGGCGCTGAGCCAGGGGGCCGATCTTGCCGCCGTTGACCACCACGTGCTTGTCCTCCCAGCCCATCTCGCCGATGGGAGAGATGACAGCCGCGGTGCCGGTGCCCCAGGCTTCCTTCAGGGAGCCGTCCTTTCCGGCGTCAAAGAGCTCCTGAGCGGTGATGAGCCGCTCCTCCACCTTCAGGCCCCAGCTCTGCATCAGCTCAATGCAGGACTTGCGGGTGATACCGGGAAGGACGGAGCCGGTGAGCATGGGAGTGACCACCGTATCGCCGATCTGGAACATGACATTCATGGAGCCCACTTCTTCAATGTACTTGCGGTGGACGCCGTCCAGCCACAGCACCTGGGCGTAGCCGTTCTCCTCCGCCCGCTCGCCGGCCCGGATGGAGGCGGCGTAGTTGCCGCCGCACTTGGTGTAGCCGGTGCCGCCCTTGACGGCCCGGACGTCCTCGCTCTCCACATAGATCTTCACCGGGTTGATACCCTCGGCATAATAGGCGCCTACGGGGCAGGTGATGATGCAGAAGATATAGTTGTGGGCGGCATGGACACCCAGCGAGGGGGTGGTGGCGATGATAAAGGGGCGGATATACAGGGAGGTACCGGGAGCGCTGGGCACCCAGTCAGCCTCCACGCGCACCAGCTGCTCGATGGCGGCCAGAGCATCCTCCTCCGGCAGGGGCGGGATGCACATACGCTCACAGGAGGAGTTGATCCGCTTCACATTCTCAGTGGGCCGGAACAGCTGCACACCGCCGTCGGGGGCGCGGTAAGCCTTCAGGCCCTCAAAGACCTCCTGGGCATAGTGGAACACCATGGCGGAAGGCTCCAGCTCAATAGGGCCGTAGGGGACGATGCGTCCGTCATGCCAGCCCTGGCCGGCGGTATAATCCATCACAAACATGTGATCGGTAAAAGTCTTGCCGAACACCAGCGTGGCGGGATCGGGCTTCTCTTTCAGCACCGCGGCACGCTGCACAGGAAATTCCTTCATAGGAACGGCCTCCTCAAATCGTTCACTTTATACTTGGCAGTATAACCGTACGCACCCGGAAAGAATGTAAACCATGATACAATAGTCAAAAAAGTTCCGGTGCCCTGCCGGCTTTCATTGTATCACACCCGGAAAGGGGAAACAAGCGGCCAGGTAGGGCTTGCCCGCCGCCTGCCGGCATGGTAGAATAAAAGGAACTCTGCCGGGTCTTCCGGCCCGTATTTCTCGCAAAGGAGCCCTGTTATATGCTCTATGCCATTCTTGCCGCCGCTCTGGTGGCATTGGACCAGCTGGTCAAGTACCTGGTCCGGGCCAATATCGGTCTGGGAGAAGGCGTCCCCTTCCTCCCCAACATTCTGCAGCTGACCTACGTAAAGAATACCGGTGCCGCCTTTTCGCTGTTCAGTCAGCACACATGGGTCCTGGCCCTGGTCTCCCTGGCCGCCTCCATCCTGCTGGCGGTGCTGCTGATCAAAAAGGTATTCCCCCACCCCTTTGCCATGGTCTGCCTGACCATGGTGCTGGCCGGAGCGGTGGGCAACCTGATTGACCGGGTATTCCTGGGCTACGTCACCGATATGTTCCAGACCCTGTTTATGAATTTTGCCGTGTTCAATGTGGCAGATATCTGCGTGGTATGCGGCGGTATCGCCTTCTGCGTGTATTATCTGCTGTTCCACGGCAAGGAGGACAAGGCCCATGACGCCCCTGCATCTGAGGGTTGAGCAGGCCGGCCGGCGGGCCGACCAGTTTTTGGCCGATTCCCTGCCCCAGCTCACCCGCTCGGCGGCCCAGAAGCTGCTGGAGGATGGGGCTGTGACCCTGAACGGCAAACCGGTAAAAAAGAACTACAAGACCGTGTCCGGAGATGAACTGGTGGTAGCTCTCCCTGATCCCGCCCCGGTGGACATCGTGCCTCAGGACATCCCCCTGGATGTGGTGTATGAGGACGAGGATGTGATCGCCGTCAACAAGCCGGTGGGCCTGGTGGTACACCCGGCGGCAGGCCATCCTGACGGCACTTTGGTCAACGCGCTGTTATATCATTGCGGAGAATCACTCTCCGGAATCAACGGAGCCCTTCGTCCCGGCATTGTGCACCGCATTGACCGGGACACTTCGGGGCTCATCATCGCGGCAAAGAACGACTTTGCCCATCTGGCTCTGGCGGCCCAGCTTCAGGAGCACTCCATGTACCGGGAGTATGAGGCGGTGTGCGTGGGCAACCTAAAAGAGGATCAGGGAACGGTGAACGCCCCCATCGCCCGCCACCCCACCGACCGGAAGAAGATGGCGGTAAACTTTCTCCAGGGCCGGGAAGCCATCACCCACTGGACGGTGCTGGAACGCTTCCCCGGCTATACCCATATCCAATGCCGGCTGGAGACCGGGCGCACCCACCAGATCCGGGTTCACATGGCCCACACCGGCCACCCCTTGCTGGGGGACGTGGTATACGGCTCCAAAAAGCCCTGGCCGGGCCTGGCGGGTCAATGTCTTCACGCCCGGCGGCTGTCCTTTGTCCACCCCCGCACGGGGGAGCGCATGACGCTGGAATGCCCGCTCCCCGACTGGTTTCAGGAAGTATTGACAAAACTGGGGCATTTGGTATAAACTTTGCTGTGGCCGCAGAACAAATCGAATATCCAGGGGTGCTGGACGCAAGTCCGGCTGAGATCAGGGCGTAGTGCCGCCCGTGTCCCTCAAACCTGATCCGGGTAATGCCGGCGTAGGAAGTGGATTCGGCTTTTTGTCGTTCCTCCCGTACCGCATTGCGCATCCCGGTTTGCGCTGCGGTACAAATTTTTAGGAGGAATGTCTTATGTCAACTAGCACAGCCTCGTCCCGTTCCCGCTCCAGCCTGCTGATACTCCGGCTGGTGGAAAGCGCCATTATGCTGGCCATCGGCACTGTACTCAGCATGTTCACTTTCTCCGGTCCCTGGGCCCTGGGTGGAGGCATCACGTTCTGTTCCATGCTGCCCCTGGTAATCGTCTCTCACCGCTACGGGTGCAAATGGGGTCTGTTTACCGCCTTTGTGTACAGCCTGCTGCAGATGATTCTGGGCATCCAGAATGTGCAGTACGCCACCTCCGCAGGCATGGCCATCGCCATTATCCTGCTGGACTATGTGATCGCTTTCAGCGTGGTAGGCCTGTCCGCCATGTTCAACGGCGTCATCAAAAACCGGCTGGTGAGCCTGGAGGTCGGCATCATCTTTACCTTCCTGATCCGGCTGCTGTGCCACTTCCTCTCCGGCGTGCTGATTTGGGAAGTCCTCTGGCCCAATGAACTGGGCTGGGCCGCTCCCGTGTGGTCCATTGCGTACAACGCCAGCTACATGATTCCCGAAATCATCATCACCGGGGTGGTAGCCGGCCTGCTCTTCAAGCCCCTAAACCGCTACTTCACAGGGGCCGATCTGAAATAAGAAAGGTTTGACTGATTTGGGCAAGTTTGACGGCGTGCTGCTGGTCAGCGATTTTGACGACACCCTCTACGGGGCCGATCTGCGGGTACCGCCCGTCAATGTGGAGGCCATCGAATACTTTACCGGCCAGGGCGGTACCTTTACGGTAGCCACCGGCCGGGCGCATCCCACCTTCGCCCCCCATGCCCGGATCGTAAACATCAACGCGCCGGTGATCCTGTCCAACGGCTCCGCCCTGTACGATTTCAGGGAAGACCGGATGGTGTATGAGACCTTCCTCCCCGACCGTGCCAGGGAGGACCTGCAGCAGGTGGCCCAGGATATTCCCGAAATCGGGTTTGAGGCTTACAACCACGACGACATCTATGTCTACCAACCCAATCGGGTCACCTTCAACCACCTGAAGCGGGCCGGGATGGAGGCTGCCGAGGTGCCCATCGAGGAGATGCCCCTGCCCTGGAGCAAGGTCATTCTCCAGCAGGACAATGAGGTGCTCCGCCGGGTCCAGCGCTACATGCTGGAACGGTGGGGAGATCTGTACGAGGTCATTTTCTCCAACGCCGTGCTGTTGGAGCTCACCCGGAAGGGAAGCAACAAGGGCGGCATGGTGGACTATCTGGTAAAATACCTGAACATGGACCCCAAGAAGGTCTACTGCGTGGGCGACAACCAGAACGACCTGCCTATGCTGGCCCGCTCCGCCGTCCCCTTTGCCCCCTCCAACTGCGCTCAGGAGGTCAAGGACTGGGGTGCCTATATCATGGGCAGCTGTGAGGAAGGCTGCGTGGCTCAGATCATCCGGGTGCTGGACAAGCTCTATTAAAACAAAACAAGGACCCGCTGCCGTCGGCAGCGGGTCCTTGTTTTTTCCTTATTGCAGCAGAGCCTGATACTCCGCTTCCGAGCCTACCCGGCCCACGGCGGACAGGGCAGCGTTCTCGAAGCGGAACAGCTCCCGGGCCAGCTCCCGCACATCCTCCCGGGTAACGGCGTCATAGGCGGCGATAATCTGGTCCTCGTCCAGCACCTCGCCCTGGAGGATCTCCCCCCGGCCCAGGCTGCTCATGTGAGACTGGGTGGATTCCAGGCCCATGAGCACGTTGGCCTTGGACTGCTCCCGGGCGCGGTCCAGCTCCTCCTGGGTGACGCCCCCCTCGGTAAAGTCCCGGATCACGGTGAGGATGGTGTCCAGGGCCTGGCCCTCGGTCTCCTTCCCCAGGGCGGTGTACACACCGAAATAGCCGGTGTCGTCATGGCAGGTGCCATAGCTATAAATGGAGTAGCATAGTCCCTTTTTCTCCCGCACCTGCTGGAACAGGCGGGAGGACATGCCGCCGCCCAGAATGGAGGAGAGCTGCTGGAGGGTGAACCGCCGCTTGTCGGCAAAGGGCAGGCCGGGAAAGGCCAGAGTCAGATGGTTCTGCTCGATGGCCTTTTTCTTCACCACCACGCCAGGGGTGTAAAAGGCGGGCCGGGCCGCCGGCTGGCGGGGCCCCGGCTCCAGCACGGCGAAGCGCTGGGTCAGGTCATCCACGTCAGACTGGGTAAAGCTGCCCGCCAGAGCCACCACGATGCGCTCCGGGCCGTAATGGGTGTGCTGGTAGTTCCGCAGCCAGGCCCCGTCCATCTTTTCCAGGGTGGCCTTCCGACCCAGAATGGGCCGGGCCAGCGGGGTGCCGTGGAACACCGCACCGGCCAGCCGCTCGGCACACAGGTCTTCCGGGTTGTCCTCGTACATGCCGATTTCCTCCAGGATGACCCCCCGCTCGGTCTCCACGTCGGCGTCGTCAAACCGTGAGTGGAAAAACATGTCGCACAAAATGTCCGCGGCGCGGGGCAAATGGGTGTCCAGCACCCGTGCGTAGAAGCAGGTACACTCTTTGGTGGTAAAGGCGTTGACCTGCCCGCCCACCGCGTCCATCTCCTCCGCCAGCTGGGCCGCTGTGCGGCGGGCGGTGCCTTTGAAAAGCATGTGCTCGATAAAATGGGCGGCGCCGTTCTCCCCCGCCTTCTCATGGCGGGAGCCGGTGCCTACCCAGATGCCCAGGGAGGCCGAGCGCACTCCCGGGACGTGTTCTGTTAAAATCCGCACCCCATTGGGGAGCGTCAGCCGTTCATAGTACAAATGGAATAACCTCACACTTCTGTGGCATTTTCTCTAGTATGCGCAGCAGGTCGCCGCCCTACCCACGCAGGGCGAAGAAACGTGCGGCCGGCGCCTTACATCCGGGTCAGATTGGCAGGGTTCCGGTTTACCATCCGGAAATACCGCACATCCGGATAACCCATAGCCAGAGTTGCCACCACTTCTTCCCCATCCTGGAGTGCCAGCCGCCGGCGCAACTCCGGCGTAATGGCCGCCGCGGCGGTAAAAAGGCCGATGTAGCACACACCCAGGCCCAGGGCATGGGCCACCAGTTCCACATTGGCGGCAGCCAATGCCGCGTCCACCCGGCCGGTACCAGACCGCCGGGGATCAGTCACCGCCACCAGTACGCAGGGTGCGTGGAAAAACAGGCCGTCTTCCCCGCGCTCCTTCCAGGCGGGGTACATGCTCAGCCACTTTTCCCGGTAGTGCTCCATGCCCTTCAGAGACGGGTCCGTATCCAGGCGGGCCGCCGCATGGTACAAAGACTCCATGGCCAACTGGCCCAGCTCCACCCGCTCCTGCTCCAGCAGGATATACCGGGTCATCTGCCGGTTGCCGCCGGTGGGTGCGTAGCGGGCCGCCTCCAGCAGGATTGACAGCTTCTCCTCCTCCACCGGCTGATCCTTAAACTGCCGGATGCTCCGCCGGAACTTCATAAAGCTCAGCAGCTGCTCCGCCGGAATATCGCAGACAGCCGGATCATAGGGCCGCAGTTCCTCCTCCGGGCGGCCTTCCAGCCGCACGGCATCCGTAGGGCACACTGCAACGCAGTGGCCGCACGCAATGCAGGCTCCGCCCTCTTTGATCCGGGCCTTGCCCGCTTCCACCCTCAGCAGCGCCCGCAGACAGTCCCGGACGCATGCCCCGCAGCCAATACACCGGTCTTCACGGATCGTGACTTGCATGTTTCCCGACCTCCTTTGGCAGGAGTGCATTCCTGCCTTATCAGCCCGCTGAATCAACGCGCCCTACCCACGCAGGGCGATGAAAAGCAGCACCACCGCTGTGATTGCCAGGATCAGGGCCAGATAGCCCAACACCTTTTTCTTCATGCCCACGCCGCTCCCTTCTGTCCCGCTTTTACAGCCGGGTTACGTCGGCCTGTTTCCGGTTCACCGTCCGGCAGTACTTTACATTCGGATAGCCGATGGCCAGGGTGGACACCACTTCCTCCCCGTCCCGAATGCCAAGGCGCCGGTAGAGCTCCGGCTCCATGGCTGCCGCCACGGTGAAAAAGCCGATGTAGCACACGCCCAGGCCCAGCGCATGGGCCATCAGCTCAGCGTTGGCGGAGGCCAGCCCGGCATCCAGCCGGCCGGTACCCGCCTTGGGGTAGCGGGACACCACCATCAGCACACAGGGAGCATTGTAGAACAGGCCGTCTTCCCCGTGCTCCTTCCAGGCAGGATACATGGTGCTGAACTTCCCACGATAACGCTCCATACCGCGCAGGGTGGGATCGCTGTCCATCCGTTCCGCCGCATCGTACAGGGTCTTGAGGGCCAGCTCCGTCAGCTCGTCCTTGCTCTCGTCCAACAGGATGTACCGGGTCTTCTGCGCATTGCCGCCGGTGGGGGCGTACCGGGCTGCCTCCAGCAACAGATCCAGCTTTTCCTGCTCTACCGGCTTATCCTTGAACTGGCGGATGCTTCGCCGGAATTTCATAAAGTTCAGCAGCTGTGCCGACGGGATGTCGAAGGACGACGGGTCATAGGGCAGGATCTCCTCCTCCGGCTGGCCGGCCAACCGGACAGCGTCCGCAGGACACACAGCCACACAGTGGCCGCACCGGATGCAGATACCATCTTTTACCCGGGCCTTTCCGTCCTCTACATAAAGCAGATCCCGCAGGCAATCCCGGACACAGGCACCGCAGCCGATGCACTTCTCTTGCTGAACAATCAGTTCCATTTTCTGTTTCCCCCTTTGGTCGGAGTGTATCACAGCCCTATCCGCCTTGTCAAGCGGAGGCAAAAAGGCCGGGCGGATAATCCGCCCGGCCTGGAAATGCGGTTTTTACTTGATGGGCTCGCCGGCCTCTTTCTTGGCCTTGATCTCCTTCAGCGCATCGCGGTAGGACAGGTTGACCCGGCCCTTCTCGTCGATGTCGGTGACCTTGACCCAGATCATATCGCCGATGTTCACCACATCCTCCACCTTCTCCACGCGGCGGTCAGCCAGCTTGGAGATGTGGACCATGCCGTCCTTGCCGGGAGCCAGCTCCACGAAGGCGCCGAACTGCAGGATGCG
>CALWXT010000053.1 GCA_944385575.1 uncultured Flavonifractor sp. | reverse complement strand
GCGCTTTACATCATAGAGAACAAAGCGACGGTGCGCGGCGCGGCCAAGAAGTTCGGCATCAGCAAATCCACGGTGCACAAGGACCTGAGTGAGCGGCTGCCCGCCTTCAACCGCACTCTTTACCTCCAGGTCAAGCAGGTGCTGGACGAAAACAAGGCCGAGCGGCACATCCGGGGGGGCATCGCCACCAGAAACAAATACCGCGGCGGGGCATGAGCCCGCCGCGGCACTTTTTTATTCAGCTAAGAAAGACACCCAGGGCGGCCAGGGCGGTGAACCCCACCACCGCCGCCGAGGCGCACAGATCTGCCAGAAGCCAGGGAGACAGGGATTTCCGGGGAGCGGCAGGCTCCTCCGCCTCAGCTTCCGCCTCCGCCGGGGCGGCCTCCTCCGGCTTCAGAGCACGGCGGTACGCCTCGAAATCCAGCACCTTCCCCTGCTCCGGGGCGGGCACGGCCTTTTTGGGCAGCACCGCATAGCACACCCCTTCCCCGCCAGATACCTTCCGGCCTCCATCCACGGTGATACGGGTGGCGTTCAGACGATAGTAAATGGTCTCCATGGCGATCCCTCCTGCTCATCGTTCCCTTGATAAGCACATTATCCCATGCCTGCTGTCCCATAGAACGGACCAAAGGTCCCTTTATCCACATAGACGGCAGAAACAGTGGAAAAGTTCCCGTTACTTAACAGAACTTATGTTCGAGTAGAGTATACAACATATGTTCGATTTTTGCAAGAGGGAGTTTTGCGGAAAAGACCATTGTCATGGACAGCGGAGGCGGGTACAATAGAGAAAAACGGAGAAACAGGGGGAAAATGCGGTGAAACTGGCGCAGTTGGGTATCGTAGGCCTGGGGGTCATGGGGGCCAATCTGGCCCGCAATGCCGCCTCCAAGGGCTATGCCGCGGCGGTGTACGAGCGGGACCAGGGGCTGCGGGAGGCTTTTCGCCAAAAATCGCCGGAGTTCCCCGTGGCGGCGGAGCTGGAGGAACTGCCCGCCCTGGTGGGGCGGCCCCGGAAGATTTTGCTGATGGTACGGGCCGGGGCGCCGGTGGACAGCGTGCTGGACAGGCTCCTCCCCGTCCTGGAGCCGGGCGATGTAGTCATCGACGGGGGCAACAGCCACTGGCGGGACACCGCCCGCCGGGTAGAGCGGGCGGAGGCGGCTGGGCTCTGGTACGTAGGAGCGGGGATCTCCGGCGGGAGCCAGGGGGCGCTGCTGGGGCCCTCCATCATGCCCGGCGGGAGCCGGGCGGCCTGGCCTCTGGTAAAGGATCTGCTGGAGGCCCTCAGTGCCAAAGCCCCTGACGGCGCACCCTGCTGCGGCTGGATCGGGCCGTCCGGGTCGGGGCATTTTGTCAAAATGGTGCACAACGGCATCGAGTACGGGGAGATGCAGCTGATCTGCGAGGTGTATCAGCTCATGCGGGACGGGCTGGGCCTGTCCGCCGGAGAGGCGGGCCAGGTCTTTACGTCCTGGGCCTGTGGAAAAACCGGCAGCTACCTGGTGGGTATTACCGGGGAAATCCTGGCCCGGAAGGACGCCGACGGCACCCCTCTGGTGGATCACATTCTGGACAAGGCGGAGCAGAAGGGCACCGGCGCCTGGACGGTGTCCGCCGCCCTGGAGCTGGGTGTGCCCGTCCCCCTCATCGGGGAGGCGGTCTTTGCCCGTAGCCTGTCCGCCCGGAAGGAGCAGCGGCTGGCCGACGCGCCCCGCTATCCCCGGCCGGAGGGAGCTCCGCCGCCGGACCGGCAGGCTTTTTTGGCCGACCTGGCCCAGGCCCTGTACGGCGCCCGGCTGGCGGCCTATGCCCAGGGGACGGACCTGCTCTCCGCCGCCTCGGAACAGTGGGGCTGGGGCCTGGACTGGGGGGAGATCGCTCTGCTGTGGCGGGCGGGATGCATCCTCCGCAGTCCCCTGCTGGGAGAGCTGGCCGCCGCCCGCTGCCGGGGCGCGGAGCGGCTGCTGTCCGACCCGGACATGGCCGCCGGGCTGCGGGCGGTCCTCCCCGCCTGGCGGCGCACCGCGGCGGAGGCTATCCGCCTGGGCATACCTGCCCCCGCCCTCACCGCCGGCCTGAGCTGGCTGGACGGCAGCGCTGCGGCGGTCCTTCCCGCCAACCTGCTCCAGGCCCAACGGGACTGCTTCGGGGCCCACACCTACCGCCGGGTGGACCGGCCGGAGACAGAGGTTTTCCACACGCAGTGGACGGACGAGGTGTAAAAAAGCCCCCGCCTCTATAGAGGCGGGGGCTTTTTTATTCAGACGATCTCCTTGGGCGGCGTCAGCCACTTGCCGAAGCAGTAGTAGAGCAACAGGGCGATGGAGGTGACCGACCAGGTGATGGGATAGCTGGCCGCCACCATATTGATGGTGTGGTAGACGGGCACCATGGTAAACAGCCACAACAGCCGCAGGCCGCATACGCCGAATATGGTGATGAGGGTAGGCACCAGGGACTTGCCCGCTCCGCGGATAGCACCGGAGAGCAGCTCGATGAGAATATAGGTAATGTAGCTGGGCGCCAGGAAGCGCACCATACTTACGCCGATTTCCAACACGTCATGGTCGGGGGTGAAAATGGTGAGGATGGGCCGGGCGAACAGCACCATGATGGCGCTGAGGGCCAGGGTGATGATGGCACTCATGCCGATGGACACCCGCACGCCCTTTTTCAGCCGGTCATATTTGCCGGCGCCGTAGTTCTGCCCGGCGAAGGTGGTGACCGACTGGGACATGGCGGTAATGGTCATCCAGAAGATCACGTCCATCTTGCCGTAGGCGGTCCAGGCGGCCACGGCGTCGGTGCCGAAGAAGTTGATGGCGGCCTGGATAAAGAGGTTGGAGGAGCTGTACATCACCGACTGGAGGGCGGTGGGCACCCCCACCCGCAGGATGGCCTGGAAGGGTTGGGGATGGATGGTAAGGGACCTGGGGAACAGCTGGAAGGAGGCACCCTCCGCCCGGGTGAGGGAGAGCACCACCAGCACGGCGGACAGCAGCTGGGAGGCTACCGTAGCAATGGCCACGCCCAGCACCCCCAGGTGGAAGACCACCACCAGCAGCAGGTCCAGTACGATATTGCACAGGGAGGCGGCCATGAGGAAGTACAGGGGGCGGCGGGAATCACCCACCGCCCGCAGCACGGCGGTGCCCATATTGTATACCAGGTTGGGGATCATGCCCAGGAAGTAAACCCGCAGATAGAGGATGGCGCCGGGCAGGGCGTCCTCGGTGGTGTTCATGGCCCGCAGGGCCCAGGGGGTGAGCAGGAAGCCCACGATCATAAAAAACGCGCCCATGAGGATGCTCAGCAGCATGGCGGTGTGGACGCTCTTATGCACGTCCTCCCCCATCCGGGCGCCGTAGCGCTGGGCGATGACCACCACCGCGCCGGCGGCCAGGCCGGTAAAAATGCCCACGGTCAGGTTGACGATGACGCCGGTGGAGCCTACGGCGGCCAGGGCAGTCTTGCCTACGAAGCGGCCCACCACCACCGTGTCCACCGTGTTGTAAAGCTGCTGGAAGAAGGTGCCGAACCACAGGGGGAAGAAAAACGCCAAAAGCTGCTTCCAGATCACGCCCTGGGTGATGTCGCCGGTCTGACCCAGCCGCATGGAGATCCCTCCTGAACAGAAAAATGGTGCGGTCCCCGCAGGAGGCCGCACCAAGATTCTACACGCTTTTCCGCCAAAAGGCAAGGGGGGCAAAGCCTGCCGGCGGCGGTCAGGTCTTCTCTTTTTTCCGCGCCAGCTCCATGATCTCGGGGTATTTGCCGATAATGGTATCGTAGCATTCCTTCCGGTGGGGCAGCAGGCAGTTGCTGCAATCCTTGATCCCGTTGTCCAGGTAGCGGAAATTTCCGCCGCAGTTTTCACCCAGGGCGTACAGAGGGCAGTAGCAGAACAGACAGTTGAACTGATCGGGGTCCGTGGTGGGATGGCAGGGGAAGTACTCACAGGCGCGATTGGAATAGAAGCGGTAGTTGCCCTTGTTTTCCTTTGTTTCCATAAGCTCTTTCACCTCCCGGCTCATTGCGGCGTGTACAGGCAGTATTAAAACGTACTTTCATTATAGCACAGCCTGTGGAGGTTGAGAATAGAGAACGGCTGTGTTATAATAAACAGATACGAAATATCTGCGGCCCGGCGGGAGCGCCCTGGGTCCGCCGCAGACAGAGGAGCTGTGAAGATCAATGAAATTAGGTATCGTGGGCCTGCCCAACGTGGGCAAGAGCACCCTGTTCAATGCCATCACCAACGCCGGCGCTGAGAGCGCCAACTACCCCTTCTGCACCATCGACCCCAACGTGGGCGTGGTGGCCGTGCCCGACAGCCGGCTGGACGCTTTGAGCGAGATGTACCACCCCAAGAAGACCACCCCCGCCGTGGTGGAGTTTGTGGACATCGCCGGCCTGGTCAAGGGCGCCAGCCAGGGCCAGGGCCTGGGCAACAAGTTCCTGTCCAACATCCGGGCCTGCGACGCCATCGTGCACGTGGTGCGCTGCTTTGACGATGAGAACATCATGCACGTGGTGGCCGACACCAGCACCAACGTGCCGGTGGACCCCGCCGGGGATATCGGCGTCATCGACATCGAGCTCATCATGGCCGACGTGGAGATGGTGGAGCGGCGCATCGACAAGGCTCAGAAGGCCGCCAAGGGCGACAAGAAGTTCCTGCGTGAGGTGGAGGTCTTCTCCGCCCTGAAGGACTGGCTCAACGACGGCAACTCCGCCCGCTCCTTTGCGTGTGACGAGGACGACGCCGCCATCATCGCCACCGCCGAGCTGCTGAGCCTGAAACCCATCATCTACGCCGCCAACCTGGACGAGGACGGCTTCGCCGACTGCCACAGCAATGCCTACTACAAGATCGTGGAGGAGCTGGCCGCCAAGGAGGGCGCCCAGGTCATCCCCGTCTGCGCCAAGCTGGAGGCCGAGATCGCCGAGCTGGACGCTGACGAGAAGAAGATGTTCCTGGAGGAGCTGGGCATCGCCCAGTCCGGTCTGGACCGGCTGATCCAGGCCAGCTATGCCCTGCTGGGCCTCATCTCCTTCCTCACCTCCGGCGAGGACGAGTGCCGTGCCTGGACCATTGTCAAGGGCACCAAGGCTCCCCAGGCTGCCGGTAAGATCCACACCGACTTCGAGCGGGGCTTTATCCGGGCCGAGGTGGTCAATTTCGACGACCTGATGGCCTGCGGCTCCATGACCGCCGCCAAGGAGAAGGGCCTGGTCCGCTCCGAGGGCAAGGAGTATGTGATGAAGGACGGGGATATCGTCCTGTTCCGGTTCAACGTGTAAGATGACATACCGCGCATCTCTTTCCCGACCGGAGCTGCTGGATATCCGGGGGCCGGAGGGGGAAGTCACGAGAGGAGCCGACCAGGACTGGTACCCCGACCCCTGGCAGCGGCGGGCGGGCTGCGGCCCCACCGCCGCGTCGGTGATCTTTTCCTACCTGGCCCGCACCCATCCCGGTCTGGAAGCCCTGTGTCCCCAGGACGCCGCCTGCCGGGAGGAGTTCCTGGCGCTGATGTGCCGGGTGTGGGACTATGTCACCCCCATCTCCCACGGCCTGAACAGGCCGGAGCTGATGGTAGACGGCATGGCGGCCTACGCCGGGTCGGTGGGCCTGGACCTCTCCCCTGCCCTGTTTGCCGTGCCCGCCGCCCGCACCAAGCGCCTGCCCTATGAGCAGGCCGCCGCCTTTGTGGCCGCCAGCCTGGAGCGGGACTGCCCCGTGGCCTTCCTCAACCTCCACAACGGCCTGGAAAAGCGGCTGGACTGGTGGCACTGGGTGACCATTACCGCCCTGGACGGGGACAATGTCACCATCCTGGACAGCGGGGCGGAACTGGAGATCGACCTGAGGCTGTGGTACCAGACCAGCAAAAAAAGAGGCGGCCTGGTGGCCGCTCTGGGGGTGGACCCATGCTGAAATGGATCGGGCTGTGGGTGCTGGCCCTCAGCATCCTGGACTTCGCTCTCATGGGCATTGACAAGCGCAAGGCCAAGCGGGGCGCCTGGCGGGTGCCGGAAAAGACCTTTTTCCTGGTGGCTGTGCTGGGCGGTTCCCCTGGCGCCATTCTGGGCATGCGCCTCTTTCACCACAAGACCCGCCACTGGTACTTTAAGTGGGGACTGCCGGCGATCCTCGTCGCCCAGCTGGCCCTAGGTCTCTGGCTTTTTTGGATATGGAACGGGCGGCCGTAACGGCCGCCCGTTTTTCATGCCCTTTTCCAGCCGTACATGCCCCGGTTGCGCCACAGCAGAAGGCCGGAGAGCACACAGCTCAGAGCCTCCGCAGCCGGCACCGCCAGCCATACCCCGGGCACCCCCAGCAGCCGGGGCAGCAGGAGCAGCCCGGCCATGAGGAAGCCGAAGGTGCGGGCGAAGGAGATCAGGGCCGACCGCTTTCCGTCCCCCAGGGCGGTGAACAGGGCGGAGGCGAAGATATTCACCCCGGCGAACAGGAAGGCGGGGGCGAACAGCCGGAAGCCGCCCAGGGCCAGGTCATAGACCTGGGTACCCGCCGGGGAGAAGACCCCCACGATGACGGGGGCCAGCAGCTGGGCTGCGGCGAAAATGGCCAATGCCCCCAGCAGAATGAACCGGGCGCAGTGGGCAAAGACGGCGCGCAGCCGGTCATACCGCTCCGCCCCATGGTTGAAGCTGAACACCGGGGCCACCCCCATGGAGAAGCCCAAAAACAGGGCGATCAGCAGGAACTGGGCGTAGAGTACAATGGTAATGGCGGCCACGCCGGGTTCTCCCAGCAGCTCCAGCATAATGGCGTTGAAAAAGAAGGTGGTGACGGCGGTGGACAGGTTGGTGACCATCTCCGACGAACCGTTGAAGCAGGCTTTGCCCAGCAGCCGCCATTGCAGCTCCGGCTTGCCGAAGCGCAGCCCGTGCCTGCGCAGCAGAAAGAAGGCCACGCCGCACACAGCCGGTATGCAGTAGCCGATAACGGTGGCGGCAGCCGCTCCGGCAATGCCCATTTTCATGGGACCCATAAACAGCCAGTCCAGCACGCCGTTGGAAACGCCCGCCGCGATGGACAGCCACAGACCCAGGCCCGGAAGGCCGGCGGTGACAAAAAAGCTTTGGAACATCAGCTGAAGCATGGCCATAGGGGCAAAGAACAGCTGAATGCGCAGATAGGTGACCGTGTCGGCCATCAGCACATCGCTGGCTCCCAGCAACCTGGCCAGCTGTTCTGCCCCCAGGCAGCCGGCCAGGGTAAATGCTCCGCCGGCGCACACTCCCACCAGGGCCAGGAAGCCGAAGGTGCGGCGTGCACCGGCCATGTCTCCCGCTCCCATCCGGTTGCCCACCACGGCGCTGCCGCCGGTGCCCAGCATGATGCCAACCGCCAGCATGGCGCTGATGGCGGGATAGGCGATGTTGATGGCGGCCAGGGCGTTCTCCCCCACCAGCCGGGAGGTGAGCACCCCGTCCACAATGGTATATAAGGATGTGACCAGCATCATAATGGTAGTGGGCAGGGCAAAGTACAGCAGCCCGCCCAGGGTAAAGTCCTGATCCAGCCGGTTTTTCATGTCTGTCCGCTCCTTTCCGGCTTTCTCTTTCCAAGTGGCGGAGATTATGATAAACTATCGGGTAACCCGAAAGTCAAGGGGGAGAAACCGAAATGCCGCAGAAAAACAAAGGATTTACCACCGGGGAGTTTGCCCGGCTGTGCGGGGTAAGCAAGCACACCCTGTTTCACTATGATGAAATCGGGATTTTTTCTCCCGCCCTCCGGGGAGAGAACGGCTACCGCTACTATGCTCCGGCCCAGATCGAGGTGTTCAACGTCATTGCCGCCCTAAAGGAGCTGGGCATGTCCCTGTCGGAGATCCGCTCCTACCTGGACCGGCGCAGTCCGGAGGCGCTGCTGGACCTGCTGGACCGGGAGCAGGCCGCCCTTACCCAAAAGCTGGCCCGGCTGGGCCGAATCCGCCGCCTGATCGGCCGCCGGGCTGAGCTGACCCGCCGGGCCCTGGCCCTCATCCCCGGACGGGTGGAGCTGGAGGAGCAGGGGGAACGGTGGTATGTTATCACCCCCGCCGCCGGCATCACCGACCAGGAGAAGTACGTCCATGTAATGGCCCGGCATCTGGAGTACTGCGACGCCCACGGGGTGGACAGCCCCTATGCCCTGGGTGCCCTTATGCCCACCGACGCCGCCCGGCGGGAGGACTGGGACGGTTACACCAGCTGCTACACCCAGGTGGACCGGCCGCCGGCGGGGGCGGAGCTGTTTACCGCCCCGGCGGGGCGCTACCTCACCTACTGCCACGCCGGCAGCTTCGATACCGTGCGGGAGGGGTACCGCCGTCTGCTCGCCTATGCCGATGAAAACGCCCTCCGCCTGGGCCCCTGGATACTGGAGGACGTGCTGCTGGACGAGCTGTGCTGCAAGGGCTACGATCAGTACTTACTCAAGCTGTCCGTGCCGGTTTTGGGTGAAATTTAAAAAACATGCAAAGATTCTTCATGTTTTATACATAATTTCCGGTTATCCTAAATGCCGTTCCAAGAAGAAACTGAAACGTCATAGAGGAGCGAAGCGTTATGTATTACAGCGATTATAACCGCCCCCCCGAGGAGCGGGAGCCTATCATAGAGACCGACCAGTTTCGCGTCCATGAGACCGAGCCCCCCAGGAAGAAGAAAGGCATGGCCGCCAAGTTTGTGGCCCTGGGCCTGTGCTGCGCCCTGATCGGCGGCGTGGTGGGCGGCGGCGGCGTGTGGGCCGCCAGCCGACTGGCGGGCAGCCATTCCGTGATCTACCAGGGCACCGGGGACACCACCGCCGTTACCCTGTCCAACGTGGACGGCCAGACCGTCCTCACCCCTGAGGAGATCTATGCCGCCAACCTGGGCGCTGTGGTGGGCGTCAACGGCAATGTGGACACCAACGTGTGGGGCTACACCGTGAAGAACGCCGTGTCCGGTTCCGGCTTCGTCATCAGCTCCAACGCCACCACCAGCTACATTCTGACCAACTATCACGTCATCGACGGCGTCAGCGACATCACCGTATTCTTTGCCGACGGCAAGAGCTATGACGCCACCCTGGTAGGTGGCGAGGCCGACAACGACATTGCCGTGCTGAAGATCGACGTGGGCAACCTGCAGACCGTGGTGCTGGGTGACTCCGATACCCTGAACGTGGGCGAGAACGTGTACGCCATTGGCAACCCCCTGGGCGAGCTGACCTTCACCTTTACCGGCGGCTACGTCTCCGCCAAGGACCGCTCCGTCACCATGAGCGACGGCACCGTGATGAATATGCTCCAGACCGACACCGCCATCAACTCCGGCAACTCCGGCGGCCCCCTGTTCAATGAGTACGGGCAGGTCGTCGGCATTGTCTCCGCCAAGCTGTCCTCCAGCTCCAGCTCTGAGGCTTCCGTGGAGGGCCTGGGCTTCGCCATCCCCATCAACGACGTAAAGGATATGATTACCTCCATCATGGAGCACGGCTATGTCACCGGCAAGCCCAATGTGGGCATCCTGATGAGTGACGTCAATGAGGCCGCCCAGCGCTACGGCGTCCCTGCCGGCGCCGAGGTGCTGGCCATTCTGGAGAACTCCGGCGCCGAGAAGGGCGGTCTCCAGGTGGGCGACATCATCACCGCCGTCAACGGCGAGGAGGTGCAGAACAGTGATGCCCTCAAGGCCGCCGTTCAGGACTGCAAGGCCGGCGATCAGGTTACCTTCACCGTCTACCGGGACGGGGACAGCGTGGATGTGACCATCACTCTGGATGAGGACAATCAGACTACCCAGGAGGCCATGAGCCAGCTCCAGCAGGAGTATCAGGAACAGCAGCAGCAGAATCAGCAGCAGTCCCAGCCTCAGCAGGGCGGGAACTACTACTACAACTTCCCCTTCGGCTGGTAATCTCAGATAAAAACCCCGCCCTCCGGCGCACCGGAGGGCGGGGTTTTTGTGTTCAGGGCTTTTTGCCCAGCTTGTGCCGGGTGCCGTCGGGCTCTACAATGACGGTGTTTTCCAGCTGGGCCACCAGATTGGCCCGGTAGGCGGCCACATATTCCTGCCGCAGCAGGTCCCGCTCCACCATCTCCTCCGGGGTGAGGCCCTCCTCACTCTTGGCCTTTTTGGCCAGCTCGTTGATCCGTGCAATCTTTTTCTCGTCCATTATACATATCGCTCCAATACGATCATAATACGCCCCTTTTTGGACGGGCCGCCCACTTCCTTCACCACGCACTTGCCCAGCCCCCGGCAGCTGATCACATCTCCTTCGCTTACCGGCCGGTCGGGCTTGAGGCATTCCTGGTGGTTGAGCTGCACCTTGCCGGAGGAGATCAGGTCGGCCGCCTTGCCCCGGGATGTGGAAAACCCGGAGGAGGCCACCGCGTCCAGCCGCAGGGAGCTCACCGTGTCCCGGACGGTCTTCACCTGCACCGCCGGGGGAGAAATCTCATCCAGGCCGATAGGGCGCACCTTCAGTTTTACCCGGCCCGCCTGGTCCAGGTGGAGCAGCAGAAAGTCGGCCACGTCCTCCAGAGCCAGCACGTCGCAGCTTCCGTCCCCCACCAGCAGGTCCCCCACCTTCTCCCGGTCCAGGCCCAGGCCCAGAATGGCGCCCAGGAAGTCCCGGTGGGTCAGGCTGCCGCCGGTCCAGGTGCAGCGGATGGCCCGGATGGGATTATACTCCTGTCCGTCCAGCCAGTCCTCCCCCTCCAGCCAGTCGGGCAGGAAGGCGCACACTGTCCGCTCCGCGTCGGCAAAGCCGCCGGTAAACAGATGGCTGGGCCAGCCCTCCGCCCGGATCAGCCCCTCCACCGCCGCGCGCTCATGGGGAGAGAGAAAGCCGGTGTGGCTGGGCACGCCCCGGTTCCGGGCCAGCTCCAGCTTGTCCAGGGTACGGGCCAGCAGCAGCCGCTCCTCCCCATCTCTGGCCAGCTTGTTCAGCAGTTCGGTCTTGGTCATGGTTCCACTCCTTTGGAAACTCAGTATAGCATATCCGGCAAAAATCGTATATAATCAATTTAAAAATCAAGATGAAGGAGACTGTATCCCATGCCACAGCAGATCATCCCCAACCTGTACCGCCTGCCCATCCCTCTGCCCGGCAACCCTCTGAAGGAGCTTAACGCCTACCTGATCCGGGGGAAGGACCGCTGCCTGCTGGTGGACACCGGCTTCCGTCAGGACCCCTGCCGCCAGGCTCTCTTTTCCCAGCTGAAGGAGCTGGGTCTGGCCCCTGGGGACGTGGACGTGCTGCTTACCCATCTTCACTCCGACCACGCCGGCCTGGCCCCCGAGGCGGCGGGAGAGAAGGGAACTATTTTTGTCAGCGCCATTGACCGCCCCTCTCTGGACTGCACCAAAGAGCAGCGGGCTGCCTGGTGGGAGCAGATGACCCGCCGTTTCCAGCTGGAGGGCTTCCCGGCAGAGCTGCTGAGCGATATGGAACACACCAATCCCGCCCGGTCTATGGCGCCGCCGGAGGGCGGCCGGTATGAGAGCCTGGTGGACGGCCAGGTGCTGGAGGCCGGCGGCTTCCGGCTCCGGGCTCTGCTGATGCCCGGCCACACCCCCGGCCAGATGTGCTTCTGGGTGGAGGGCGAGGGCCTGCTGCTGACGGGAGACCATGTGCTCTTTGACATTACCCCCAACATCACCGCCTGGCCTGAGATGCCCGATTCCCTGGGCTCCTATCTGGAGAGCCTGGACCGCATCCGGAACTATGTGCCTGTCCAATCCCTCCCCGGCCACCGGGAGAGCGGCGACCTGGTCCGGCGGGTGGACGAGCTGAAGGAGCACCACCGTCTGCGTCTGGAGGAGGCCTATCAGGTGGTAAAAGCCCACCCCGGCGCCGGCGCCTATGAGCTGGCCGGCTATATGACCTGGAAGATCCGGGCCAGCAGCTGGGAGGAGTTCCCTGTAGCCCAGAAGTGGTTTGCCGTGGGCGAGTGCATGTCCCACCTGGACCACCTGATGGCCCAGGGCCGGATTGCCTGTAAAACGGAGGACGGTTTAAGCCGCTATCAGGCGCTGTGACAAGAAAGGGATCGAAATGAATCCGGACTATGAGAAATACAAGGCCCTGAACCTGGACGGCGGCCCCATCGGCCTGGCAGAGGAGGACGGCGAACCTTGGTTCTGCACCCCTGTGGGGGCGGAGATCATCGGCTGGGACAACGGAATCCACTATTGCTTCCTGCCGGAATTCGGGGAAATGGTCTTTTGTGTCAATGCGGAGACCTGCTGTGATCAGCTGGTCTACCCCATTGCGGAAACTTTTCGGGATTTTCTGCGGCTGATTCTGGCCGTGGGGTGTACCAACCCCTTACAGCAGATCGTCTGGTGGGACAGAAAGCAGTTTGAGGACTTTATCCGCGACCCGGAGGAGGCGGCCTATGCGGCTTCGCCGGAGGTGACGGCGGTGCTCCGGGCCATGGAAGCGGGTCTGGAACTGACGCCCATGGACGACCCCTTCGGGTACGTCAAGGGGCTCCAGACCGATTTCTCTTATGAGCGCATCCCGTTTTCCAACGAATACTACGACACCCTGGGTCTGGAGCGGCCCGACGGTACGGAGCCGGAGGAGAACGGCTTTGCCTTTGAGGCGGCGGCCTTTACCGTTCCCACTGAGGGATAAATCCTGAAAAAAGAATCAGTGCCCGGCCATTTTTACAATGGCCGGGCACTTTTCTTATACGGAAACTGATTTTTGCAGACTATATAACCGGGCGTATTCGCCGCCCTTGGCCATCAGCTCCTCATGGGTGCCTTCCTCCGCGATGCCGCAGCCGTCGATGACGATAATATGGCTGGCGGAGCGGATGGTGGAGAGCCGGTGGGCGATGATGAGGGTGGTGCGGCCCTGGGCCAGCTCCTCGAAGGCGGACTGGATGCGGGCCTCGGTGACGCTGTCCAGCGCGGAGGTGGCCTCGTCCAGGATCAGAATGGGCGGGTCCTTGAGGAAGATGCGGGCGATGGACACCCGCTGCTTCTGACCGCCGGAGAGCATCACGCCCCGCTCCCCCACCTGGGTCTGGAAGCCGTCGGGCATCTGCATGATGTCGTCGTAGATCTCCGCCCGCTTGGCGGCCTCCACCACCTCCGCCTCGGTGGCGTCGGGGCGGCCGTAACGGATGTTGTCATAGATGGTGCCGGCAAAGAGGAACACGTCCTGCTGCACGATGCCGATGTGCTCCCGCAGGGAGCGCTGCTGGAGCTCCCGCACGTCCTGGCCGTCCACCAGCACCCGGCCGCCGGTGACGTCGTAGAACCGGGGGATGAGCTGGCACAGGGTGGACTTGCCGCCGCCGGAGGGGCCCACCACCGCCACTGTCTCACCGGGGCGGACGTGGAGGGTCACATGGTCCAGTACCGGCTCGGCGGAGGACTCATACCGGAAGGACACGTCGTCCACCAGAATGTCTCCCTTCACATGCTCCAGCGTCCGGGCGTCGGGAGCGTCCTGAATGTCGGGCTGGACCCGCATCAGCTCCACAAACCGCTTGAAGCCCGCCATGCCCTGCATGAACTGCTCCACAAAGGCGGACAGCTTGCGGATGGGGGTAATAAAGGTGGTGACGTACAGGGCGAAGGTGGTCAGGTCGATGAAGTCCATCTGCCCTACCATAATCAGATAGCCGCCGAAGGCGATGACCAGGGCGGACAGGATGCCCATAAAGAACTCCATCCCCGACTGATAGAAGGCCATGGTGCGGTAGTAGCCCCGTTTGGCGCCCCGGAACTGGTCGTTGGCGGCGTTGAACTTGTCGCTCTCGGCCTGCTCGTTGGCAAAGGCCTTGGCGGTGCGCATGCCGGAGATGGAGGACTCCACCTCCCCGTTGATGCCGGCCAGCTTGGCCTTGACCTCAATGGAGGCCTTCATCATCTTCTTCCGGGTGAGGGCGGTAAAGAGGATGAAGATGGGGATGACGGCGAAGACCACCAG
>CALWXT010000052.1 GCA_944385575.1 uncultured Flavonifractor sp. | reverse complement strand
AGCTCCAAACCACTTGATTTTGTTCTTTTTCAAGCTCGTTCACGTCTTCCGGCGCGAACTCATTTAGTTTACCACGCACTTTCGAGTTTGTCAAGCACTTTTTTCTGATTTCTTTCAGAAGTCCGTCCAGGTTCTACCTCGGTTTCTTCCAATTTCTTCAGTTTTCAGTGCCCTCTCGTAAGGCGCTCAGATAGAATACCACCTACTTCCCCTTTTGTCAACAGCTTTTTTCGCTTTTTTCTCAGTTTTTTTACCGGAGGCGGAAACCAACTAAATAGGCCGGTTTCCGCTCCTTAGGATGCACAAGATATAGGCATCCTATTCCTGTCTTCTCAGCTTTTTCACAAGAAGGAGCAATGCAGGCAGGCCAAACCCAGCGATCAGATTGCCCCATAGGGCCAATCGCTCCATGGTATGGTTGAGAAAGAAGGCATCAGGAAAGAGCCGCAGCGCCCCCACAAGGGCCAGCAGAACGAGGGTCAGCACCACCCACTTTTCCCTTTTGACCGGCAGGATCTGTCCCGCCATTTTCGTGCAGGCCCGGGTAAGCAGACCCAGCAGGGCCAGATCGGAGAGCACCCACAGGGCCAGGATCACCGACTCCACCCGCTGGAACGTGCCCTCAATCCCGATTCCCTTGACCATCATAAAGAAGGGGGTATTCATGCGCACAGACAGACCGGGGCCAAAGTTGCCCAGGCACACCGCCTGGAGGGCAGTGAGCGTCAGGCAGAAACCCACAGCCCACCGCATGGTCTTCCGCCGCCCTCCCGGACGCCGCTCCACATTGCCGCCCAGGAAGGCGGCAAAAATGCCGTAACCCAGCAGGCCCAGCACCGGCAGCGCCGCGGCTCCAATTTTGGGCAGATCCTCCCCCCACAGGGGCAGAATGCGGCCGGGGTCCATCTGAAAGGCTCCCATAGCCAAGGAGAGGCCCAGGCCGATGGCTAAGGCGAGATAAAACACCTCTCCTGCCCTGGCCAGTACCCGGACGGGCTTGACCCCCAGCCAGAGAGTGAGAGCCAACAGGGCAGCCAGAAACAGAGGCAGCGGGGCGTTGCGGTAGCTGACAGTGAGAAAGCGCAGGGCCACCAGGCGGGCGTTGGCCGCCAGCAGGAACAGGCCCCAGACCAGATAAAAGCCCACCACCGCCCGGCCCAGGACAGGTCCCAGGGTCGTCAGGACCGCCTCACCCAGGCCGCCGTTCCCCTTTTGAAGCAGGGCGTACACCACCCAGCACAGCGCCAGCAGCACCGGCAGAGCCGCCAGGGCCGCCAGCCAACCGCCCTCCCCGGCGATACGGGCAGTACGGCCGGGGAGGATGCGGATAGCCGGAGACAGCAGGGCAGCAAAGGTGAGGGTAAGCAGCTGACGCAGCGAGATCCGGTCATTGGTCATGGTGGGCCTCCTCTCTTTTATAATAGTAGGAATACAGAGCCTATCCGTCGGCGTGGTAGCTGCGCTGGATCACCGCTTCCACCTGAGCAGTCAGGGTCAGGTCCTTCATCTCCACCCCGTCCAGCAGGGCCTGTTTGTGCCAGGGCGCCAGCAGGGCCGCAGCCCGGCACAGCCCCAGGTAGTCGGCGTTATATGTTACGGCCAGATCCAGAGCGGCCTGGATGCGTTCCCGCTCGATTTCCGCCAGCGCGTCACACAGAGCCTGCCGCCGCTGGTCATCCACCGCCGGTGGGCCCTCCGCCAGATTGGCCTCCACCCGGCACTCCACTCGCAGGCCGGTAAGGGTTTTTCCCTCAAATACCGGGCGAATGACACTGCGGGCGCCCACCACCCGAAGGGCAGCGGAGGCCTGGCCCGCTGGGGCCACCTCCACCATATCAGCGTCCACCCGGCTGA
Organism: uncultured Flavonifractor sp.; assembly: GCA_944385575.1. Taxonomy (GTDB): domain Bacteria; phylum Bacillota; class Clostridia; order Oscillospirales; family Oscillospiraceae; genus Flavonifractor. The sequence continues at coordinate 12,333 of CALWXT010000052.1, read as the reverse complement.
GGATCAGATTGATGCCCAGGGCGGCCTCTTGATCCGCCCAACCCACCAGAGCATCGTCCTTCAAAATACCGTACCCGGCAGCGGTGAGGGTATCGTCGGCGGAAATGGCCGGAGCAAAGGAAGCGCCCCCATCCTCCAGGTCGGCCAGCACGTCCTTGACGGAGCGTGTGGTGGTGTCAGCGGTGAGGCCCACATCCTCCGCCAGGGCCTCCAGCCGGTCGGTGGCCGAGCCGTCCTGGGCGGCGGCCTCCATGGCCGCTTCTGCCGTCCCATCCCGCACCAGGTAGAGGGCCATCTCCAGGCGCATCTCCACATCCCGGAGCACATAATCCAGAGAATCCTTTGCCCCCCGGCGGGCCAGCTCCTCCCCCAGCAGCAGCTGGCCTACATGTCCGAAGTAGAGATAGGAGGAGCCCTGGGACTGCATGGTGAGGACGGCGGCACTGATGGTAGTCGCCTGACCGGTCACCAGGTTGGCGTTCTCCCCTTCCTGGGTACCGCCGGAGCCGGTGACGGTCACCCCCTCCCCGTCGCCGTCCACTCCCAGAGTGCGCACCAGCTCCATATCCTCAATTTCCCGGGCATAGGGCAGCATACCGGTGAGGGACAGGGGCGCGCACCCCGACAAAGGGAGCATGGCTGCTGCCAGCAGAACTGCAATAAACCGCTTCATCGCTGTTTCCTCCGATTCAAAGGATGGAGGGCCGGGGGCCTGTCCTTGATCTGGGGCAGAGGCCGGCGGAGGAAGACGTGCTCCCTGGCCTCTTTTCCGGCGCTGACGGCGAAGGGAGTGAGATAGGGCACGCCGAAGCTCTCCAGTCCCGCCAGATGGATCACCAGCGCCGCCGTGGCGATGATGGCCCCGAACAGCCCCGCCGCGCTGGCCAGCAGGGCCAGCAGGAACCGCCAGATCCGCAGGGCGCCGGACAGCTCCTGGGAGGGCATGGTGTACCCGGCAATGCCCGCGATGGCCACCACGATGAGCACGGCGGGCGAGACGATCTTGGCCTCCACCGCCGCCGAGCCCACCACCAGGCCGCCGATGATGGACACGGTCTGGCCGATGGACTGGGGCAGGCGGAGACCGGCCTCCTGTAGGATCTCAAAAGCCAGCAGCAGGACAATGACCTCAAAGCCGGAGCGGAATGGCACGTCCTGCTTGGCCGCGATAATGGACAGGGCCAGCTTGGTGGGGATCATCTCCTGGTGGAAGGTGACCATGGCCACATAGAGGGCGGGCAGGAACAGGGTGAGGAGCATGCAGGCGTACCGCAGCAGGGTGAGGGTGGTGGCCAGCAGCCAGCTGGAGGATTTGTCCTGGGGCGCCTGGAGAAAGTTGCCCAGCACCGCCGGGGTGAGGTAGCCCAGGGGGATGCCGTCGATGAGCATACCCACCCGCCCCTCGGACAGCCCGGCGCAGAAGCGGTCGGACCGCTCGGTGTACTGCACCAGGGGGAAGGGGGTGCGCTGGGCGGGGACGATATACTCCTCAATGTTGCCGGTGGCAAACACCCCGTCGATGTCGATGTCCCGGAGCTGCTCCTCCAGGGCGTCCACCAGGGCCGGGTCGGTGATTCCGTCTATATATAAGATGTCCACCAGGGTGGCCGACTGGCGGCCCACAGTCTGCTCGCGGATGCGCAGCTCGGGGGCCTTCAGGTGGCGGCGGACGATACTGGTGTTGGTGCGCAGGCTCTCCACAAAGGCATCCCGGGCGCCCTTGAGCACCGTCTCGTTGTCGGGGGCGGACACCGAGCGCTTCTCCTCCGTGCCCACAAAGAAGGACAGGGCCTCCCTTTCCCCGGGAAAAAACAGCAGGCACCACCCGGCCACCAGATCGAAGGCCGCCTGATCCAGGGTGGAGCGCCGAGCCACGCTCAGGTTATAGAGGGCCCCCTCCTCCATCCGTTTCATGGCCTCCCCCACCGTGGCGCAGCGGCGCAGGCCGTCATCCTCCGCCAGGGGCTTGAGCACATAGTCGCTCACCCGCTCCATCCGCACCATGCCGCTGATAAAACACATCGTCAGGGTGCAGGCGCTCTCTCCCTCCAGGGCCACCGGGCGGCGGGTAAAGTCCACACAGTCGGAAAAGATCCGCTCCAGCCCCTCCATGGTCAGGGGGCCGTCATACCGGGGCTGCTTTCTGGGATGGGGCACCGTTTTCTCCTGTTGGTCGCGCAAAGTCCGTCCCTCCCCTGTTTTTCATCTTGCTGTTGTAGTATTGCGGCCTGCCGGCGGTTTATGCGCTTTTGAAAAAAGGATTGACAAATCCTGTCTTTCCGCATATACTGTACCAAACTAAATAATTAAACTGATGAAGAAGATGAGTAGTCCGGTATCAAGGCCTCACAGAGAGCCGCGGGTGGTGGGAGCGCGGCAGGCGGCGTCCGGGTGAATGGACTTTGGAGGGCACAGCGAAAGGGTGACCGAGTAGCGCGACGGGGACTCCGCCCGTTATCAGGGGAGCGCATGCTGACCGGCGTGCGGAAGTGAGCGGGCGCGTATCGCGTCAATCCGGGTGGCACCGCAGAGGTTTTGGCCTTTGTCCCAGAGAAGAAATCTTCGGGGACAGGGGCTTTTTTGCTGCTCCTCTCCCCCATCAAAAGGAGTGTATGAACATGACAAAGATCCTCCACAAGCTGTTTTTGACGGAAGACCAGATGCCTCAGAAGTGGTTCAACCTCCGGGCGGTGATGAAGGAGCAGCCCGACCCCATGCTCCACCCCGGCACGCTCCAGCCTGTGACCGAGGCCGACCTGGCCCCTATTTTCTGTGAGGAGCTGGCCCGGCAGGAGCTGGACTGTACCCATGAATATATCGACATTCCGGAGCAGGTGCTGGAGATCTACAAGATGTACCGTCCCTCCTCCCTCATCCGGGCCTACGACCTGGAAAAGGCCCTGGGCACCCCGGCCAAGATCTATTTCAAATACGAGGGCAACAACACTTCCGGCTCCCACAAGCTCAACTCCGCCGTGCCTCAGGCATACTATGCCAAGGCACAGGGCCTGTCCGGCGTCACCACCGAGACGGGAGCCGGCCAGTGGGGCACCGCCCTCAGCGTGGCCTGCGCCTATTTTGATCTGTCCTGCGACGTGTATATGGTGAAGTGCTCCTATGAGCAAAAGCCCTTCCGCAAGGCCATGATGAATGTGTTCGGCTCCTCGGTGGTGCCCTCTCCCTCCACCCTCACCGAAGTGGGCCGGAAAATTTTGGCGGAAAACCCCGACACCACCGGAAGCCTGGGCTGCGCCATCTCCGAGGCGGTGGAAGCCGCCGTGGGCAGCAGCGGCAGCAAGCGGTACGTGCTGGGCAGCGTGCTCAACCAGGTGCTCCTCCACCAGTCCATCATCGGCCTGGAGAGCAAGCTGGCCATGGAGATGCTGGGCGAGTACCCCGACATCGTGGTGGGCTGTGCCGGCGGCGGCTCCAACCTGGGCGGCCTGATCGCCCCCTTCGTGGCCGACAAGATCCGAGGCGTAAAGAACCCCCGCATCGTGGCGGTGGAGCCCGCCTCCTGCCCCTCCCTGACCCGGGGCAAGTACGCCTATGACTACTGCGACACCGGCAAGGTCACCCCTCTGGCCCGGATGTACACTCTGGGCAGCGGCTTCATCCCCGCCCCCAACCACGCGGGCGGCCTGCGGTATCACGGTATGAGCCCCGTGCTGTCCAAGCTGTACCACGACGGATATATGGAGGCGGTGAGCTACGAGCAGACCAAGGTCTTTGAGGCGGCGGTGTTCTTCGCCAAGCATGAAACCATCCTCCCCGCCCCCGAGTCTGCCCACGCCATCAAGGGCGCCATTGACGAGGCGCTGAAGTGCAAAGAGACCGGCGAGGAAAAGACCATCCTGTTCGGCCTGACCGGCACCGGCTACTTTGATATGGTAGCCTATGAGAATTACCTCAGCGGCAAGATGACCGACTATATCCCCACCGACGAGGACCTGCAGAAGGGCTTCGACTCCCTGCCCGACATTCCCCAGAACAAGGGCATCTGAAAAAAGGAAAACTTTTTGTTGCACATTCTCCATTCGCTGGCTATAATAGGGGGGACATTAAGGATAAAGAAGGTTTTTATCATGGAATTCCGCGCCAATGAGGGAAAAAGCGTCAACATAGAGGTAAACGGCAAGACTTACGCCCGCCACGCCATCCAGACCCATTTTGTCCAGGTGGGCGAGAGCTATGTGGATCTGGTGGAGAAGTACGTCAAGCCCCTGTGGCAGCCCGGCGACCTGCTGAGCTCCAGTGAGAAGATCATCGGCCTGTGCCAGAAGCGGGTGGTGTACAAGAAGGACATGAAGGTGGGCCGTCTGGCCAAGTTCCTGTCCCGGTTCGCCTCCCACTCCTCCGCCGGCATCGGTGTGGACAGCCCCTACAAGATGCAGTTCGCCATCAACGAGCGGGGCGCCCTGTTCGTGATCTGGGCCGCCTTCTGCGCCGGCATCGGCAAGCTGTTCGGCAAGCGGGGCGTGTTCTACGAGATGGTGGGCCAGGAGGTGTCCGGCCTGGACGGCTTCTATGACCACGAGTTCCAGGAGTACGGCGAGTTCGGCATCCGCATCCCGGAGAATCCCGGCAAGGTGTGCGACGAGATCGAGGCCGCCACCGGTGTGCAGGCCATGATCGTGGACGCCAACGACCTGAACGTGGAGATTCTGGGCAAGGCCTCCTCCATTACCCTGGATGACGAGACCCTGAAGGGCCTCATCCGGGACAACCCCGCCGGCCAGTCCCGGGAGCTGACCCCCTTCATCCTGATCCGCCCGGTAGATTGAGTGATTTTTTACAAAACGCCCGCTTTTCAGCGGGCGTTTTGTGTTTTCCCAGTCAAAATGGCCTTGTATTCCGCTGAACCTTCCAGTATAATGGAAGATGCCCCGATATGCCGGGGGCTGAATGAAAGATGAAGGGGTGTTTCCCATGGAACTGAAAAATTTCGACAATATTATCAGCCGGGTCCCCAAGCTTGATTCCCCCCTGCGGGTCGTGCTGGCGGGTTCCGACGGTGAGAACATGCTCCAGGGCCTGTTCCAGGCCCAGAAGGAGGGCTTTGTGCAGCCCGTACTGGTGGGCGACCGGGCCCGCACCATGGTCCAGCTGGAGAAGCTGGGGCTGGACAAAGAGCCTTACACTATGGTGGACACCCCTCCCGGACATAACGTGACCCAGGCCGCCATCGACATCATCCACTGCGGCGACGGCGACATCCTGATGCGCGGCAACCTGCCCACCCGGGACTTCCTGATGCCCGTGCTGGACAAGAAGAACGGCCTGCGTACCGAGCGGCTGATGAGCCATGTGTCCCTGGTCTCCATCCCCGAGTACCCCAAGCTGCTGGCCCTGTCCGACATGACCATCATCGTCAATCCCAACCCCACCCAGAAGAAGGCCATTATCAAGAACACTGCCGACGCCCTGAAGGCTTTCGGCTATGAGAATCCCAAGCTGGCTCTGATGGCCCTGGTGGAGAACGTCAACTTCCATATGCCCGACACCATTGAGGCCCAGCGCCTGGTGAACGAGCAGAAGCAGCACCCCTTCGCCGATTGCGAGCTGTGGGGCCCCATCGCTTACGACCTGATCATCTCCAAGGAGGCCTGCCGGCTGAAGCACTACGACTGCCCCTGGTCCGGCGGCGGCTTCGACGGCATCATTGCCCAGGACCTGATCGCCGGCAACACCCTGGTCAAGAGCTGGCTCATCCACGCCCACGCCGTCACCTGCGGCGCGGTGGTGGGTGCCAAGGTGCCCATCGCCCTCACCTCCCGTTCGGCCAAGGCGGAGGAGAGCTTCCTGTCCCTGGTGTTCTGCGCGGTGCTCAACGAGTGGCGCAAGACCCAGCAGAAGTAACCAAAAATCAAACCGGCGGACGCCTAGGGGCGTCCGCCGGTTTTTTTGCGTTTATACCCGGGCGGGCTCTTTGGCCCCTGCCCGCTTTTTGTTCCGGCCCACAGCTTTGACGGCCTCGCACACCGCCACCGGCGCCAGGGCCAGACCCAGCACCGTCCCCCACTGGGGCAGGGTGAGGGCCACGGTGCCGAACACCATCTGGAGGGGCGGCAGGCAGAGCACCGCCAGCTGCATAGCAAGGCCCACCAGGAAGGCCTTGTTCATGGCCGGGTTGGACCACAGGCCGATGTGGAACAGGGAGGCCGTCTCGCTGCGCACATCGAAGGCGTGGAACAGCTGGGACAGGGTGAGAGTGGCAAAGGCCATGGTATTGGCCGCCCCCGGCCCGCCCTCCGGCAGTACCGCCCAGCCCAGCAGCCAGGCCACCAGGGTGAGCACCCCCACCATCACTCCCTGCCAGGCCAGCCGGAAGGCAAAGCCTCCGGCAAAGAGGGAGGCGGAGGCGTCCCGGGGCGGGCGCTCCATGATGCCCTCCTCGGCGTTCTCCACCCCCAGGGCCAGGGCGGGCAGGGAATCGGTGACCAGGTTGAGCCATAAGAGCTGCACCGGGGTCAGGGGCATCTGAGGGAACCGGAGCGCGGTGGCGCAGAAGATGGTCAAAATCTCCCCGATGTTGCAGGAGAGCAGGTAGTGGATGGCCTTTTTGATGTTGGCATAGATCCCTCTGCCCTCCTCCACAGCGGCTACAATGGTGGCAAAGTTGTCGTCGGTGAGGATCATATCCGCCGCCCCCTTGGCCACGTCGGTGCCCCCCCGGCCCATGGCACAGCCGATGTCGGCGGTTTTCAGGGCGGGGGCGTCATTCACTCCATCCCCCGTCATGGCCACCACCTTGCCTCTGGCCTGCCAGGCCTGGACGATGCGCATTTTATGCTCCGGCGACACCCGGGCGTAGACCGAGAAGCGCTCCACTTCCTCCTCCAGGGCGCTCTGGGGCAGGAAATCCAGGTCCTCTCCGGTGACGGCCAGGTCCCCCGGCCGGTAAATACCCAGCTCTCTGGCCACCGCCACGGCGGTGAGCTTGTGGTCGCCGGTGATCATAACCGGCCGAATGCCGGCGGTAAAGCATTGCTCCACCGCCCGTTTGGCCTCGGGCCGGGGCGGGTCCATCATACCGATGAGGCCCACAAAGGTGAGCTCCTGCTCCAGCGCGCGGCTGTTCATCTCCCGGGGCAGGAACTCCAGCTCCCGGCAGGCCACCCCCAGCACCCGCAGGGCCCGGTCGGCCATGCCCTCGTTCCTGGCATTCACCCACCGGAACATTTCCGGGGAAAGCCTGCACCGGGCGGCCAGCACGTCTGGCGCCCCCTTTACCAGCACCCGGAAGCCGCCGCCGGGCCGGGCGTGGATGGTAGTCATCAGCTTGCGCTGGGAGTCAAAGGGCAGCTCCCCTTTTCGGGGAAACTGGATCTCCAGCTGGTTTTTGTCCAGCCCGTCCCGGGCTGCCGCCTCCACCAGAGCCGCCTCGGTGGGATCTCCGGCAGCCACCGGCTCCCGCCCCCGCCAGGACAGCGTCGCATCGGAGCACAGAGCGGCAATGGTCAGGGCGTCATGCCACTTCCCCCCTTCCACCGTCCAAACCTCGGTGACTGTCATCTTATTTTGGGTCAGAGTACCCGTCTTGTCGGAGCATACCACCCCCGCGCACCCCAGGGTCTCCACCGCCGGGAGCTTTTTCACAATGGCCCGGCGTTTTGCCATCCGGCCCACCCCCATGGCCAGCACGATGGTGACGATGGCGGGCAGGCCCTCGGGAATGGCGGCTACCGCCAGGCTCACCGCAGTCAGGAACATGCCCAGCAGATCCCGACCCTGAAGGGCCCCCACCCCAAACATAATGCCGCACACGCACAGGCAGACAAAGGACAGGGCGGCGGAAATTTCCCCCATTTTCTTTTGTAAAGGCGTTTTACTTTCCCCTTTTTCCAGCAGGAGACCGGCAATATGACCCACCTCGGTGTCCATGCCGGTGGCGGTTATGACGCACCGGCACCGGCCCCGGGTGACCACAGTGGAGGCGGCCACCATATTGACCCGCTCGGCCAGGGGGGTGTCCTCAGGGAGAGGGCCAGCGGCCTGCTTGGCCACGGGGGCGGACTCGCCGGTGAGGGCGCTCTCGTCGGTCTCCAGCCCCGCCGCCTCCAGAATGCGGCCGTCGGCGGGCACCAGATCCCCTGCTTCCAGCCGGATCACATCTCCCGGCACCAGAGACTGGGCGTCCAGCCGCACCTCCCGGCCGCCCCGGATCACCCGGGCCTGGGGAGCAGACATCTGCCGCAGCGCGTCCAGAGCCCGCTGGGCGCTGTCCTCCTGGGACAGGGAAATGCAGGCATTTACCGCTACAATGCCCAGAATGATGGCCGCGTCCAGCCAGTCCTCCCCGCCGCCGGCCCACAGGGACAGCCCCGCCGCCCCCAGCAGTACCAGAATCATGGGGTCCTTCAGCTGCCCCAGCAGCCGCAGCAGCAGGCTCTTTTTTCGGGTCTGTTCCAGCCGGTTGGGTCCGTACCGCTTCAGACGGGCCTCCGCCTCCTCCCGGCTCAGCCCCCGCTCCCGGTCGCTCTCCAGCGCCGACAAAACCTGTCCCGCGCTCTGCCCATGCCAGTTGGCCATGGGTCCTCCCTCCTTGTCCATCCAGTTTTTTCCTGTGGACAAGTATAGCAAAACCCCCTGCCGGATTCGGGGGAAATCCGGCAGGGGGTAAAAAGAATCTTCAGGGCATATCAGTCAGGGCCGCGGCCAGGGCCCGAAGGAACACCAGGTTGCTGGGCCGGGCGTCCGGCAGGCCGCCCAGCAGAGACAGGTAGCCGGGCGGGGCCGTCTGGTGGAGCTTGTCCACCATGGCGCGGATGTTTTTCTCTACCCCGGCATAGTTGGCCCCTTCGGCGGCGATCGTGGGGGCGTAGGCCTGTTTGAGCAGGGCGTTCTCATCCCGGGCAAGCACGGCGGCGGCGCGGGCGGCAGCGGTCACCCCCCGGCCCCGGGCACCCATCTCCTCCAGCAGCTCCTGGGCCAGCTGGACCAGGGGCTGAAGGCACAGCCCTTCCAGCAGGGCAGGCAGGGTCTGAAAATTCAGCGGCTTGACCAGATAATAGCTGGCCCCCAGACTGAGCGCGTAGCGGACCAGCGGGGTGCCGGAGGCCTGGGATGCCACGACCACCACAGGGCGGTTTTTCCGGGGGAGGGCCCGGAGAAAGCCCAGCCCGTCCAAACCGGGCATAATGAGGTCCAATAGCACCGCGTCGGGCCGCAGCGCCTCCACCAGCTCCAGCCCCTCCATGCCGTCGGCGGCCAGACCGCACAGCTCCACCCCGTCCAAATCGTCCAGCACGGCACACAGCAGGGCACGGGCGGCAGGATCGTCTTCCACCGCCAGCAGCCGGATGGCCCCGGCCACTTCTACTCCTCCGGCCCCAGGGCCTCGGCGGCCTTCAGGGCCAACAGCAGCATGCGGGCGGCCAGCTCCCTGTCCAAGGGCGTAGTCTGGCTCAGGTGGCGTTCCAGCCGCTCTACCGCCGGGTCTTTCGGCAGAGCGCCATGGGCCAGATATTCCAAGCTGACCTCCAGCACCTGGCTCAGCTCCACAAAAATAGCCATAGACATACACTTTTTCCCCTGTTCGATATCACTGACGTATTGGGGACTGATATCCAGCCGCTCCGCCAGCTTCTCCCGGCTCAGGCCCAGCCCGGTGCGGCACTTCCACACCCGCTCGCCTACCTGAGCCAGCCACTCCTTTTTTCTCTGCTCCTCCATTGTGCCTCCGTTCCCAACAATGAAACTTTAGATATAGATTGACACAACTTTGGATTTTTACTAGAAACTATAGTTGTTTTATTCTCAACTATTATTTTTGATAAAAAGCAGCCCGCCAAAAAGCGTTTCTGTCTTTTTGGCGGGCTGTTTCTCATCACGGACGGGCCGCTCAGGCGGCGGGGCTTTCTGCGGGAGCCTCGCTGACGGCAGGGCTCTCAGTCTCGGGGGCGGGAGTAGCGCTGGCCTGGGCCTCCAGCTCGGCCTGCTTCTCCTCCTGCCACTTCTGGGCCAGCTCCATCATCTTGTCATAGAAGGCCTTGGGGTCCAGGGCGTCATAGGCGGCGGTGGTCTCCACCTTGGCGTCGGCCATCCACTGGTCGATGCGCAGATTCATGGCGTAGTTGGGGTACACCGCCCGGGTGTCCTCGTTGTCGGCGCTCTGGCCCAGCAGGATGTGGTAGCCATAGTCGGTCTCCACGGGCTGGCTGATCTCGCCCTCAGCCAGGGCAATGCCTGTCTGGACAAAGGGGCTCACCAGGCTACCGCTGCCGTCGATCATGGAGCCGTCGGCAAAGAAGGTATAGCCCTGAGGCTTGTAGAGCTCATTGGTCTCCGGATCGCGGCCGTCTCCGCTCTTTTCGTTCATGGCGGCATCAAAGGCAGCAATGGGATCTTCCGCCCCCTGGATCTCAGCCAGCAGGGCGTCGGCCTGGGCCTTCACCTCGGCCTTCTGCTCGTCAGTGACCTCGCTGCCGTCCTCATTGGTGGGGAAGGTGAGCAGGATGTGCTTGCAGCTGTAGATGCCTTCCTTGTCGATCATGGCCTGCATGTCCTCGTCGGTGGGAGTAAACTCCCCGGCTTCCACATACTGCTCCTGCAGGTCAGTGACCAGCAGAGGCAGCTCGTAGGCCATCTTCTCATAGGCAGCCTGGGAGATACACTGCTGATCCAGATACTCCTGAAGGGTGACGCCGTAGTACATCTCCAGGCTGGCAGCCATGGAGTCCATCTGGGTCTGGATGGAATTCTCATCCTCGCCGCTGAGGGTGAGGCCGGCCTCGTTGACCTTGCTCTCCGCCACAGCGTACAGCTTGGCGCTTTCCAGCGCCGTCTCCTTCAGGTAGTCAGCGGTGGGTTTGCCGTCGATCTCCTCCTCCCAGGCGGTATCGTCGGCCAGATAGCCGCTGCTCTTGGCCTGGGCAATGGCGTTGAGCAGCCAGTACAGATACTCGTCGGCGACCAGATCCGCGCCGTCGGCGGTAAACATCACCGTGTCACGGGTGATGCCGGCAGTCTGATAAGCGATATCATCGGCGGCGGGGGTGCCGGCCGGGGTGGGATCGGCAGGCTTGTCGGAGCAGCCGGCCAGGGCGCCCAGCAGCAGCGCGCCGGACAGTCCGGCGCACAGGAGCTTCTTCCAATTCATCGTTCCAAATCCTCCTTATTTGCATCAAGCAGGGTACAGTGTACACCATTTCGGCGGTTCAGGCAACGAAAACCGGTGTACATTCATCAAAAATTCATATTTTATTCCGCCGGGGCGGGGGCCGTCTTGGCGTAGTCCTCCACCAGCTTGCGGCCGAATTTCAATGCGTCCTCCCCCTTCTTCAGCCGGAGGGACAGGTAGGGCTTCTCCCCGGCGGAGAACAGCAGGCGGGAGCGGTATTTGTCCATGCCGCACAGGGCGCTCACCCGCTGGAGGTCGAATTCCTCCAGGTAGAAATTCAGGTTGGTGCCCTTCTGGTCGATCTGGAAAATGCCGTTCTGGGCGGCGTCGGCCCGCAGCAGAGCCACCGAGATCAGGTTGTTCACCGTTCTGGGCGGGTCGCCGTACCGGTCGATGAGTTCGTCCATCACGTCGTCGGCGTCGGCCTCCGAGCGGATGGCGGCAATGCGGCGGTACAGGTCCATCCGCTGCTCCGGGGAGGGCACGTACCGGTCGGGGATGGAGGCTGCCACACTGAGATCGGCGGCGCACTCGGTGGGCCGCTGGGGTTTTTCGCCCCGCTCCTCCAGTACCGCCTCCTCCAGCAGCTTCAGGTACATGTCGTAGCCCACGCTGAGCAGGAACCCGCTCTGTTCCGGACCCAGCACGTTGCCGGCGCCCCGGATCTCCAGGTCCCGCATGGCGATCTTGAAGCCGGAGCCAAACTCCGCAAACTCCCGGATGGCGCCCAGCCGTTTGGAGGCCACCTCGGTCAGCACCTTCCCCCGGCGATAGGTCAGGTAGGCGTAGGCCCTTCTGGTAGACCGGCCTACACGGCCCCGGATCTGGTGGAGCTGGGCCAGGCCCATCTTGTCTGCGTCTTCGATGATAAGGGTGTTGGCGTTGGCAATATCAATGCCGGTCTCAATGATGGTGGTGCACACCAGTACGTCCACCTCGCCCTCGCTCATGCGGGTCATGACCTCGTTGAGCTCCTCCTGGCTCATCTTGCCGTGGGCCACCGCCACCTCCACGTCCTCCCCCAGCATCTCCTTGATGCGGGCGGCGGTGCGGGTGATGGTCTCCACCCGGTTGTGAAGGTAGTATACTTGCCCCCCTCTTTCCAGTTCACGGCGGGCCGCGTCCATCAGCACGCCCCAGTCGTGCTCCAGCACGTAGGTCTGCACCGGCTGGCGGTCCAGGGGCGGCTCCTCCAGGGTGGACATGTCCCG
>CALWXT010000051.1 GCA_944385575.1 uncultured Flavonifractor sp. | reverse complement strand
AATGAGAAAAACGGCATAGCCGAAGCTATACCGTTTCTCTCTTGCCCCACGATGTTTTCTTATCGGGAGGCACCTTCAGCCGTCTCCTTTTTTGTCGGTTCCGTTCTGCCTGGGTACCAGCAGCCAGCCGCTGAGGGGAGGCAGCAGCCGGCGCCCGGGGGCGATGATCTTGCCGGTCATCCAGTCCACAGCGGGCCAGGGTACCTCTACCGCCGCCGCCTTTCTCCCGGCATTGACGGCGGTCAGCACCTGGCTGCCCTCCCCCTGGCGGAGGAAGGTGAGCAGCCGCCCCTGGGTCCGGCCCCAGCGCAGGTCGCCCCGGCGCAGGGCGGGCAGCTCCTTCCGGGCGCGGCCCAAGGCGGTGTACCAGTCCAGCAGGGTCTGGTCTTCGCTGCCCCAGGGGTAGGTACGGCGGTTGAAGGGGTCCTCAAACCCCTCCATGCCCACCTCGTCCCCGTAGTACACCGTGGGGGAGCCGGGGAAGGCAAAGAGGACCAGGGCGCCCAGCATCAGCTTGGTGCGGCCCAGCAAATACTGGCTGTCCGTCATGCGGTAGGCCGCCCGCCAGTCCTTGTCGTGGTCCTGGCCGTCCCCGCCGTAGCCCAGCAGGGTGAGGATGCGGGGGGTATCGTGAGTGCCCAGGAAGTTCATGGCGGTACGCCAGGCGAAGGGGGGATAGTTCTCCCGGATGGTCTCCATGGCGGCCCGGAAGTCCTCCGCGTTGCCTCCCATCAGGTAGGCCAGCAGGGAGTTGCGGAAGGGATAGTTCATCAGTCCGTCGCAGTGGCCGCCCAGAATGTGCTTGCGGCGGACACCGTAGGCGATCTTGGTGGAGCCGTCCTCCCACACCTCACCGATGATGGTGGCGTTGGGGTCGGTCTCACGGGCAGCCTGGTGGATGCCGTGGACAAAGTCGTCGGGCAGCTCGTCGGCCACGTCCAGCCGCCAGGCGTCGGCGCCTGCCTTCAGCCACCGGCGGACGATGCTGTTCTCCCCGCCGAAGATATAGTCCCGGTAGGAGGGCTCGGACTCGTTGACGGCGGGCAGGGAGTAGATCCCCCACCAGGACTCGTACTTGTCCGGCCAGTGGGAGAAATTGTACCACTTATAATAGGGGCTGTCCTGAGACTGACAGGCCCCCGGCTCGGGATAGAAGCCGTCGCCGTTGAAGTAGCGGCTGACGAAGCCCTGGTGATTGAACACGCCGTCCAGCATCACCTTCATACCCAGCCGGTGAGCCGCCTCGCACAGGACCTTGAAGTCCTCCTCGGTACCCAGCATGGGGTCGATCTTCTCATAGTCGCCGGTGCCGTAGCGGTGATTTTCCGGAGCCTCAAACACGGGGCAGAAGTAGATGGTCTCCACCCCCAAGTCCTGGAGGTAGGGCAGCTTTTCCAGTACGCCCCGGAAATCGCCGCCGAAGAAGTCACGGTTGCGCACCTCGCCCCGGTGGTCGGGCCGGTATTCGGGGGCCTCGTTCCAGTCCTGATGGACGGTGCGCCCCCCCACCATGCCGGCGGGATCGGGAACGCGGGAACGGCGGAAGCGGTCGGGGAAAATCTGATAGGTCATGCCCTCCCCGAACCAGCCGGGCACCCGGTCGGTGCCGTCGTACACGGTGAGCTGATAGGGCCCCAGCTCCTCCCGGCGGCCGTCCAGGCCCATGAGCCGGAAGGAATACCATACCAGGCCCACATAGTCCCCGGTGTCCAGCACCACGCCGAACACGTCCCGGTCACCGTCCATGCCCTTCCACTCCATGGGCACTTCCAGCCGTTCCTCATTGCGGCTTTCAAAATAGGCGATGAGCATGCCCTCGGAAAAGCCCCCGGTGCGCAGGGGCCGCAGGGCCAGATTCACCCGGGTGCCGGAGGGCACGGCACCGTAAGGCTGTTTGTACCGGACATCCCGGCTGTCAAAGGTCTGAGGGTCCAGCAAATGGAAAACTCCCTTCAGCGGAGCAGGGTATTCTCGGTTCCCACCGCTTCCATGGTGTGCTCCGCGCTGAAATAGTAGTTGACGATCTCCGCAGTGGCCTGGGCCAGTTTTGCGCCCGAGGCGCCCCGCTCCACCACCATGGAAATGGCGATCTGGGGGTCGTCATAGGGGGCAAAGCAGACAAACAGGGCGTTGGCTTCCACGTTGGAGGCAACCTGGGCCGAACCGGTCTTGGCGCCCACCTCCACCGGCAGGTTCTTGAAGTAGACGGAGGAGCTGCTCTCGGGGTCGTTGGCCACCTCCCACATGCCCTTCTTCACCGCCTCCACGTTCTTGGGATCCAAATCCAGCGTCTCCACCAGTCTGGGTTCATACTCGTACACGGTGGAGGAGTAGTCGCTGGATTTCACGGTTTTGAGCAGGTGGGTGGCGTAGCGGTTGCCGCCGTTCACCAGGGTGGAGATATAGTTGGTGAGCTGGATGGGGGTGACCATGTTGTTGTCCTGGCCGATGACGGCGTTAAGCAGGTTGCCGCCGTACCACTCCATGTTGAGGGCCTTGCTGGTCTCCGGCCCGGCCACCCAGCCCTTCTCCTCACCCAGCTCCAGGCCGGTGGTCTGGCCCAGGCCGAAGGCCTCGGCATACTCAACCACCCGGTCAATACCCAGCCGGTGGCCAATGGTGAAGAAGTAGATGTTGCAGGAGTCCCGCAGGGCGTCGGCCAGGTTCTCCTGCCCGTGGGTCTGGCGGTACTGCCGGTAGTACCAGCACTGGGGATGCCAGTCGCCGTAGGGGTAGTGCTCCTCCTCAGACAGTTGGAAATAGCCGGTGTCCCGGATCTTTTCCGTGGGTGTGACCAGGCCCTCCTCCAGGGCGGCGATGGCCACCAGGGGTTTGAAAGTGGAGCCGGGAGGATAGGTACCTTTGGTGGCCCGGTTGTTAAAGGGCTTCAGGGGATCATCGGCCACCTTCTGGTAATTCTCCGTACTGCTGTACACGGTGGACAGGTCGAAGGTGGGATAGGAGGCCATAGCCAGGATGCTGCCGTCGTTGACGTCCTGCACCACCACAGCGCCGCCCTGGGTATCCTCAGAGTCGATGGTCTCGATGGTGTTGGCCAGGATCTCCTCCACCTTCTCCTGCAACCGCAGGTCCAGGGTGAGCATCACATTGTCGCCGGGCTTGGGCTCCAGGGTCTCGCCGGTCTGGGCGTCCACCTTCCAGGTCTCGCTGACCACCTTGCCGCTGGTGGACAGCTCCTGAATCAGGGTACCCGACTCGCCCCGCAGGTAGTCCTCAAAGGCGGCCTCCACGCCGCCGATGCCCACCTTGTCGTTCATATTGTAGCCTTTATCCTTGTAATTGGCCCAGTTTTCGCTCTGGATGGCGGCCACCCGCCCCAGCAGATGGGCTGCGCTGGTGGTGTTGTACTGGCGCACCGTGGTGGCGCTCACCGTCACACCGGTGAGGCTTCGCTCCTTGATGGCGGAAATGGCGTCAATATTCACATCCTGAGCAAAGATATACTCCGTCTGGCGGATGTCCTTGCTGCGCAGGTTCACCTCATAGAGCACCCCGATGAGGGCCCGGGCGTCGGCGTCGGACAGGGATTCGTCAATCAGGAAATACTCCCGCAGGCCGTCGATGACCTCCTCCGCCGTCAGGCCGGAGCCCAGGTCGGCCATGGAGGAGGCGGCGTCCAGATCCTCCTGCCGCCAGCGCTCCGGCAGGATCTTGCTGCCCAGGGGCAGCGCATCCAGCAGGGCACCCAGGTAGTTGAAGCGCAGCTTCCCCTCCTTGTCGGTATAGACCAGGGGGCTGTCGCTGGTGTAGGTGAAGGGGGCATCCTTGGAGATGGACAGGGTGTCCGTCCAGGTGATGCCGTTATCCTGGCAGATGTGGATCAGTTCCAGCAAAATGGCGTTGCGCTCCGCCTCCTTGCCCATGATAGAGGTATTCAAGGTAATCTCATAAGTGGCTCGGTTGCCCACCAGGCTGCGGCCATATCGGTCCACGATCTCGCCGCGGGCGGCCTCCACCGTCTCCACATTGGCGATCTTCACCGTGGACGCGGCCCGGAACTCCTCGCCCTTCACGATTTGCAGATTGTAGAGCGCGCCTGCAAAGATCAGCAGCAGCACGGCCAGCAGGCCGGCCACCACCAGAGTGCGGATATGAAACTGTTTTCCTTCCATGGGTTCCCTCCTTGGGGGTCACTGGGACAGGGTCACACTGTTCTTGTGGTAAAACATGCGCATCAGGTTGTTCCGCCAGTCTGCCGGATCGGTGGTGATGTCGGAGTTATACAGCAGGGGCGGCCGGTTCTGGATGGGTTCAAACACCGGATCGGTGACATTGGGGCCCAACAGATCGTCCATACGGGCAGCCTGCTCCTGGTAATAGGCGGCGGCGGAGCCGTCGGCCAGGGAAGCCGATGCCCGGACGCAGGCCAGGGAGCCCCAGCACCGGCCCAGGCCCACCACCACCAGCAGCACCAGCACCACCGGGATCAGCTGCCGACACCGGCGCAGCAGCTTCTCCGGCTCCTTCACCCGGGGCAGCACCGCCCGGCGGAGCCAGCCCATCCAGTACCACAGGTTGAGCACGATGAGCCAGTAGAAGGCGTAGTATACGATGCTCCGCAGCCGCTCCGGCCCCGCCTGGGATAAAGCGTAGTAGTGGGGGGCGTTCTGGGCGGCAAAGAGCAGGAAAGTAAAGACGGAAAAGAACAGGGGCAGGGGGAAGGAGAACTTCACCTTCTCTGTCAGTCCCCACGCCGCCGGGATGAGCAGCAACAGGGCAAACACATGCACCCAGTTGAGCCAGGTCAGGCAGTCCTTCCCCGCCTGGAGGATGGACATGATCACCGCGCCCACCGCGCCCAGGGGCTCAGCGGCGGAATCCTGCCGCACCTGGTTGCCGGGGGCCAGGAAGCTGATGGCAAAGGGAATGGCCAGGGCCAGGAACAGCACCAGCCCGGGGAGGAATTTGCCCCGCTCCTTCCACAAAAACCACAGCAGGAACAGTCCGCCGATGAGGGTGGCCAGCAGGGCGGAGACATAGTTGCTCCCGCCCACCAGGATAGCCGCCAAAATGCCGGGGAGCACCGCCCACAGCATCTGCCGCCGGCTCCGGGCCAGCTTCAGGGCGGTAAACCGCTCTACCAGCAGCAGCATGATGCCGTAAGTAAAGGTGTAATACACAGCCCCGTTCCACCAGTAGAAACTGTCCTTGGGGGAGGGCACAAACTGGATGGAGAGCAGCAGCATGGGAGCCGCCACAAATACCGTCTGCCGCCAGGTGGCGCCCAGGCCCCGGCGCACCAGGGTATCGGTAAGCTTGAAGGTGCCGATACACAGGGAGGCAAGCATCACCACCGGGGTGAGCCAGTAGAGGTATTCGGAAAAGGTGAGGGGGGTGACCGACATCAGCCCCAGGGCGGTGAAGGTGCCCTGCCAACTCTTGTAGTAGCCCCACATGGTATGCCACACCTCGCCCCAGAAGCTGCCCCCCTGAAGGAGGGCCTCATGGGGCAGGTAGGCGTAGCAGTAGTCGTCGGAGGAGGGCCAGTCGTACCGGCCCAGCAGCAGAAGGGGCACCAGGCTGGCAATCAGCAGGGCCAGCAGCAGCCACGGCCCGTATTTCTGCCAAAATGTGCGGATGGATTCCATGGATCTCTCTCTTTCTTGTTACAAAACAGTTTTCTTGGGCACCCGGCGGTATACCCACAGGAACAGGGCATACACCGGAAAGACGAAGATCAGGGAGATCAGGATCTCCCGTCCCGCCAGGGAAAGCATGGCACTCAGCTCCCCGCTGCCCCAGAACAGCCGGCCCAGGATGCGCACGCCGTCAATGGCAATCAGGGCCAGCAGGGAACAGAGCAGACAGCCCAGCAGGTTCTGCCGCAGCAGGTACTGGGCCAGGGCGCCGGCGGCAATGCCCGCCACGCAGATGCCCAGGGTCATGGCGCCGTTGGTGCCGAACTGCACCGCGTCGCACAAAATGCCCACCGCCAGACCGAAGCCGCCCCCGGCCACCGCGCCCTCCAGCACCGCCACGCTCACGGCGGCCAGGGGAAGGAGCATGGGCACCAGGGGCAGGAAGGGCAGGCGATTCAGGAGAAAGACCTGGCAAAACCACACCGGCAGCAGGGCCAGGCCATATACCCCCCATTTGATGAAAAAGTCCTGGGTCGTCACAGAACAGGGTACCTCCTTACAGGCTCACTCCACAATGGTAAAGTCCTTGATGATAAAAACCTGTTTCAGGTTATCCAGGTCGGTCTCAGGCACGATGACGGCATACTCGTTGATGCCGGAGGCGTCGGTGCGCACCTCCTCCACCCGGCCGGCCACCAGCCCGGAGGGGTAGACGCCGCCCCGGCCGGAGGTGGTCACCAGATCCCCGGACATGAGCTGGCTGTTCTCCGGCAGGAAGGTGAGCTTCAGTTTTCCATCACCCATGAGGGCCAGATCCCCCTCCAGAATGGCGGCGCCGCCGGTGCGGGTGATCTGCCCGCCCAGTTCGGTGTCCGAGTCGATGAGGGTACGCACCGTGCACCAGTTCTCGCCCACCTCGGCCACCACGCCTACCAGGTTCCAGTACTCATCCACCACGGTGTCGTCCACCTCCACCCCCTGGGCGGAGCCCTTGCTCAGGGTGAGGGTGGAGGCCCAGTTGGAGGTCTCCCGGGCGGTGACCATAGCGGATTCCAGCTCGTCAAAGCTGCGCTCCTTGGGCCGCAGCTCCAGCACATTGCGCAGCCGCTCATTCTCCTGGAGGGCGGCCTCATACTCCCGCTCCTTCTCCTCCAGTTCGGAGACCCGCTTTTTCAGCTCCTCATTTTCCTGCTTGAGCTGCTCTTGTTCAAAGGCGTCGGAGTACTTCTCCTCCGTCCAGTTCACCACCGCATTGATGCCGTTGCGCACCGGGGTGGTAAGGATGTTGGCCAGGTTGGAGAACGGGTCGGCCGTCCCCCCCAGCAGGGCGGACACCACCGCCGTCACCAGCGCCAGCAGAATGGCCGCAATGAGGATCAGCAATCCGTTGCGCCGGAAAAAATCTTTCACGATCCAGTCCCCTTATCCCTGCCCGGCGGCCAGGGACAGGCAGTCCACCCCCAGCTGACGCAGCAGCATACCCAGCCGGCACACCGGCAGGCCCATTACATTATAGTAGTCGCCCTGGATGCCCGACACCAGCAGGGCGCCGTAGCCCTGGATGCCGTAGGCACCCGCCTTGTCCATGGGCTCCCCGGTGGCGATATACCGGTCGATCTCCTCCGCGCTCAGCTCCCGGAAGGTGACGGTGGTCTCCTCGCTGACGGTGTATTTCTCCTCGCCCCGCAGCACCGTCATGCCGGTGTACACCTGATGGCGGCAGCCGGAGAGGGTGGAGAGCATCTTGAATGCCTCCAGCTCGTCGGCGGGCTTGCCCAGCACCGCCCCGTCCAGGGCCACCACCGTATCGGCGGCGATGATGATGGAGGTATTGCCCTCCTGCTCCTGCACCGCCAGGGCTTTTTCCAGGGAAATGCGGCGCACCAGCTCCTCCGGCGGCAGCTCCCGGTCCATATGCTCGTCAATATCGGGGGTGACCACCCGGAAGTCCCGCACTCCCATGCGCTCCAGAAGCTCCCGCCGCCGGGGGCTTTGGGAGGCCAAAATGATATCCATGTGCCTGTTGTTCCTTTCTTTGCGTCTAACGTCCGGTGGAGCCGAAGCCGCCGGTTCCCCGGCCGGTGTCCTCCAGCTCCGCCACGATCTCAAGCTCCGGCGTCACCACCGGGGTGAGCACCAGCTGGGCGATCCGATCCCCCGGCTGAACGGTATAGGGGGTGTGGGACAGGTTGGTCAGCCCCACCCGGATCTCCCCCCGGTAGTCGCTGTCAATAACCCCCACCCCGTTGGACAGGGAAATACCGTGCTTGATACCCAGTCCCGACCGGGCAAATACCAGAGCTACATGCTCAGGTCCCGGCAGGGCAATGGCAATGCCGGTGGGGATGCTCACCAGCTGCCGGGGAGAGATGACCACCGGCTCATCCAGGCAGGCCCGCAGGTCCAGCCCGGCGGAGCCCTCCGTGGCCCGGCTGGGAAAGGGGATTTCCGTCCCCACCTTGGGGGACACCGCTTTGATCTTCAGCTTCATAAATGGTTACTCCACGTCTCGGTAATACAGGCCCCTGGTGTACTCGTTGGGGCTCCAGTTCCCCTGCTCCAGATACCGCTGGGCCACCTGGACACACTCTCGGGGATTTTCGGTGGTAAACAGCAGCCGCTGCGCCCACAGGCCCAGCCGCTTGTAGTCGGCGGCCTTGTCCGCCAGAAACAGCTTTTGGGAATTCAAAAGCTCATTGCGGCAGCCGGGGGCCTTCACCACCGGGAACCGGGCGCCCTTGCGGTCGGTCAGGATGTTGTTGTTCTGGCAGTTGCAGGAGCCGGTGCGGTTTTTGATGATGCAGTTTTCCATAATCATCAGGGGCAGCCGGCCGTAGGTGATGAGCTCGGTGTCCAGGCTCTTGGAGATATCCCGGATCTGGGGGAATTTCAGCTCAAAGGACAGGGTGAGGGAGGAAAGTCCCAGCCTCTTATATTCTTTCACCGCCTGGGAATTATAGACCTCCAGGCCGAAATCTCCCCGGAGGGTGAAGCCCAGTTCCCGGGCAACGGGGAGCATGCCCAGATTGCCCACGAGGGCATCGGTCACGCCCAGGTCTTTCACCTGCCGCAGCTGTTCCTCCACCTGACCCATCTCCCGGTCCCAGGCGATCCGGGGCAGAATAACCCCGATTTTCGTGCCAGCCGGGGCCTGAGCCTTCTCCGGGTGGGCGGCCAGCTCCTCCAGGGGAATGTACACCATGGCCGGACCAAGGTCCAGCAGTTCCTTTGTCACCTGCTCCGCCGTGCGCACAGAAATGGTCAGCTCCGGCGGCTCCTTCCGGTTCTCATACCGGGCGCCGGGGTGGTACTCACCCTGCCGGCGGCGGGGCGGCTCCTCCCGCTGTTTGGTCAGGCCGTCCAGCGCCTCACGCCGCAGGGCGTTGAGGGCCGCCAGGGGGAGAGACAGCCCGTCCTCCACCAGGGCGCGCACCTTGGCGCAGCGATAAGGGGTGCCGCCGGTGCGGGAGAGCTGGGTCTCCACCGCCTCGGGCGTCAGCGCCCGGGTGCGGGCGGCCTCGGGCACCTGACCCTCCACCGTCACCACCCGGCCCTGGGGATCTTCCACACCCACCCGGGCGGGCTCGCCGGGGCGGATCATGGCGTAGAAGGTCACGGGCACCCGCTGGGCCTCCCCGCTCTGGTAGGTGTTGCGGGCGGCGGCAAAGAGCTCCTTGGGCTCCTTTTCCTCCTCCCGCACGCCGAACATGTCGGGACCCTGCTGGTCCAGGTAGTAGCCCTGGGTGAAGCCCTGCCGGGAGAAGGCGGCCCGGAGCTGCTCCAGCTCCTCCGCCGTAGGCTCCCGGTCCTCCTTGATGGCTCTGGAATAAATACCGGTGACCACCGCCACATACTCCGGCCGCTTCATCCGGCCCTCCAGCTTGACACAGGCCACCCCCATCTTCCGCAGCTCCCGCAGGTGTCCCGCCAGGGACAGATCCTTCAGGGACAGAGGGTTGCCGTCGGCCTTGTCCATCCAGCCGTACTTCAGCCGGCAGGGCTGGGCGCACAGGCCCCGGTTGCCGGAGCGTCCGCCGATGACGGAGGACAGGAAGCACTGGCCGGAGTAGCACATGCACAGCGCTCCGTGGGCGAACACCTCGATCTCGATGGGGGAGCGCTGGCAGATGTATTCGATCTGATCCCGGCTCAGCTCCCGGGAGAGCACCGCCCGGGTCATGCCCAGGTCAGCGGCCATCTTCACTCCGTCCAGATTGTGGAGGGTCATCTGGGTGGAGGCGTGGACGCTCAGGTCGGGAGCCGCCTGCCGCAGCATACGGGCCACGCCCATGTCCTGCACCAGCACCGCGTCGGCGCCGATGGCGCTGGCGTGGGCGGCCACCTGGGCGGCGGCAGGCAATTCCCGGTCGGTAAGCAGGGTGTTGAGGGTCAGATAGACCTTGGCACCCCGCACATGGCAATAAGAAACCGCCGCCGCAAACTCCTCCTCAGAGAAATTTTTCGCGTTGCGGCGGGCATTAAAGTCTCCATATCCCAGATAAACGGCGTCGGCGCCGTTCTGTACAGCGGCCGCCACGGCCTCCATGGACCCGGCGGGAGCCAGCAGTTCCAGCATGGTACCCCTCCCAAAAAGGGGGCTTACGCCCCCTCCTTATTTCTTGTTCTGCAGCTTGAAGATCTCCCGCTTGGCCTCGGACAGCTCCAGCTTCATCTTGGTGGCTTCCTCCAGATACTCCTTGAGCTGACGGCGCAGGTTTTCCGCCGTCTCCACCTCTTTGAAGTACTCGTCGGCGATGTTGACCGCCGCCAGCACAGCCCCGTCCACCAGGGATACCCTGGCACCGTCCAGAATCTCCTTCACCTTTTCGTCCACATGGGCGGCCACCTTCTCGGTGTAGCTGGGCTCCTCACTGCCCACCAGGGTGTATTCCTGGCCGGCGATGGTGACGGTGACGCGGTTTTTCATGGGTACCCCTCCTGACCATAGTCATAATAAGTTACACTATTATACCACAGATGCCGATAGATGAGAAATAAATTCTTCGTGAATTTTCTAGGAAACACAGGCTGTCCAGGCCCGCTCTTCACGGACTAACCGGCACCGTTGTAGTAAATGATCTCATCCTGGGCCTGTGCAAACAGATCCGCCACATAGTCTTTCTTGGCCTGCATCAGTTTCGGCGGCGGATTGACTTTTGTAAAGGTCAGCCCATTTTCTTCGCAGAACTTCTCCCCGACCGCGTCGAGGAGCTTCTGCCGGGCGATGGTGCGGGGTGCCTGGGCCTCCTCCAGCAAAACCATGTTTTGCAGGAACTCCGTCAGGATCTCCCGCTCGGTTGGAAGCTCGGCGTCCGCCCCGGCAAGAAGCCGGGCCGTGTCGGAATAGGCCTCCACATCCGCCTGGTACACCTTTTCCCCGTGATATTCGGCCAAAAGGCCGGGTTCATCTGCCGCCGTCCCATCCCCGTGAGACCTACTGCCTCCGATAAAAAGGGCGGCAAGCAGGCAAACGCAAACGGCTGCCGCAAGGAAAAGAGATTTCTTTTTCATGTTAGCCCCTCGCTTTCCAACCATAGCCCGCTTTCTCACCATCATTTTATCTTATTTGCTTTCTTCCCGCAATCCCGCGCCCCCACTCCGGCGGAAATGTTTGCTGCGGGATTGTGCCGTCCCCCCGGAATGTGGTATGATATAAAATACGATATTATGGGGAAAGGGGGGCTATCATGTCCAAACTGCTGCTGCCGGGGGATATCCTGGCTATGGATCGCCGGGCGGCCGATCGGCTCATCGCCGCCGGCAGCGGGGACGGTGCGCTGCTCTACCTGTGGCTGCTGGGCCACGGGGGAGAGCTGGTGCCCTCCGCCGCCCGGAAAGCCCTGAAATGGGACGACATCCGGCTAGATCAGGCGGTAGCCGCCCTTAAGACCATCGGCCTGTCCGACGGCAGCGCCAGGGAGGAGGCTCCGCCCCCCGCCGCCCCCGACGGCCCGCCGGAGTACACCGCCGCCGACATCACCCGGGAGCTGGAGCAGCAGGATTCCTCCTTCCCCGGCCTGGTGAATGAGGTGCAGCGGCGGCTGGGCAAGATTCTGTCCACCGCCGATTTGAAAATTCTGTACACCCTCTATGACTATCTGGCCCTGCCGGCGGAGGTGATCTGCCTGCTGGTGAGCTGGTGCGTGGAGGAATTTGAGCGGAAATACGGCGCGGGGCGCAAGCCCCGCATGTCCACCGTTCAGAAGGAGGGCTTTGCCTGGAAACGGCTGGGGGTGGACACCGTCCAGGCCGCCGAGGCCCATCTGAAGCGGCAGGAGCTCTACCGTACCCGTGAGGGGGAGGTGCTCCGGCTGCTGGACATCCCGCCCCGGCCTCTGGTGGAGGGGGAGCGGAAAAAGGTGGCCGCCTGGACAGACATGGGCTTCGAGGACGCCGCCCTCCGGCTGGCCTACGAGAAGACCGTATACAAGAAGCAGAAGATGGACTGGGACTATATGAACGGCATCCTGGCCCGGTGGCACCGGGCCAACCTGCACACCCTGGCGGAAATCGAGGGGGCGGACAAGCCTCCCCGGAACGCCCCCGCCATGCAGGACCAGCCCAACCAGCCGGGAGAGGCCGACCGCCGGGTGCGGGAGGATCTGGAACGGATGCGGGCATTCATGCGCAAGCAGAAAGGGGAGTAAGCCATGGGATACGAACCTGCCGTCCTCCGCCGGGCTTCCCGGCGTCTGGAGGAACAGCGTCTGCGCCGGGCCGCGGAGCAGGAGCGGGCCCAGCGGGAGATCTACGCCAGGCTGCCCCGGGCGGCGGAGATCGACAAGGAGCTCAAGGGCACCATTTATCAGATTATCGCCGCCTCCCTGAAGGAGGGGCGGGACCCGGTGCCCGCCATTGGAGCCGTCCGGGACCGGAACATGGAGCTTCAGGCGGAGCGGGCCAGGCTGCTGGCCGAGCACGGCTATTCCCCCGACGCACTGGACGGGCGGCCCGCCTGCGCCAAATGCAACGACACCGGCTGGGTGGGCAGCCATATGTGCTCCTGCCTTCAGGCTCTGTGCACGGAGGAGCAGATTAAGGAGCTGTCCAAGCTGCTGGATTTGGGGGAGCAGTCCTTTGACAGCTTCTCCCTGGACTGCTACTCCCCCCTGCCCTGGAAGGGGGAGAGCCTGCCGCCCCGGGAGAATATGGAATTCATTTATGAGGTATGCCTCAACTACGCCCAGAAGTTCGGCAAGTTTTACTTCCGCAACCTGTTCCTTACCGGAGCCCCGGGGCTGGGCAAGACCTTCCTGTCCGCCTGCATCGCCCGCACGGTGTCGGAGGCGGGCTTCTCGGTGGTGTACGACACGGCAGTGAACATCTTCACCCGGTTCGAGGAACAGAAGTTTGCCCGGGACCGGCTGGAGGCGGGGGAGGCCAAGGATGAAACCAAGCGCTACCTGGGCTGTGACCTGCTGATTCTGGACGATCTGGGCAGCGAGCTCATCACGCCCTTTGTCCAGTCGGCCCTCTACACCCTCATCAATTCCCGGCTGACGGCAGACAAGCGGACGGTGATCTCCTCCAACCTGTCCATGGAGCAGATTCGCCAGCGGTACACCCCCCAGATCGCCTCACGGCTGGAAGGGGAATACCGGGTGCTCCCCTTCTACGGGGAGGACATCCGCCTGCTGCGGAAGGGACAGCTGTAAACAAAACGGGGCCTGCGCGGAATATCCGCGCAGGCCCTATTTTTACGTTTCTTCGTCCACCGGCACCAGCCGGTCCATGGTCTCCCGGAACTGCTCACCGGCCCGGCCGTAGATCCAGTAGCGGTCCATCTGGACCCAGCCGTCTGCGCCGCACACTACATGAACGTACCGTCCGGAGGGAAGGATGACGGTATAAGTTCCGCTAAGGTCCTCCACCACCCCGCTCACCGAGTCGGCCATGGCTTTGGGCGAAAGGGCACACCGGGTTTCCTCCAGCAGGGCGCGAAGTTCGTCATACCCCTCCTGCCCGGGATAAAAGTCCCGGCTTTCGTTCAGCAGTCCCAGCCTCCCGGCGGCAGAATCCATGGCGGACTGAGTCCGGTGCATCTGGATAGGGGAGACACCGTCAAAGTCGCTCCGCTCCGCCAGGGCGGGCCGATCCACAGCTACCCAGATCACCAGGATAGCCAGAGCCGCGGCAGCCACCGTCCACCAGCCCAGCGGGAGGTTTTTCCGCTTTACGGAAGCGGTTTTTCCCTGTTCCATGCCCAGCCCTCCTCTCAGTGGTCAGGCGCGGTTTCCTTCTGGCTACATTTTACCATTTTCCCGCCGGGGCCACAAGCAAAACCGCCTTCCGTCTTGCTTTCCGAAAAAAGTATGATATACTATTTGGGCTGATTATTTCACTTTTTATATTATAAGGAGTTCTACATGATCACTGTTTCCGATTTGACCCTGGCTTACAGCGGTCAGCCCCTGTTCTCCCATGTGGATTTGCAGTTCACCAAGGGCAACTGCTACGGTATCATCGGCGCCAACGGCGCGGGCAAGTCCACCTTCCTGAAAATCCTCTCCGGCCAGCTGGAGCCCACCTCCGGCGAGGTGAGCATCCTGCCCAAGACCCGCATGTCGGTGCTCAAGCAGGACCAGAACGCCTATAACGCCTACTCCGTGATGGACACCGTCATTATGGGCAACAAGCGTCTGTACGACATCGGCAAGGAGAAGGACGCCCTCTATGAGAAAGAGGAGATGACCGAGGAGGACGGCATCCGGGCCTG
>CALWXT010000050.1 GCA_944385575.1 uncultured Flavonifractor sp. | reverse complement strand
AAGGGCCTGCGTTTCGCTATCCGTGAGGGTGGCCGTACCGTGGGTTCCGGCGTTGTTATCGAGATCGAGGAGTAATTTACTCCTTTTGGAAAAGAGCCAGCCGTTAGGCTGGCTCTTTTCTTTTGTGTCTGAGTGTTAAAAGGCGCCGGTCATAAGACCGGCGCCTTTTTTAATATTTACGGCTGGGACTGCCGCCATAGAGCCTCAGTGGCAAACTGAATCTTGGTGGCGCTGAAGCCCGGCTCCAGGGGATAGAGAAAATAGGTATTGTCCGGAGTAGACAGGGTGACGCACTCTCCCTGCCCGCGGTAATCGTATTCGGTGTGGATGGAAAAGGTAGACTTGGCGGGGAAGTGCAGGGTATTCGGTTCTGCCGCATCGTAGTCGGTAAAGGTGAGGGCAAAGCCTTCCGGCCCGTGCTGCAGCCGCCCTTCGCCCAATTCGATAAAATTCACCGCGTTGGGCAGGGACTGTACCCGCACCCTGGTGTCCAACTGGTAGTGGCCCTGCCGGATCTCCTCCTCCACCTGACTGCGCTCCCACTCATACCAGTCTGGAATATGGGAAAACCGGGGACCCTGCAACCGGCCCAGCTCGTCCATTCGCCAGCGGGCGTCGCAAGCGGTACAAAACAGCTCTGCTCCCTGAGAGACCATAGTGAACTCCCTCCCGCAGGCGGCACACTGATACAGGGGATGCTCCAATCCTTCCGCCCGCCAAGGTACGTCGATGATCATGCCTTGCTCAGCCTGCCAGGCATATTCGTCATAAGAAAGTGCCTTCTCCACCAGCTGCTGGATCTGTTCCAGCGGCAGGGAGGCCGCCTCATCCGCCGTCAGCAGCTGCGTCACATCGGCTTCCAGCCGGACCCCTTTCCGTTTTTTCAGGTTCCAGATGGGGGATTGGAGATAGTTTCCCCGCATGTTGATGGTAACTACCGGTACCTTCAGGTAGCGGATCAGTTTGGCCGTGGAGGGTGGCAGACAGGAGCTGGTGCCCACATTGGCATAGCGGGCCTCCGGGTAGAGTACCAGAATGCCGCCCCGATCCATGCACCGGCGGATGTTGCGCACCAGAGCCAGATCATTGACGAATTTCCGCGTGCCCAGACAACCCACTTGCCGGTAGGGCCACTCGCCGTAATACTCAAATCCCTCCAGCTCTGAGACATAATTGGCCCGGTGGGGAAACAGACATAACGGCGTTACGTAGAAGTCCATAAAAGCATGGTGGGTGCCCAGGACAAGAAAAGGAGGCTTCAGCCCCTCCATATTGAATTTTCGAATGCGTAGCTTTCCCGGCCGGGTGGACAGCCAACTCCACAGCCACAGGGCCGGCATGATGAACAGATTCTGCCGTGGCGGCTCCCGCCTGCGGTCAAAAGGCGTGGGGTCAATGGCCCGTCTTTTCATACAGACATCTCACCACCTATTTTTTTCAGTATAGCACAGGGCGGGTTCCATTTCCAGCCTGGCCGCCGGAAAGGCTTGTCCCCGGCTATGAGGTATGGTAAAATAATTCGCAGGAAGGAGGAAGGAATGTGCTGACCAATCTTACCAATATCTCGCCGGAAGACGCGGAGGAGACCCTCCAGTCCGTCAGCGGCTTTTTCAGCAACCTGAATCTTCAGAAAATCATCACCATCGTCCTTTTGTTTGCAGGATGTATGGCGGCCATGAAGATCATCCTGAAACTGGTAGACCGGGCGTTCGACCGCCTGGATATGGAAAAGAGCCTGCATACTTTTATTCACGCAGCCCTGCGGGTGGTTCTGTGGCTGATGACGCTTTGCATCGTACTGGATTATATGGGTGTGCCCATGACCAGTCTGGTGGCTCTGCTGGGTGTCCTGGGTCTGGCGGTCTCTCTGGCCATTCAGGGCACGCTGTCCAACCTGGCTGGCGGTATCCAGGTGCTGGTCTCCAAGCCCTTCAAGGCTGGGGACTATGTGGAGGCCGGCGGTGTCAGCGGCACCGTCAGAGAGGTGGGTCTGGCCTATACCAAACTGGCCACTGTGGATAACAAGGTGATTTCGGTACCCAACGGACAGATCTCGGGAGAAAAGATCATCAACTATTCCACCGCGGAGAAGCGGCGGGTGGATCTGGTATTCGGTGTGTCCTATGACAGCGATTCCCAGCAGGTCCTCACCTGCATCAAAAGCGTGGTAGGTGCCCACCCCAAGGCTCTTTTCACGCCTGAACCCTTCGTGCGTATGTCCGGCCTCAAGGACAGCTGTATTGAATATACCCTGCGGGTCTGGTGTGCTACGGAGGATTACTGGGACCTGTACTTCGACCTGCTGGAGCAGGTGAAGGCGTCCTTTGATCAGCACGGTATTGAAATTCCTTATAATCAGTTGGATGTGCGGATCGTGGAGAGAAAGGAGAAACAGGCATGATGGGTTACATGGATTATACGGCTGCCGGCCGGGGACTGAACAAGATCTTTGTCGGCGAGATTCTGGCTATCCTGTCCTTTATCCCGCTGCTGGGCGGCATTCTGGCCCTGGTGGGGTTAATTCTGATCCTGGTGGGTCTGAACGAGGCGGCCCAGGCGGCGGAGGGCTACCGGACGGCCTTCTGGTTGGGCATTGCATCCATTGTAGCGGCGGTGCTGTCGCTGTTCGTCCCTGGCGTGGGCCTGGTGGGTGATATCCTGTCGTTTATCATCGTCTATCTCGTATGCACTACCACCGCGAATATCCTGGACGAAAACGGCGACCCGGCTACCGCCGCCAAGGGCCGGTTTGTCTGGAAGCTGTACATCGTGTGCACCATCATCATGGTGATCTGCGGCGTACTGGCCCTGATCCCCGGTGTGGTGATCCTGGCGGGCCTGGTGCTCATCCCCACGGTCATTGCAAGTCTGGTGGCAGGCATCCAGTACCTGATCTTCCTGTACCGGGCCTCCAGCTTCCTGAGCTGAAAGAAAAGCGGCGCGGCGCCGGAGAGGCGCCGCGCTGTTTTGTCAGGAGGGCATTTCCAGACCGTGGATGAAGCCCCCCAGCTGGGCGGAGAGGACATCTCCGCCGATGACGGTGTTTTTGTAGATGAGCAGGCCGGCCTGGATGCCGCTCTCTCCGGTGGGATAGTTGTTCACCTGATAGGTGTACCGTTTGACCCGTTTGCCGGCATACTCCGTCAGGTCGAAGCCCTGGGCGGCCTGAAGCTCCAGGTACTGGCTGTAGGTGTCGTCAAACTCCTCCGGGATGATCAGCTCCTCCACGGAGACGGGCTGATCCGATACCATCCAGCCGTAGCTGCTCAGATAAGCGATCCGGTCTTCGTTGGTTTTGATCCCCTTGGGACTGACGGCGGCGGAAGCGGCGGCGTCCCGCCCCTCCGCCAGGACGGAGCCGGTCAGCAAGACGCCGCACACCACAGCGGCGGCCAGGGCCACAGCGGCGATCCGGCCCTTGCGGATCTTGGCGGTAACAATAAACACAGCGCAACGCTCCCTTCCCCAAATGCTGGTATTCCATGCATATGGCGCGGGAGCGGACGATATGACGCAGCAGGGAAAAAAGGACAAGGAGGGCGGGAAATGGAACGCCTGGACAAGATTTTGGCCAATACGGGCCGCTGGTCCCGAAAAGAGGTAAGGGAGCTGGTGCGGGCCGGCCGGGTCACTGTGAACGGGGCGGTGGCCCGGACGCCGGAGGAAAAGCACGACCCAGCCTCGGCGTTTCTGGTGGACGGTCAGCCGGTGTCGGGGGAGCGGCTGGTCTATCTGATGCTTCATAAGCCTGCGGGGCTGGTATCTGCCACCGAGGACCCTAGAGAGCCCACGGTGCTCACCCTGCTGCCCGAGCATCTCCGCCGGGTGGGCCTGTTCCCGGCTGGCCGGCTGGACAAGGACACCGAGGGGCTGCTGCTGCTCACCAACGACGGACCGCTGGCCCACCGTCTGCTCTCTCCCCGCTGGCATGTGGACAAGACCTACTTTGTCCGGGTGGACGGCCAGCTGGAAGCCGATGACGTGGAGGCCTTCCGACAGGGAGTCACCCTGGCCGACGGCCTGGAGTGTTTGCCTGCCGGCCTGGAGATCCTGGAGGAACGGGACACCGGCATCGTCACCCTGCGGGAGGGGAAGTACCACCAGGTCAAGCGGATGCTCGCCAGCCGGGGCAAGCCGGTTCGTTACCTGAAGCGGCTGACCATGGGACCCTTGACGCTGGACCCGGACCTGACGCCCGGCCAGTGGAGACCCCTGACGGCAGGAGAGCTGGAAGCATTGCGGGAGAGCGGCGGACGCCTGTGACAGCGGCGTTTTTCGACAAGTCCGGAGGGCTTTAGGCATTTTCCACAAAAAACTTTGAAAAAGATATTGAAAAGAGAGAAAAGAATCGGTATAATATTGTCTGTTAAACCGGATAAGCATGTGAAGTAGTCCCGCCAGCCGTCTGCGGCGGGACAAATTGAGGGGTACGGAGATAAATTAAGGAGGCTGACACCATGTCCAGCAGAATTTTTCAGAGCGTTGTCTTACAGATGAAGGACAGCACGGACCGGGCGATAGGCGTGATCGACTCTGAGGGAACGGTGGTAGCCTGCAACGAACTCAGCTGCATCGGCGAGCACTGGCCCGGCGCAGTTGATGCGGTAAACCAGGGCGAGGGGGAGAGCGTGCATTTCGAAGGCCGCACCTTCAAGGCCCTGACCGGCTGGGGCTCCCAGTTCGACTACGCCGCCTTTGCCAAGGGTGAGGACGCTGAGGCCCGCATGGTTTGCTCCATGGCCACTGTGGCCCTCAATGGCGCCAAGACCTATTATGAGGAGAAGCATGACAAGGCTACCTTTGTCAAGAACATCATCTCCGATAATATCCTGCTCGGCGATATTTATGTCCGCGCCAAGGAGCTGCACTTTGTCTCTGAGGCGCCCCGGGCAGTGTTCCTGATCCGCCAGGTGGAGACCACCGACCCTGCCCTGATCGACGTGGTGCATGCTCTGTTCCCCGATAAGCAGGTGGACTTTGTGCTCTCCATCAGCGAGACCGATGTGGCGCTCATCAAGCAGCTGCCTGAGGGTGCGGAGACCCGGGATCTCTACAAGATTGCCAAGCAGATCGAGGACAAGATTACCGACGAGCTCCATCTGCGGGTGGTCATCGGCATCGGCACTATTGTGGGCCACATTCGGGAGCTGGCCCGTGCCTACAAGGAGGCGGGCATCGCCATCGATGTGGGCCGGGTGTTCGATACGGAAAAGAGCATCATCAACTATGAGAACCTGGGCATTGGCCGGCTGATCTATCAGCTGCCCACCACCCTGTGCGAGATGTTCCTGCAGGAGGTTTTCAAGAAGAACCCCATTGATGCGCTGGATCAGGAGACCCTGTTTACCATCAACAAGTTCTTCGAGAACAACCTGAACGTGTCTGAAACTGCCCGGAAGCTCTTTGTCCACCGGAACACCCTGGTGTACCGTCTGGAGAAGATCAAGAAGCTCACCGGCCTGGACCTGCGGGAGTTTGACGACGCCATCACCTTCAAGGTGGCGCTGATGGTCAAGAAGTACCTGATCTCCCGGGGTATCGAC
Organism: uncultured Flavonifractor sp.; assembly: GCA_944385575.1. GTDB lineage: Bacteria > Bacillota > Clostridia > Oscillospirales > Oscillospiraceae > Flavonifractor. The sequence continues at coordinate 8,936 of CALWXT010000050.1, read as the reverse complement.
AACTGAATCTTGCACAGGAGGGACGCCGGCGACGGCGTCCCTCCTGGTACTGTCCAAATTCTTTCGGGTACGACAAATACATAGATGAGGTAACCAAGCGTGATACGTCTGATCGACATTCAGAAGTCCTATGATAATGGGACCAAGGCCCTGAAAGGGGTCAATATACGCATCGACGACGGGGAATTTGTCTTTCTGGTAGGCCCGTCCGGCTCAGGCAAATCCACCATCCTGAAGCTCATCACGGCGGAGATCGCGCCTTCTGCGGGCCGCCTGATGGTCAACGGCTACAATCTGAACAATATCCGGCCCCGGCAGGTACCCTACATGCGGCGTACCCTGGGGGTCATTTTCCAGGATTTCCGGCTCATCGAGAAAAAGACGGTGAAGGAGAACCTGGTTTTTGCCATGCGCGCGGTGGGGGCGTCTCCCCGTGAGATCCGCAAGCGGGTACCCTATGTGCTGGAACTGGTGGGCCTGGATCAGAAGGGTGACCAGCTGCCCAGTGAGATCTCCGGCGGCGAGCAGCAGCGTGTGGCCATTGCCCGCGCGCTGGTGAACAATCCTCAGATGATCATTGCCGATGAGCCTACCGGCAACCTTGACCCCATGCGCTCTCTGGAGATCATGATGCTGCTGGAGCGCATCAATGAGCTGGGCACCACCGTGCTGGTGGTTACCCATGAGCGGGAGCTGGTCAACCGCTTCTCCAAGCGAGTGGTGGCCATCGAGAACGGACGGATCATCAGCGACGAGACAGGCGGGTATTATAATAATGAAACAACGATATGATTTTGGCTATTTCTTCATGGAGGGCTTCCGCAGCATCTTTACCCATGGCCTGATGTCCTTCGCGGCTGTGTGCATGATCGTGTGCTGTCTGCTCATCATGGGTTCTTTTACACTGGTGGCGGTCAACGCCTCCCACATGTTCAGCGACCTGGAAAAGGAAAACCAGTTTACCGCTTATATTGAGGAGACCTTGACGCAGGACGAGGCTCGCGGCCTCCAGGACGATATCGAAGCCATCCCCAACGTGGCCCGGGCAGAGTTCGTCACCAAGGAGGAGGCCCAGGCGGAATTTGAGTCCGATTATGAAGGCAACCCCCTCTTTGAGGGCCTGCCCTCCGACGTGTACCGGGACCGGTTCCATATCTATCTGGAAGATATCAGCAAGCTGGCGGAGACCGAGGCCGCTGTGGACGCGGTGACGGGGGTGGCGTGGACCAAGTCGGCCCCTGAGATCGCTGAGGGCTTTACCGTCATCCGCAATGTGGCGGGTGCAGTGGCCATTATCCTGGTCATCATCCTGCTGGCGGTGAGCCTGTTTATCATTGCCAACACCATCAAGCTGGCCACCTTTAACCGCCGGGAGGAAATCGCCATCATGAAGATGTGCGGCGCCACCAATTCCTTTGTGCGCTGGCCCTTCGTGTTCGAGGGCCTGATCCTGGGCCTGTTCGGGGCGCTGGTGGCCTTCTTCCTGGAGTGGGGCATTTATGTGCTGGTGGGCCGTGCCATTACCACTTCGGACACCATTAACCTGATCAATGTGCTGGCCTTCCAGCCCATGGCGCTGCGGGTGCTGGGTGTGTTCGTGCTCACCGGCTTCGTGATCGGCGCCGGCGGCTCGGTAATGGCCATTCGGAAGTTCCTGCAAGTGTAAAACGAAGACAGCAAACCCGTACCCTGGAGAAAAGGAGCGACTTGTGGCAAAAGGCCGTAATACCCGGAACAGACAGAAGAAAAATATGCGGCGGGCGATGCCCGGTGCACTGGCGCTGTTGCTGCTGCCTGTGCTCACCGTGATCATCGGGGGCGCCCGTGCGGTGACCCAGAGCGAGATCGACGCGCTGAAGCAGGAGCAGGAGGAGAGCCAGGCCCGGCAGGAAGCATTGAAAGAACAGCTGTCCCAGGCCGAGGCGGAGCAGTCCGCCGCGGAAGACAAGCGGGACCTGCTGCTGGAACAGCTGAATGCCATCAATGACGAGCTGAGTAATATCAAGCAGCAGATCGCCTGGTATGACGGGGAAATTGCGCAAAAGGAAGTGGAGCGCGAAGAAGCCGAGGCCAGAGAAGCGGAGCAGTATGAGCTGTTTTGCGAGCGGGTGCGAGCCATGGAGGAGGAGGGGACAGTGTCCTACTGGTCCATCCTCTTTAACGCGGAGAGTTTTTCCGATCTGCTGGACCGTCTGGCCGACGTGGACGCGGTGATGAGCTACGATAACCAGGTGATGGAGGAGCTCACCGCTGCCCGGGAGGAATTGGAGCATGTCCAGGCGGAACTGGAGAGCGCCCGGGCAGAGGAGCAGGCCGTCAAGGAGCAGCAGGAGGCCAAAAAGGCCGAGCAGCAGGCCAAGGTGGCCGAAGCGGAAGAACTGCTGGCCCAGCTCAACGCCAATGTGGACGAGGTCAACCGCCTGCTGGAGGAGGAGGACGCCGCGGCGGCAGCCATCCAGGCTGACATTGAGAAAAAGCAGGCGGAGCTGGAGGCCCAGCGGCAGGAGGGGAATGTAACACTGCCGCCGTCCAGCTCGGGGTATCAGTGGCCCCTGCCGGCCAGCAACCTGAAGCTGACCTCCGCCTTTGGGTATCGAATTCACCCTGTTACCCACGTGCCCCACAGCCATACCGGCATCGACGTTTCCGCGACCACCGGTACGCCGATTACAGCGGCCAAGAGTGGGCAGGTTATTATTTCTGAGGAGGGGACCGGCTCTACCTGGTCCTACGGCAACTATGTGGTCATCGACCACGGCGATGGAACCACCACCCTGTACGCCCATATGAGCTACCGGGCGGTGAGTGAAGGGGAGATTGTGACCCAGGGTCAGTACATTGGGGATGTGGGCGCCACAGGCAATGTGACAGGACCCCACCTGCACTTTGAGGTGCGGGTCAACGGCCAGCGTGTGGACCCGGAGGCGTGCTTCCCCGATCTCTATGATTCCTTTATCCGCGCCTATAACTGGTAGGCAGACAGGCCAACGGCAGAAAGGAAGACAACGACGTGTCAAAAACACAGAATAAGCAGAAAAAACAGAAGCTGGACAAGCGCCGGGTGGTATTCGGCGCCCTGGCGGTCATTATGGCGCTGCTGATGCTGCTGCCTATGCTCACCATGATCATTGGGGGCGCCGGCGCGGTGACCCAGAGCGAGATCGACGCCCTCAAGCAGGAGCAGGCGGAAAGCCAGGCCCGGCAGAAGGAGCTGAAGGAGCAGCTGGCCGCCGCCGAGGCGGAGCAGTCCGCCGCAGAGGATAAGCGGAACCTGCTGCTGGCCCAGCTGGACGCCATCAACGACGAGCTGGACAATATCAATGCTCAGATCGCCTACTATGACGCCGAGATTGCCAAGAAAGAGGAAGAACGCAAGGTGGCCGAGGCCAATGAGCAGGCTCAGTACGAGCTGTTCTGCCAGCGGGTGCGGGCCATGGAGGAGGAGGGGACGGTATCCTACTGGTCCATCCTCTTTAATGCAGAGAGCTTTTCCGACCTGCTGGACCGTCTGGCCGATGTAGATGCCGTCATGGACTACGACAATAAGGTGATGGACGAGCTGATTGCTGTCCGGGAGGAGCTGGAGCGCCTCCAGCAGGAGCTGGAGAGCGCCCGGGCGGACGAGCAGGCCGTCAAGGAGCAGCAGGAGGCCAAGAAGGCCGAGCAGCAGACCAAGGTGGCTGAGGCCGAGAAGGTGCTGGCTGAGCTGAACAAGAACGTAGCCGAGGTCAACCGGCTCCTGGATGAGGAGGACAAGGCCGCCGCCGCCATTCAGGCGGATATCGTCCGCAAGCAGAAGCAGCTGGAAGAGGAGCGGAAGCAGAACGGTACCACCATCGTGTCGGAGAGCGGCTACATGTGGCCCCTGCCCGGCTGGTACCGGATCTCCTCCCCCTTCGGCTACCGCATCAACCCGGTCAGCGGTCGGGCCCAGAACCACGGCGGCATTGATATTCCCGCCAACGGCGGTACCCCCATCCTGGCGGCCAAGAGCGGCCAGGTCATCACCTCGGTGAAGGGCAGCGGCGCCTACTGGTCCTATGGCAACTATGTGGTCATCGACCACGGCAACGGTAACTCTACCCTGTATGCCCACATGAGTTCCCGCGCGGTGAGCGAGGGTCAGATGGTGAAGCAGGGTCAGGTCATCGGCTACGTAGGCACCACCGGCAATTCCACCGGCAACCACCTGCATCTGGAGATCCGGGTGAACGGCCAGCGTACCGATCCGGAGGCCAAGTTCCCGGACCTGAATTTGTCTTCCTGGTAATACATATGGATGATAGAAGGGCGGAGGGGGAAGCCTCTCCGCCCTTTTTCCATTCTTTTGGCGAAAGGATCTGAATGCGTGATGAAGTCCAGACGTTTTACCGGCATCCATCTGGCTGTGGCGGTGCTGCTCACCGCCCTGCTTTGCATTGGCGGAAGCCTATTGTGGTTCCGGACCTCGGTGGGTACCTACGGTGCCTCCATGCTGGAGGCCCTCAAGCTGGTGGAGGATAAATTTGTCGGGGAGTACGATGAGACCGCCGCCGTGGACGCCGCCCTGGAAGGGCTGGTGACCGGCCTGGGTGACCGGTGGAGCTACTATCTGACGGAGGAGGAGTATGCGGCCCAGAACCAGCGGCGCACCAACCAGTACGTGGGCATCGGCGTCACCGTCACCTACGAGCGGGAGGACGGCCTGCTGATCCAGGAGGTGACCGCCGACGGCCCGGCGGAGGAAGCGGGGCTGCTGCCCGGCGAGGTCATCACCGCTGTGGACGGTACCTCCCTGGCGGGGGACGCCCGGTACGACGGTGCCTCCCTGATCCAGGGGGAGGAGGGCACCACTGTGTCTCTGGATGTGATGGGCGCCGACGGGACCAGCCGTACCGTGGAGGTCAAGCGGGCCAGTGTGGAGACCGACCCGGTGGTCAGTGAGATGCTGGAAGGAAACGTGGGCTACGTCCGCCTGCTGAACTTCTACGATAATAGCGCCAACCGTCTGAAGGAGGCGGTGACCGAGCTTCAGGAGCAGGGGGCCGAAGCCCTGATCTTTGACATGCGCAGCAACGGCGGCGGCTACCTGAACCAGCTCACCGACATGCTGGACTTCCTGCTGCCTGAGGGCCCCATCTTCATCACCCGGGACAAGGCGGGGAATGAAGAGATCACCTACTCCGACGCATCCTGCGTGGATCTGCCCATGGTGGTGCTGGTCAATGCCGACACCTATTCCGCCGCCGAGTTCTTTGCTGCCGAGCTGCAGGAGCAGGGGGTGGCCAAGATCGTGGGCGAGCCCACCAGCGGCAAGGGCTATTCCCAGCAGACCTTCGGCCTGCCCCACGGCGGGGCCGTGGCCATCTCCACCGCCAGCTACTATACTGGCAGCGGCACCTCCCTCATCGGCACCGGCCTGACCCTGGATCAGGAGGTCTATCTGACGGACGAGGGGGACGCCCAGCTGGAAGCCGCCCTGGAACTGCTCAAGCCGTAAAATTCGTATAAAACCCTTGACTGTAAAGCTGCTTGATGCTTTATATTGGGGGTGAGGAGGCGAGCGGCATGACCATTAAGGAGCTGGAAAATATCCTGGGCATGACCCGGGCCAACATCCGCTTTTACGAGCAGGAGGGCTTCATTGCCCCCGCCCGGGGCGGGAACAACTATCGCATCTACTCCCGGGAGGACGCGGATACCCTGAAAAAAATCAAGCTCCTGCGGCAGCTGGGCCTGCCCCTGGACACCATCAAACAGGTGCAGCAGGGTGAGCTGGAGCTGGACGTCGCCCTTGCCAGGCAGCAGCGGACGCTGGAGGAGCAGCGCGCCGAGCTGGAGTGGGCTGGACGGGTGTGCACCGCCATGCGGGATGACAAGGCGGAGTACGCCACCCTGGACGCTGGCAAGTATCTCAATACCCTGGATCGTCCGGCAGAGGGGGAGGGGTACTTCAGCCTGAATAAGGACAGCGCCCCTATGGCGCCCTATCCCTGGCGGCGGTTCTTTGCCCGGTGGCTGGACCTGTTCCTCTACAGTGCGCTGTGGTCGGCCTTCGGCATGCTGGTGCTGCGGTTCAATCCGCCGGACGGCCTCTTTTTCACTCTTCTGGGAAGCTATCTGAATTACGGCACCATGCTGGTGGTGGAGCCGCTGCTGCTGTCCACCTGGGGCTATACCCCCGGCAAGTGGATCTTCGGTCTTCAGGTCAGGGATCGGAGCGGCGGAAAACTCTACTGGACTGAGGCCATGTCCCGCACCTGGCAGCTCTTTGCCAAAGGCGAGGGCTACGGCATTCCCATCTACAACCTCTACCGCTATTATAAAAGCTACCGGGCCTGCTCCGACTGTGAATTCCTGCCCTGGGAAGAAGAATACGGCTGTCCTGTTATCAAGGACCTCCGTGCCCGGCGGTGCTGGGGCTTTGTGGGGGCGGCGGCCGCCCTGTTTGTGCTGACGTTTTTTGCGGTGGCCCAGGCCCAGATGCCCCGCCACCGGGGTATGCTGACCCCGGAGCAGTACGCGGCCAATGTAAACGACCTATATCACTACATCACCCAGAGCTCCGACCAGGTCATGGATGCGAACGGTCATTGGGAGGAGAAGGACAATGTCGTTCACCTGCTTGGAAGTGGTTCACCCGACCACCAGCTCACTCTGAACGAGGAGGGAAAGGTGACCGCCGTGACCCTGACCAGAGATCTGGCAGGAAAACAGGCGATCACTTCAGACGACACCTTTGACAAGCAGTTGGCCGCTCTCTCCTTTGTGGCGGCAGTGGGAGACTATAACTGTATCAGCTGGCTGAACAGCGATGTGCTGACTGCCATCGCGGAAGGTGGATTTGAAGACTACACCATCCAGACTGGGGAAGTGACCATCACCCAGACTGTATTTCAGAATGGCTATCAGGACGCGGGAGGCTGGCTGTTTGGGGATGAAAGTGTCCCGGAAAACCAGCGGCTATATCAGATGGAATTTACCATAGCTCTCCAACCGTGACAGAAAAAGCAGAAGCGGCGGATTATTCCGCCGCTTCTTTTGCGTTCAGGGGAAGGCTCTGTCTGCCCTTTGCCAGCAGGAACCCGCTGGTGAGGGCGGTAAAGGGAGCTACGGTGACCAGACCGAAAGAGCCCACCACCGTGTGGATGATCTCGGAGGCCACATATTTATAGTTAAGGATGTTCCAGACGGGAGTACCCTGGGCCATGAATACCATCAGCAGGGCCACATAACCTCCGGAATAGGCCAGCAACAGGGTGGTGGTCATAGTTCCCATGGCGGCCCGGCCCACGTTCAGGCCGGAGCGCACCGCCTCCCACCGGGAGATGTCGGGCCGCTTTTCCACAACCTCGTGGACAGCAGAGGTGATATCCACGCTCAGGTCCATCACCGCGCCCGAGGAGCCGATGAAGATGGAGGCCATGAAGATTTGGGTCAGGTTCAGATCCTGATACCCGGAGTAGAGCAGACTCTCCGAGTAAGACATGACGGCGCCGTGGATCTGGAACAGGTCGGTGAACACCATGCCCAGCACGCATGTCACCAGCACGCCCAGGAAGGCACCCGAAACGGCGGAGGCGCACCGCCGGTCGAAGCCGTATACCAGGGCGATGATGAACAGGGTGAGCAGCAGCGTGACGCCCAGCCCGGTAAAGATGGGGTTGAAGCCTTTCAGATAGAGGGGGACCAGCACCTTCCACAGCATGAGTACCGTCAGTACGAAGGAGGCGATGGCCCGCACTCCGGTGCGTCCGGCAAACAGGATGAGGAAGACGGCAAAGATGGCGGCCAGAACGGCCTCCTTGGTGAGACGGAAGTGGTCGGTCATGGTGACGTTGGTGATGGTGTCGCCGTCATAGCTCACCACCACCATGGCCTTGTCCCCGGGGGAATAGAGCTTATCCTGTTCCAGGGAGCCGTTGAGCATGTTGACACCTGTGATAGTCTGCCCCTCAAAGCGGCCGCCCAGCAGTTCCAGAGTGCACCGCTGTTCCCCGGAGCGCACCAGGCCGGTGTCAATGATGGCGGAGTCATCCACTGCCGTCACCAGGGCGGCGCAGCGGTCGGCCTGCTGGTATTGAAGCGCGCCCTCAAAGCCGGTGGGGAGGAGGAGCAATATCGCGATCAGCAGCAGGCAGAGCAGCAGGGGGGCGTAGTAGCGTCTGGCCCCCGTGTCAAGCAAACGAGATCTCATAGGGGATCGTTCCTTTCAAAACCTGGCAAAAGGATGCGGCCGGCAGGCCGCATCCTTTTTGCCGTTTGTAGACTGTAACGGGTTACTGCACGCCCAGCATGCCCGCCACCTTGTTGTACACGTCGGTGTTGTCGTAGTAGCCGTTGAACTGCTCGGCATTGACGCCGTGGGCCAGCACGGCCACGGGCAGGCCGGTGTGGCTGTAAGAGGTGAAGGACACGCCGGACTTGTTGTTCAGGATGTGGGTGATGGTGACGGTCAGGGGCTCGTAGGTGCCGTAGAGGACGTACTCCTCCTGCTCGTACTGGCTGGCGGCGGTGCCATTGATGCTCTTTTCATAGGCGGCCTTCAGCTGGCTGAGCTCATAGTCGGTGAGGACCAGCTTGTCGCCCTCCTCGCCCTCGGTCTTCAGACCGAACAGCTCCTCCACGTCCTTGAGCACGTCCTCGAAGGAGGTCTTGTTCTCCTTGTAGCCAGCCACATAGTCGCTGTCGAACTTGGCGAAGGAGATCTTCTGGGCTTCCAGCAGGTCCAGATAGGTGTCGTAGTCGGTGCCGGCAAAGCCGATGGTCAAACCGCCGGTCTCGTGGTCGCCGGTGACCAGGATCAGGGTCTCGTCGGCGTGCTCCTTGGCGAAGTCGATGGCCACCTGCACCGCGTCGGCCAGGGCCTGGGTGTCGTGGATGGTGGAGGCGGCGTCGTTGGCGTGGCAGGCCCAGTCGATCTTGCCGCCCTCGCACATCATGAAGAAGCCGTCCTC
>CALWXT010000049.1 GCA_944385575.1 uncultured Flavonifractor sp. | reverse complement strand
CACAGGGGTACCCTTCCACACGCCGGACTCGCCATAGAACTGGGTGGGTACCACGTAGACAGTGGCATCATCGGGCAGCTGGGCATAAACGGCCACAGTGGAGCCAGCCCGGGCGGTGACACCCAGAGGCTGCAAGGCACTGGCGGTCTGACCGGCGGCCTGATCGGCGGCAGCGGAGCTGCTGCGGCTCTGGAAGTCGTTCTTCACTACGCCCAGCGCGTCCTCGTTCTGCTCCAGCAGGGCCTGAGCCAGGTCCAGCTCATCCTGGAGACGGGCACGATCCAGGTAGTAGCTGCTCAGCGCGGAGAGACGGGCCTGCAGGGCGGCGATTTTGTCGGCGTCCACATCGCCCTTCAGGGCGGTGAAGGAGCCGTCGGTAAAGAGATCGGCGATTTCCGTGGAAAGGGTGTCGCTGTTGTAGAAGGCGATCTCAGAGATGCTGACCCGGGGACCACCGGTCTTTTCGCCCAGGCTCAGGGTCACGCTTTTGACGCCCTCGGTCTCAGGGAAGGTGAGGATGTAATAGTCGCTGCCGGTGATATTGACTCCGCTGCGGTAATAAGTAGCCAGCGTTTCACCGCTTTCGCCCTTGAGAGTAACGGTGAAATTGTCAATGCGGTTCTTGTAGGCGGTGCTGAGATAGGGCACCACCAGCAGATAATTCATGCTGTGGGTGTCCCGGAAGGTATAGGTGATGTTGCTGTCATACCAATAGTTGGCGGCGATCCAGTAGGTGTTGGGATCTTCGTCGATCAGATCGCCCACTGTAAAGTCAGGACAGAGGGACTTGTTCACATTATTGGGGTCCTTCATAACGATGGAGGTAATTTCATCGTTATTGATGCGGTTGGTCTCGGGCAGTTCGGGCATTTCAAAGCCCTCCTTGGCCGGGGTACCGGTGGCGATGGCAGAGTAGGGGCCAAGGCCCTTGTGGTTGCCCGCCTTGACGGCTACCTCATAGACCGTGCCGTTGGACAGGTTGGTAATAGCGGTGCTGGTTGCAGTGGTGGTGCCGCCCCAGGCAGTGAAGTCGGAGGTACTCTGCTCCCGGTAGAACACCTGATAATAGGTGGCGTCCTTGGTCTTGCCCCAGCTCACCCGCAGGGCGCTGTCGGCAGTTTCCACCTTCAGGTTGGAGGGAGCACCGGGTACGCTGGCGGCCAGAGGCGTGGCAGACAGGATGGAAGAAGGGGTGCCGCTCCAGTCGCCGTTGGTGGCGGTGACCTGGAAGTAGTGGGTGGTTCCGTTCTCCAGGTCGGAGATGACGATGCGGTTGGTGCTGGCACCGGCGGTCTTGTTCAGGGCGTTCTTGCTGGTGCCGTACTTGACCGTGTAGCCGGTGACATTGGCCACGCTGTCCCACACCAGGGTGATCTCGCCGTCGCCAGCAGTGGCGGCCAGATTTTTCACCTGGGTGTCCGCCGTCTGGGAGTCGGAGACCACATCCTTCAGGAACTCGATCTGAGCAACGGTGGCATAGGCGGGCGCGGAACCGGTCTGACCCTCCACCTTATTTACGGTGATGGTGACCTTCTTGACCGCTACTTTGCTGCCCAGGTTGATGGTGACCACCGTCTGTCCGGCGGTTCGGCTGATGGCGTGGGTGCCGGTGGGGGCGGAAACGTCAAAGTCCACATTCAGGATTTGGCCGTCCTCCGTCTCCACCTGAGCAGTGCCCGCCTGGACGGCACCATCGGTGCTGGGGGAGGTAATGGAGATCTCACTCATGGTGACGGCTTCCTCAAAGGCGATGGGAATGGAGAGCGCCTCGCCCTCGGAAGCGGGGGCCAGGGTAACCGGAGTGTCGGCGGTGGTAAACAGATCTTCCAGTTTGCCTTCAGTGACGGTCACGGCAGAATCATCCACCGTGGGAGTCACAATGGCGGTGGTAGACAGGACGGAGGGAATGCCGGACAGATCCATCATCTTGTTTACATAAGAGAGATCAATCACATTTATCTTTCCGTCGCCGTTCAGGTCGTAAATAGCCAGGGATTCGGCATCGGAAGTGCCCAGGTGGGCATCCAGTGCTGCCCGGTCGTCGCTGTCCACAGCGCCGCTGCCGTTTACATCGCCCAGAGAGAAGGTGCCGTCTCCGGTGCTCATCAGTACATGCTGGGAATAGCTTTCCAGCGTGACGTCGGTGGAGCAGGGGGCATAGCCCGTGCCCGTCACAGTCATTGTATAGGTATCCAATACCAACCCGGAAACGGTGGCACGGTAAGATCCGATCTGCTGCTCGGTGGTCAGGGCCGTTCCCTTGGAATTCAGGGCCTCTGTTGTAACGGTGAGTCCGCTGGCGTCAGCAGTTCCGTCCCACAGACGGACGGTAGCAACAGCTCTGCCGCTGCTGTCCGTGAGCGTCAACTGGATTTTGCGCTCCTTGACCTCGTCTGCCCGCTGGGGAAGTGCAAAGGCGAGAGTCAGGGAGATGGAGCCGGTGGCCTGAGTGGTCTGCTGCACCGGGTGCTCCTGCACTCCTGCGGCGGAGGCAGCGGGCAGCCATGCGGCGCATGAGCTGGCGAGCGTCGCCAGGCAGAGCAGGCCAGAGATGGCACGGCGGGGATGCATCAAATTCGTCAACCTTCCTTTCTGTTTGGTGCCAGAATATATTACGTCATATTTAGATGACATAACGTGCGCATTATACCCGATCCATTTTCCAGAGACAAGTCTTATCTGGGTATCATTTCTATTTTTGTAGGAGGTGGTAAAAAAGCATATAATTCCTACTCTTATTATATGATATTGCACAACGAGAAACGGGCGGCGGTGCAAGCTGCACCGCCGCCCGTTGGGGGACAGGATCTTAGAATGCCTGTTGGTCGTCATCGTGGTCGGAATTGAGGTCTTCCACAGCCTCTGCCGCTTCCCGTTCCAGCTCGTCCAGCTCAGCCAGACGGCGGCGAAGAGCTTCCCGCTGACCGGCGTCCATTTGGGCCACCTGCTGCTCAAACTGCTCCTCCCGGCGGCGCTGGGCGTCCTGCTGGTATTTCTCCTGGAGTTCAGCGCCATATTTCCGGCCTTCTTCCACGGCGGCGGCGCCTTTCTCCACCAGAACCTTGCCGGCCTTACCGGCCTGCTCCACCGCAATGGCGGCCAGGCCAACACCGGCCAGACCAATGTTGGTCAAAACCTTGCCGAAATCTTCTATCATATAAATGCCTCCTTTATCATGGTGGTGCGTTGATATCATCGTTGGGTTTCTGCGTTTAGTATATACAGAAAAGCGAAAAATGTCTTTGGAATTCTATGAACAATGGATTAAAAATGGATGAAAGAGTCAAACGCTTGCCTCTTGTGAAGGCGGGGTGGACGTAGTATAATCAGAGGCACGACTTAAATCAGCGGAGCGATGACATATGAAACAAACACAGACACGTACTTGGACGGAAATTGATCTGTCCAATCTGGAACATAATTATCGGGCGCTCCGGGCCATGCTGCCCCAGGACTGCCGCTTTTTGGGCGTGGTGAAGGCCGACGCCTATGGCCACGGCGCAGTGCCGGTGGCCCGGAAACTGGAGAAGCTGGGTGCGGAGTACCTGGCGGTAGCCTGCCTGGATGAGGCGCTGGACCTGCGCCAAGCGGGAATCAAGGCGCCTATCCTGATCCTGGGCTATACCCCGGCGGAGCGGGCGGCTGCTCTGCTGGAGGAGAATATTACCCAGACGGTATATGACCTGGAGATGGCCAAAACCCTTTCGCGGTTGGCAGAGCAGGCGGGCAAGCCGCTGAAGATCCACGTGAAGGCGGATACCGGTATGTCCCGTCTGGGCTGGCTGTGCGACCAGTCCCATCTGTCAGAGACGGTGGAAGTGATCTGTCAGGTCTGCACTCTGCCGGGCCTGGAGGCGGAGGGAATCTATACGCATTTCGCCAATGCCGACGGGGATGAGGACTATACCATGCTCCAATTCACCCGCTTCTTGGATCTGCTGGAGGCGCTGAAGGCCCGTGGCGTGACCTTTGCCATCCGCCATTGCGCCGCCAGCGCTGCTGTGTTAAACTATCCCTGTACGTATCTGGATATGGTACGCCCCGGCATTGCCCTGTACGGCCATTATCCGGACCCCTCCTGCGAGGGGCTGGACGGTCCCGGCCTGCGGCCGGTGATGTCGCTCAAGACCCGGGTGGCGTCGGTAAAGACCTTGCCGGAAGGTACTCCGGTAAGCTACGGCTGCACTCACGTGCTGGAGCGGGAGACCCGCCTGGCGGCCCTGACCATTGGCTATGCCGACGGACTGCCCCGGCTGGCCTCTGACCGCTGGCAGGTGGTGATCCGCGGACAGCGGGCCCCTATTGTGGGCCGGGTGTGCATGGATATGTGTATGGTGGATGTGACGGGTCTGGATGTAGTGCCGGGCGACGAGGCCGAGGTTTTTGGGGAGCATCTGCCGGTGGAGGAGCTGGCCAGTCTGGCCGGCACTGTTCAGTATGAACTGCTGTGCGCGGTGTCGCCCCGGGTCCATCGGGAATACAGGGACTAAGGGTCACCAGCCGACAAAACCCGGCATACAATGGGCCGGGGAGGAAGCGCCGGCATGGCGGCGTAAGCAGTTCCGCCCGCCTGTTTTTTACAGGCAGCGGGTATAAATCCCGCCGCCCCGTGGGAAAATCATAGTGACCGCGTTACATAGGCCGCTGGCCGTGTGACGCAGGTGACTATTTTCCGGCGGAGTGTGAGCTTTTGTGGATAACAGCGTAAAACGCGGAGATATCTTTTATGCCGATCTGAGCCCGGTGGTGGGCAGTGAGCAGGGAGGGGTGCGCCCGGTGCTGATCGTACAGAACGACACTGGAAACCGGCACAGCCCCACGGTGATTGCTGCGGCCATCACCTCGCAGACCGGCAAGGCCCGACTGCCCACCCACATTGAGCTCTCAGCCAACACCTACGGGCTGCCCAAGGAGTCTGTGGTGCTGCTGGAACAGATCCGGACGCTGGACAAACGGCGGCTGAGAGAGCATATGGGCCGGCTGGACGAAGCGCAGATGCAGCGGGTGGATAACGCCATCGCGGTCAGCTTCGGACTGCACACGGACACATTGGTGTAAATCAGGTGGGGCCGCCCGGGCGGCGGCCCCACAGCTGAAATGGAGGTACATATGAAGAAAAAAGCGTTGCCCGTCCGACTGATTTCCGGCGGCCTGGTGACTCTGGCTCTGATCGGGGTGGCGGTGGCCGCCGGCCAGCAGGGCAGCCAGTCCGATCCGCTGATCACCCTGAGCTATCTGGAGAAGCAGGTGACGCCTTCCATCCTGTCCCAGGTGGACAGTAAGGTGTCCGCAAAGCAGACCGAGCTGGAGAAGAAATTGGCTGGCGTGGCAGAGGCTTACGTGAAAGAGGTGGAGGACAAGCTGGCCTCCTCCGGCGGGACAGGTACCGGCGGCAGCCAGACCGGCGCCGCGGCCTATGAGGTGGTTACTCTCAGCGCTGGGCAGACCCTGACCGGTGGCGCGGCCTGCGAGTTCCTGCTCCGCAGCGGTACCGCCACCTGCGTGTCCGATTCCTCTCCCGGCCTGGTGGATATGACCGACGGCTCCACCCTGGCCAATGGGGGGGCCCTGAAAGCCAACCATCTCTACCTGGGTACCATTGAGGGCCGGGGTGTGAAGGCATCCACCGCGGTGACCATCATGGTGCGGGGCAGCTACACCATTAAATAACAGCAAGGGCGCGCGGCAAACGTGCGCCCTTTTTTGCGCATTTCCCGCCGACCTGTCCGCATACTGTAAAAGGAAAGGGAGAGGGGGCGGCAGTATGGAGCGGCGGTTTTCGGTGATGGAGGGCCGGGGGTGGCTCGCCGTCCGGGAGACGCAGGGACGAATAGAATGTAAGGGCGAAATACCTGACGATAAGAGCGGACTTTATAAAGGCTGGCTGATTGGGGCATCCGGCCGAACCCTGCTGGGTACCTTCCTGCCGGAGGAGGGAAAGCTGTGCCTTTCCCGCACGCTCAGCATGGCGGAGCTGGAACGCCAGGGAGCCTGGCCGCCTGTCGGCGGAGAGGTGGTGCTGGCCTATACCTTTCAAAAGAAGGGACGGACGCCAGCTCCGCCCCAAGGCTGGACGTGGATAGCCGACCCGGCCCGCCTGATGGGTGAGCCGCTGCTGGCCCGGGCGTGGGAGGGTGGCGGGGCCTTGTTGCGAAAAGATGAGCAAGGGTTTTTACTTGCCAGAAAATTTCGCCATGACCGTCCCTTTCCACTGACGCCGCTGTTCTGCTTTGCACGGATTCTGGAGCTGGAAGGGGAGCTGTATGTGGCATTTCCATTTCGGCCCGGCGGCTGTCCCCGGCTGGAATAGTTGTTTTTTTCTGCCGTTTGCGGTATACTTGCAAGGCATCAAGTACAAAAAGATATGAGGAATCATTATGACCGATTATTTTCATCTGAATGCCCAGCCGGACACCATCCGGGGAATCAGCAGCCTGGGGCTGGCCCATCTGGGAGACGGCGTCTTTGAACTGATGGTGCGCTCCTGGCTGTGCCTCCACGGCAAAGCCACATCCAAGGGGCTCCACCGGGCAACTGTGCGCTATGTGGCCGCGCCTGCCCAGGCCAGGGCGGTAGAGAAGATCCTCCCGCTGCTGGACGAGGAGGAGGGGGACGTCTTCCGTCGTGGCCGAAATACCAGCCCCCACAGTGTGCCTCAAAATGCCACCCGGGCGGACTATCAGGCAGCCACCGGCCTGGAGGCTCTGTTCGGCTGGCTGTGGCTTCAGGGCCGTACAGACAGGCTCAACCAGCTCTTTGCCGTGATGATGGAGGAGGAAGAAGCATGCCGCTAGACGCTTTGTGCCTTACCGCCGTGGCAGAGGAGCTCCGGCCTGTCCTGGAGGGGGCCAAGATTGATAAGATCTATCAGCCCACCCGGGATGAGGTGGTGCTCTTTCTCCGGGGACAGGGGGAGAACGTGCGCCTGCTGCTTTCCGCCAACCCCGGCCATCCCCGGGCCCATCTTACCACCCTGACCCGTGAGAACCCGGACAAGCCCCCCATGTTCTGCATGCTGCTGCGCAAGCATCTGCTGGGAGGACGTATTCTGGAGTTGAACCAGCCGCCCCTGGAGCGCATCCTGGACTTCAGGCTGGAGACCATCGATGAGCTGGGGGACCGGGTGGAGCGCCGCCTGGTGCTGGAGGCCATGGGCCGCAGTGCCAACCTGATCCTGCTGGACGGGGAGGGGCGCATCATTGACTGCATCCGCCGTATCGACGGCGATCTCTCCAAGGGCCAGCGTCAGGTGCTGCCCGGCCTGTTTTATCGTCAGCCCCCAGTGCCTGACAAGTTGAATCCATTTACACTAAGCGAGGACGAGCTGCTGGCTGCTCTGGACAATCCTACCCAGAAGGAACCGGAAAAGCTGCTGATGGACACCTTCACGGGCCTCTCGCCCCTGATTGCCCGTGAGCTTGCTTTTCGGGCCGGAGGAGCGGAAGGCCTGCACAGCGCTCTGCTCAAGCTGAGAAAAGATATAAAAGAAAATAACTTTACACCATATTTGCTGGTGCGGGATGGCAAGCCGGTGGATTTTTCTTTCCTGCCCATCCTGCAGTACGGCCCTGAGACCGAGAGCATTCGCCAGGAGAGCTTTTCCGTTATGCTGGATGGTTTCTATGAGCGCCGGGAGGCGGCGGAGCGGGTGCGCCAGCGGGGCCAGGATCTGGTGAAGACGGTGACCAATGCCCGAGATCGCACCGCCCGGAAGCTGGCCAATCAGGAAAAGGAACTGGCGGCCACCCTGGATCGGGAGAAGCTACGGGAGCAGGGGGATATTATCACCTCCAACCTGCATGCCATGGAGAAGGGCATGACGGTGCTGAAGGCCATGAACTTCTATGATCCGGAGTGCCGGGAAATTGAGATCAAGCTGGACCCCTTCCTGACGCCCCAGCTGAATGCTGCGAAGTATTATAAGGAGTACAACAAGGCCAAGACCGCTGAAAAGATGCTTACCCTTCAGATCGAGAAGGGCGAGAGAGAGCTGGAATATCTGAACAGCGTGCTGGAAAACCTGGAACTGGCGGAAGGAGAGCGGGATCTGGGGGAAATCCGCCAGGAACTCACCGATACCGGCTACCTCCGCCGGGCCAAGACCGCCGCCAAGCGGGAGAAGCGGGTGGCTGGCAAGCCCATGGAGTTTCGTTCCAGCGCTGGCTTGCGGATTACCGTAGGCAAGAACAACAGCCAAAATGACCAGCTTACCACCAAGATGGCATATAAGAGCGATATCTGGCTCCACACCCAGAAAATCCACGGCTCCCACGTGATCCTGTGGCTGGAAGGGGGCGAGGCCGACGCTCAGAGCCTTACCGAAGCAGCGGTACTGGCCGCCACCTTCTCCCAGGCACGGGAGAGCACTCGGGTGCCGGTGGACTACACCCCGGTGAAATATGTAAAGAAGCCCGCCGGGGCCCGACCCGGCATGGTGATCTATACCACCTACCAGACCGCCGTGGTAGACCCGGACCCGGAACTGGCCAAGCGTCTGCGGGTCAAATAGGCGTCTTTTTAGGGGGAAATAAAGATGGAAACCTATCATATTTTAGTGGTGGAGGACGACCCGGACATCAACAAGCTGTTGTGCCGGGTGCTGACCGGTGCCGGCTACGACTGCCGCCCAGCCTATTCCGGCAGTGAAGCGGCACTCTGGACGGGCCAGTACGACTATGACCTCATCCTGCTGGATCTGATGCTGCCCGGTTTGACTGGAGAGGAGCTTATTACCCAGCTGCGCCAGCGCAAGACCATGCCCATCATTGTCCTCTCCGCCAAGACCGGCCTGGAAGACCGGGTGAATGTGCTCAAGCTGGGCGCCGACGACTTCATTCCAAAGCCCTTTGACAATGCCGAGGTGCTGGCCCGGGTGGAGGCGCAGCTGCGCCGCTACCGCCAGTTCTCCGGCACGGCGGGAGGCAGCGTGCTTACCCATGGAGATCTGGTTCTGGACAAGGAGAGCGTAACAGTGACGGCGGCGGGGAAGCCGGTGGCGGTCACAGCCCGGGAGTTCCATATCCTGACCCTGCTGATGGAACACCCCAAGAAGGTGTTTACCCGGGAGCAGCTCTATCAGCAGGTGTGGGACGGAACCTACATGGGGGATGACAACACAGTGAACGTCCATATCTCCAACCTGCGCTCCAAGCTGGCCAAGGCCAGCCCCACGGAATATATCAAGACGGTGTGGGGTATCGGCTTCAAGATGTGTGATTAAGACTTTCTTCACCTTTGCTTAAAGGCTGATTATTGACTTGCCGCTATACTGGCATCACAATCCAAGAGAAAGGCTGATGCCGTATGACACAAGAAGTATTGGTGACCCACGGGCTTACCAAGCGATATGGAAACCGGCCGGTGGTAGACCAAGTGGATCTGAAGGTGGAGAAGGGCCAGATCTACGGCCTGGTGGGCCGCAACGGAGCGGGAAAGACCACCCTGATCCGCATGGTGACGGGGCAGACTGTCCCCTCCGGCGGAGAGCTGAGCCTGTTTGGTGCCGCCGGCGGGCATGAGCTTGCCGCCATGCGTGCCCGTACCGGGGTCATGGTGGAAACGCCCAGCTTTTATCCCTATCTTACCGCCCGGCAGAATCTGGAGTATTACCGCATCCAGCGGGGCATTCCCGGCAGCCGGGTGGTGGATCAGGTGCTGGAGGAGGTAGATCTGGCGGACACGGGAAAGAAGACCTTCAAAAACTTCTCCCTGGGCATGAAGCAGCGGATGGGATTGGCCCTGGCGCTGATGAACCGGCCGGACTTCCTGTTGCTGGACGAGCCCATCAACGGTCTGGACCCGGAGGGGATCGTGGAGTTCCGCAACCTGTTGCTCCGCCTGAATCAGGAACAGCAGACCACTATTCTTATTTCCAGCCACATTCTGCCTGAGCTGGCCAACCTGGCCACCTGTTACGGCTTTATTGACAACGGCGTGATGCTGGAGCAGATCAGCGCCCAGGCCCTGCAGGAGAAGTGCCGGGCCTGCATCGAGGTGCAGGTGGACGACGCTTCCCAAGCGGCCCTGATTTTGGAGAAGGCGCTGGGTGTCCGGGACTACGAGGTGCTGCCCGGCAACATCATTCGGTTGTACTGCTGCCTGGATCAGCCCCAGCAGGTATCCCGTGTGCTGGTGGAGGGCGGCGCGGCTCTGCTGTCCATCGAGAGCCGAGGCGCCAATCTGGAGGACTACTTCCTGTCTATGATCGGAGGTGTCCGCCATGCGTAACTATTTGGCTGCCGAATGCTACAAGGTCTTTCGGAGAAAGTATTTTTACTTTGCCTTGGCCGGTGCTCTGGTCCTGGAAGGGATTCTGCTGTGGGGCTGCTGGCTCACCAGCTCCTGGGGCAACGAGGGTATGAACTTCTATTCCGCCTCCACTCTGGTGGCTGTTATGCTGAGCATCGGCGTGTACGCCACGATTATCACCAGCGACATGGTTTTTTCCGAGCAGTACAAGCAGAACACCCTGAAAAATGAAGTGTCCTACGGTATGCCCAGAGTACGGATCTATCTGGGCAAGCTGGCGGTGGCTATTCTGGTGTCCATCCTGGCAGCGGTAGTGATGGTGGTACTATACGTGGCCGGCTGCTGGGTGCTGTTGTCCCACGGAGATACAGACGCCTCGGCGCTGGCCCTCATTGGGTACAGCTTGCTGGGTGCCTTCCCCCTGTGGCTGGCGGCGCAGGGGATCACCATGGCCTGCTATTTCATGGTGCGCAATACCACGCTGGCCGCCTTTGTCAGCGTGGGCCTGCTGGGCGTGGTGCCTGGTATTCTCCAGGGGCTGGGGCTGCTGTTCCACCCGGTGTTTGAGACGGTGCGTCAGCTGATGCCAACGGTCATGCTGGAAAAGCTGCCTAACACAGCCTTTCAGATGGACTATGTGGGGCTGTGCTGGCTGGTTGGGATTGGCCTGCTGGTTCTGTCCGTCGTAGTGGGAATGGCGGCATTTCAGAAAAAGGAGATCCGCTGAGCGGATCGGACTGCCGGGAGGGAAGCAGGCATGCTTAACTACATCAAGGCTGAGCTGTGGAAGGCCCTGCACCACCGGATTACCTGGGGAATGACCATTTTCCTGGTTCTGTGCACCGCACTGTTTGGATTTCTGATGAGCAGCGCCACCTATGCGGAACTGGTGGGCGGAGTCAGCGTGACCATGCTGACGGGGATGCTGGTGGTGCCGCTTCTGGTCCAGGTGATGGACGGGAACAAGAGGGCTACCCTGAAAAATGAGATATCCTTTGGCCTGAGCCGGGGGCGGATCTATGGCGGCAAACTGCTGGCCGGCCTGCTGCTTGGCATGGCTTTATGCATCATCCTGGTGGCCGGGCTTTTGGTCATCTGTTTCCCGCTGCTGCCCCATGACAATCTGGAACAGGAGCTGGTGTCCCTGGGGGTGCTGGCCTTCTGCCTGATGGGGGCATTACCTATCTGGTGTGGGATGCTTGCCCTGTGCCATGCCATGGCGGTTGCCTTTCCCGGTACCGCAGTTTGGATGACGGCTTATTACCTGGTCTTTTTTGTGGGCCAGCCTATTCTGGCGGCACTGTCCTCGCTGTTTACCGGGGGGCGAATCTCGCCGCTGCTTCAGGCGATTCTGATGCCGTATACGCTGCTGATGCCGCCTTATCTGTCTGGCTGGCTGACCTGGAAGTACCAGCTCTGGTGCTGGGGGATCGGCCTGGGCTGGGGGATCGTGAGCACTGCTGTGGGAGCCCTGTGGTTTTCCAGGCAGGACATCCGATAAGAAACATACGAGGCGCGCCCGGTTTCCGGGCGCGCCCTTGGCCTATTCAAGGAGGGAGAAGAATGGTGATCCTGTGCATCCTGCTGGCGGCTGCCTGCGGGCTCCTGGGCTGGTGGGTGTGGACCCAGCGCCGCGCACTGCGGAGTGCGGCGGAACAGCTGAAGGAGCTGGAACGGACAGGCAGCTCGGCGCGGCTGCGCCTGGCGGTGCCCAACCGCGCCGCGGAGGAGCTGCTTCAGGAGGTCAACGCCCTTTTGGAGGCACGGCGGACAGATCAGGCAGCCTGGCGGGAGCAGGAGAAATCCCTCCGGCGTCAGATCTCCAATGTCTCACACGACCTGCGCACCCCTCTTACCTCCATTTTGGGCTACCTGCAGCTGCTGGAAGATCCCACTCTGCCCGAGGAGGAGCGGCGGGAATATCTGGCGATCATTGAAAACCGCTCCAAAGCACTTCAGAGCCTGATTACCAGCTTTTACGAACTCTCCCGGCTGGAAGGCGGGGAATACCCCCTGGAGCAGGTGCCGGTCAACCTCCATGCCAGCCTGTCCGGCCTGTTGGCTGCCTTCTACAACGATTTCATGGACAAGGGCTTTGACATGACAGTGGAGTTGGAGGAGGGCCTGCCGCCGGTGCTGGCCGATGAGGGCGCAGTACTCCGGGTATTTACCAACCTGATCCGCAACGCGTTGGATCACGGGCAGGGAAGGATGGAGGTGCGGCTGTACCGGGAAGGGGAACAGGTGGTCAGCTTGTTCCGTAACGAGACAGCCGACTTGACGGCGGAGGATGTTCCCCATGTATTCGACCGCTTTTTTACTTCGGACAAGATGCGCACAGGCCGCAATACCGGCCTGGGTCTTGCAATTGTGAAGGCATTGGCAGAGCGGATGGGCTGCCGTGTCACGGCGGAATTGAGGGATGGTTTCTTTGCGCTGTATGTCTTTTGGAGAAAAGTAGACTGATTAGTATGAAATTCGAAAAAGGCCGCTGGATGCCATTGACAAGCAAGGCGATGGGTGGTATTCTAAAAATAATTGTGGTACTCTAATTAAATTTTAGGTACCCGTACTTTTTGAGAGGTGGGGAAAATGGTAAAAATCGTACGGAAGAAGGTCCTGAACCCCAGTGTGACGCTGCTGGAGGTAGAGGCGCCTTTGATTGCCCGTAAGGCGCAGGCGGGCCAGTTCATCATTCTCCGGGTAGACGAGCACGGGGAGCGGATTCCGCTGACCATCGCCGACTATGACCGGGAGAAGGGAACCGTGACCATCATCTTCCAGAAGGTGGGCCTGACCACCGAACTGCTGGCCGATCTGAATGAGGGCGATACCATCCGGGACTTTGTGGGCCCGCTGGGCCTCGCAACCGAGCTGCCCGAGGGCACCAAGCGGGTGTGCGTGGTAGGCGGCGGCGTGGGCTGCGCCATTGCCTATCCCCAGGCCAAGAGCCTCCACGCCCGTGGAATTCAGGTGGACGTGATAGCCGGCTTCCGTTCCAAGGATATCGTGATTCTGGAAGAGGAGTTCAAGGCGGCCTGTGATAACCTGTATCTCACCACTGATGACGGTACCTACGGTGAGAAGGGCTTCGTTACCGACAAGCTGAAGAGCCTGATCGACGCTGGTAACCAGTACGACGCGGTCATCGCCATCGGGCCCATCATCATGATGAAGTTTGTCTCTGCCGTGACCAAGCCTTACGGCATCAAGACCATCGTGTCCCTCAACCCCATCATGATCGACGGCACCGGTATGTGCGGCGGCTGCCGTGTCACTGTGGGCGGCAAGATGAAGTTCGCCTGCGTGGACGGCCCCGACTTTGACGGCCATGAGGTGGATTTTGACGAGCTGATGAGCCGCAATACCGTGTATCGCGGGGAAGAAGCTGAGGAAAAAGAGCGCCATACCTGCCGGATGGAGCAGATGGCCCACGACATGATTCGTTGAGAGGGGGGCGAGCACGATGCCGAATATGAGTATGACCAAAGTGCCCGTACCTGAGCAGGACGCGAAGGTACGCAGCCGCAACTTTGAGGAGGTCTGCCTGGGCTACACCAAGGAGCAGGCCATGGAGGAGGTTACCCGCTGCCTCAATTGTAAAAATAAGCCCTGCGTCTCCGGCTGCCCGGTGAACATCCACATTCCGGAGTTCATTGCCAAGGTGGCCGAGGGCGATTTCAAGGCTGCCTATGAGATCATTTCTGATACCAATGCCCTGCCCGGCGTCAGCGGCCGCGTGTGCCCCCAGGAGAGCCAGTGCGAGAAGTACTGTGTCCGGGGTATCAAGGGCGAGCCGGTGGCTATCGGCCGTCTGGAGCGTTTTGTGGCCGACTGGTACCGTGAGAACATCAATGAGATGCCCGCCAAGCCCGAGAGCAATGGTATCAAGGTAGCCGTGGTGGGCTCCGGCCCCGCCAGCCTGACCTGCGCCAGCGATCTGGCCAAGCAGGGCTATCAGGTGACCATGTTCGAGGCCTTCCACACCGCCGGCGGCGTGCTGGTGTACGGCATCCCCGAGTTCCGCCTGCCCAAGGCCATCGTGGCCAACGAGGTGAAGAAGCTCACCGCCATGGGCGTGGATCTGGAGACCGATATGGTGGTGGGCAAGACCTACACCATCGACGAGATGTTTGAGGAAGGCTATGAGGCTGTGTTTGTAGGTTCCGGCGCCGGCCTGCCCATGTTCATGGGCATTCCCGGCGAGACCCTGGCCGGTGTGTACTCCGCCAACGAGTACCTGACCCGCATCAACCTGATGAAGGCCTACCTGAATACTTACGATACCCCCATCAAGAAGATCAAGAAGGCTGCCATCGTGGGCGGCGGCAACGTGGCCATGGACGCCGCCCGCTGCGCCATGCGCATGGGCGCCGAGCACGTGTATGTGGTGTACCGCCGCGGCGAGGAGGAGATGCCCGCCCGCCGGGAGGAGATCCACCACGCCAAGGAGGAGGGCATTGAGTTCCTGTTCCTGAA
>CALWXT010000048.1 GCA_944385575.1 uncultured Flavonifractor sp. | reverse complement strand
CCTTGTAAGCGCCCTCGGCCTCGCTGCGGTTGCCTTCGACCACCGCGGCCTCGAACTTCTTGATGTCGGTCTTCAGCTCGGACTTAGCGGCCTTGTTCTGCATGGCCTTGGTCTTGTTCACCAGGACACGCTTCTTGGCAGACTTAATATTCGGCAAACCAAACACCTCCTCCGATGACGATATCATTTTTTACACAGTTTGCCCGTGCAGAATCCTATTTTAACAGCCGTCGCCGGAAATTGCAACTGTTTTTTTCAATTTTTTTTGGTTTTTTTGCATAGGAGGGCTGCATCCGCAAAAAATAGTTCCACAAATAAAAAATAGCACCATATCTTGGGGTATCAAAGGAGGCAGACCCATGGAAAAACGGCGGACAGACCTGGCTGTGGAGGCCGCCCAGCTCTGGCGGGAGCGGGGCGGCGCGGGCAAATTGCCCGGTGTGGAGAGCAAGGAGACCAAGCGGGAGGGCTACCCGGTGACCACGGTGAAGATCCTGGACTGCCGGGGGGAGGAGGCTCTGGGCAAGCCGACGGGCACCTACGTCACCCTCACCCTGGAGGGCCTGGCCCGGCGGGAGAGCGACGCCTTCGGCCGGGCGGCCCGGGCGGTGGCAGCGGAGCTCACTCCCCTGCTGAAGCTGTCCAAGGGGGCCCCCGCCCTGGTGGTGGGCCTGGGCAACCGCTCTATTACTCCCGACGACATCGGCCCCAAAGCCGCCGACCACACCATGGTCACCCGCCATCTGGTGGAGCAGGTACCGGAGCACTTTGGTTCCTTCCGACCGGTGGCCGCCCTGGCCGCCGGCGTGCTGGGCACCACCGGCGTGGAGAGCGTCGAACTGGTGCGGGCGGTGGTGGAGAAGATCCGTCCCGCCTGCGTAGTGGTGGTGGACGCCCTGGCCTCCCGCAGCCTGAGCCGGGTGTGCACCACCGTCCAGCTGGCCGACACCGGCATCGTCCCCGGCTCCGGGGTGGGCAACGCCCGCTTTGCCCTCAATCAGGAGACACTGGGAGTACCCGTCATTGCCGTAGGCGTGCCCACGGTAGTGGACGCCGCCACCCTGGCTGCCGACGTGCTGGCCCAGGCTGGGCGGGATGACCTGGACCCGGAGGCCCTCCGGGGTGCAGGAGACGGCCTGCTGGTCACGCCCCGGGACATTGACGCCCGGGTGGCCGACCTGGCCAAGGTCATCGGATATGGGATCAACCTGGCCCTCCAGCCGGGGCTGACCATCGCGGATATCGACCTGTTTTTGAGCTGAGCTTAAAACGCACTGATATCAGCCAGTTCCCAGGAAGCCACATCCCCGGTGGTGTCGATTCCCATAGCCTTAAACTTCCAGGTACCGCCGTCGGCCAGGTTGTTCAGGTTATCCAGGGCCGTGCCGATCTGGTTTCCATCCTCATCATAGAGATTAAAGGATATCTGGATGTAGCTGCACTCCTTTCCGGAGTTGTTTTTCAATGTCCCGGTCAGGTAACAGGCAAACCCATCGTCCTCAAACGCCACATCCCCAATGATCTCATAGGTCTCCGGCCTGGGTGTTGGAGTGGCTTCCGGCGGCTGGTTCTCCGAAAGCTGTGTCTCCGATGGCTGGGAAACCGTCCCGGACAGGGACTGCTCCTCCCCACCGCCGGTCTGACTGGCCCCTCCGATCCCCACCAGTACAACCACAAGGATCAGCCAGAACCACCACTTCTTATAAATTGGCTTTTTTTGTTTTTCTTGCATGGTTATCCCTCCTTGCGGCCAGTATATCATTTTACACTATAATTTACAATATATTTTTATGTGTAAATTACGATTGTATCTGAGCGGTATTTTTTTGTGTAAAATCAGGTCAAAAGGGAGTGAGACCATGTTTCATGTTGAGCGTACCGAGTACGGTAACAAAACCTTCCGTCTTCCCATTGACCTGATCCGGACCCTGGAGCAGGTGGCTCAGCGGGAAAACGTCTCTGTCAATCAGCTGGTCATCCAGTGCTGCCGGTACGCACTCTCCCATCTGGAGGAAACACCCGGCGAAAAACCTTGACGGGGTAGGAAAAAGATGATAGAATGGCCCACGATAAGGCTGTGAATGGGAACAGTACCCCCTGTTTTCCGCATACAGAGAGGAGCCGGTCGGTGCAAGGCTCTGGCGGAACGGTGGAGAAGGCGCCCATGAGCCGCGGGGAGGAAATGCCCCGCCGGTCCCCGCCGTTACCGGGAATGAAGTGCGTACCAGCCAGGTACGAATTCAGGTGGAACCACGGACATTTTGTTCGCCCTGAGCCGGTTATCGGCTCAGGGCGTTTTTTTGCTCTGGGCCAAGCCAAATTGACAGAAAAGGAGCACGAAACCATGAAGAACACCGACAAGACCATGGACCAGATCGTTACCCTGTGCAAAGGCCGGGGCTTCATCTTCTCCGGCAGCGAGATCTACGGCGGCCTGGCCAACACCTGGGACTACGGCCCTCTGGGTGTGGAACTGAAGAACAACGTGAAGAAGGCCTGGTGGAAGAAGTTCGTCCAGGAGAACCCCTACAACGTGGGTCTGGACGCCGCCATCCTGATGAACCCCCAGACCTGGGTGGCCTCCGGCCATCTGGGCGGCTTCTCCGATCCTCTGATGGACTGCAAAGAGTGCAAGGAGCGCTTCCGCGCCGACAAGCTCATTGAGGACTGGTGCGGCGAGAACGGCGTTGAGTTGGAAAAGCCCATCGACGCCTTCTCCCAGGATGAGATGAAGGCCTTCATCGAGGATCACAACATCCCCTGCCCCACCTGCGGCAAGCACAACTTCACCGACATCCGGCAGTTCAACCTGATGTTTAAGACCTTCCAGGGCGTGACCGAGGACGCCAAGAACACCGTGTACCTGCGGCCTGAGACCGCTCAGGGCATCTTTGTCAACTTCCAGAATGTCCAGCGCACCACCCGCAAGAAGCTGCCCTTCGGCGTGTGCCAGATCGGCAAGAGCTTCCGCAACGAGATTACCCCCGGCAACTTCACCTTCCGCACCCGTGAGTTTGAGCAGATGGAGCTGGAGTTCTTCTGCAAGCCGGGTACCGACCTGGAGTGGTTCCAGTACTGGCGTTCCTTCTGCAAGGAGTGGCTGCTGAGCCTGGGCATGAAGGAGGATCACCTGCGGCTGCGTGACCACAGCCCCGAGGAGCTGTGCTTCTACTCCAAGGGCACCACCGACTTCGAGTTCCTGTTCCCCTTCGGCTGGGGCGAGCTGTGGGGCGTGGCCGACCGCACCGACTACGACCTGACCCAGCACCAGACCGTCTCCGGCAAGGACATGACCTACTTCGACCAGGAGACCGGCGAGCACTATATCCCCTACGTGGTGGAGCCCTCCCTGGGCGCCGACCGCGTCACCCTGGCCTTCCTGGTGGATGCCTTCGATCAGGAGGTTGTGGGCCAGGACAAGAAGGGCAACGACGACGTGCGTACCGTCATGCGCTTCCACCCCGCGCTGGCTCCCTTCAAGTGCGCCGTGCTGCCCCTGAGCAAGAAGGAAGTGCTCTCCGGCCCCGCCCAGCAGCTGCGTGACGAGCTGGCCAAGGAATTTATGGTGGACTACGACGACGCCGGCTCCATCGGCAAGCGCTACCGCCGCCAGGACGAGATCGGCACCCCCTTCTGCATCACCCTGGACTTCCAGACCGTGGGCGACGAGAACACCCCCGCCGACCACTGCGTCACCATCCGGGAGCGCGACACCATGGAGCAGGTGCGCATCCCCATGTCCGAAGTGAAGAACTACATCGCCGAGCGCGTGAAGTTCTGATTCTCTGTGCAAAAGAGCCCCGGCCAATGGCCGGTGGTCGTAAAACAGTAATATGCGAATTTCTTGGAACAGGCATGATTTCGGTCATGCCTGTTCCGCTTTTATCAGTTCATCCACAGGAATGTAGCCAACATTCGGGAACTTCCTCGTCATACTCGCCGCTTGCAAGCTGTTCTTCAAACACAAGCTCGTCTATTTCGTCGGCGGTGAGTTCGACAATCGCATTATCTTTCTCGGTTTCTTTAAGCTCGTGATACCGGTCTAACGCCCAATTTTGCATTTCAAGAAACATATTGCCTTTTAGTTCCTCATAGGTCATCCAAACTAATTTGTGGTCGGCTTCAATCGGTTCTTGGTCTTTCTGAATTATCTCGCCAGCGTAATAATTCTGAATTGGATGGAAGTGTCCAATTACAGGATGCTCACTATATGCTTCAGCGGAACATATAAACTCCTTAACAACGGCAGTACAGCCAGCTTCCTCTGAACACTCTCTTTGAATACACTCAATGTCAGTTTCATTTTCATCAATACCGCCGCCAAGGAAAAAGAAACCTTTTGAAGTTTGCACAACACCGAGTTTGCCATTATGGGACGGAATAATATACGCACCTTTCCTGTCAACATAGGAAACCTCGCATTTGTCCCCGAATATTTTGTGCATGACTTTCTTCCTCCTTCGCTTCAATTCGTTTCATTCAAAATATCGTTGTGTAGCAAAACAGCCGAACGCTGTCAATGGTCAAGATGAACGGCTTCGCCGCCATTGACAGCGCCCGTCCGTTTCGCTTGTAGGCAGACAAGGCGGCGGTTGCCGCCGATTTCCATTTAAGGAAATGGCGCTTGCTATCATGGGAAAACGAAGGATAGCAAGCACAGCAGGTGTAGCTACACACTGCATTTTTGATACCAGCAGCAAGCAATGCACGTGTGGACACACATCGTGCTTTTTGCAAATTTCAGCCTTGCTGCCTTTTGCAAAAACTTGTTGGGTAACATCCCAAACCCTTTAACGATTTTTTCAAAATCGGCTACGCTCCTGCGGAGCTGGACATCACTCTATCTTAGAAAGTGAAGTAAGGATTTTTCGGATTCCCTCGTATATTTCTTCTTGGTTCTTTTTGATTTCTTCAATATCTGCTTCGTAGATATTGCCGGTGGAATTGACACGTTTGGCAATTTGATTTTCGCTGTTGGAGATACTTTTCATTCTAAGGGTCAGCTCACGAAGTTCGGGCAAGTCCAACTTTACAACGTATCCGTCAATTACCATTTTGCGGATGTAGGCACTCATGTTCTCAATGCCAGCCTGCTCCATTTTCTTTTTTATAAGAGCTTGTTCTTTTTCATCTACGAAGAATTTTACCTGTATCGGTCTCTTGCGATTTCTGTTATCTGGCATATTCAACACCTCGCAACTTAAAGGTAATATCCAACAATGCTTTCACCGACCGCAATCGTCTGCGTTAGCTTTTCGTCTTTGTACGGCTTGCGTATCTCAATCAAATTCAGAACCGTATAGCCACGCTTTCGCAGAAACTCGATCATACGGTGATTGTTGGGGTGAACGTAGTTGTAAACGGTATCATCCCCATAAGAAGCGGCGATTTCTTCCGCTTTGCTGTGCAGAGCAGTAGCTACACCATGACGGCGGTATTCCTCTTTGACAAAGATGGATTCCACCCACACAACCTCACTGTCAACACGGCAAACCACATAGCCTGCGTATTCGCCATCCACAAGGGCGGCATATACTGGGAACTTGGCAGAAAGGTATTCTTCCATTTCTTCTCGCCCTGCTTCAATGTTCAGCTTGGATACAATGCCTTTATATGAACGTAGCTCTACCCGAAACAGGGCAACCATTTCGGCAAGAGTATCGTTTACTTGATTAACTTCAATTAGCTTCACCTGCATCACCTCAATCTTCACTCTGTGTGTACACACATTATACCATGGCGATAAGGAATTTTTCAAGCAGTTTAGCAAAATTCATCGCATTAAAGTGTAACATTTTTGAAAACACGCCCCAAATTAGCCTTGGGGCGTGAGAAAATCAATCAAGCGGCTTATATTCTGTTACTGCCTTTAGGTAGGCTTCTGGGTTGCCGTTGAGTATCAAATCGGCGTATGCAATCGGGTCATTGTAGATAAGATAGTCAAGTTCTGACCGCTGATACATATTGTCCGCCACCTCATTTTCAACTGCAATAGTATCAATGGCAATCATAGTGTCGTCTGAGAACTTCAGTTCCACGCAGACAGTATCAAAGTTGAACTCGCAAGATAATAGGCGTTTCATGGTAAAACCTCCGTAATTTCAAGGATTTTAAGATAGAAAAAGAACGATGTTAAGTCTTTCGACTCGACATCGTTCTTTTCGTAGTTGTTTTCCAACCCTGTCAGACAGATGCCATAAAATAGTAATTTTTAGAATTACTGTCTTACGAGCACCCGTCTAATGGCTGGGGCTCTTGTTTCTTGTCCGCCGTTCTGCTATACTCATAGAAACTTTCCCCAAGGGAGGCGCGTTTTGTGGAAAACACCCCGCTCTATACCGCTCTGCGGGATTTTGCCGCCCAAAATCCCTTGCGTATGCACATGCCCGGCCACAAGGGCAAGGCCCTCCCCGGCCCCGAGCTGGCGGGGTACTCCTCCATCGACTTTACCGAGCTGCCCCCCACCGGCAACCTGTTTGACGGCGGAGGGGCCATCGGGGCGGCGGAGGCGCTGTGGGCGGAGGTCTTTGGCATGGAGCACTGCCTGTTCCTCACCGGCGGCTCCACCCAGGGGGTGCTCACCGCCCTCACCTTGGCCTGCCCGCCCGGCTCGGAGCTACTGCTGGATCGGGGGTGCCACCGCTCCGCCTTCCACGCCATGGCCCTGCTGGATCTAAAGCCGGTCTACGCCCCCCGGCCCTGGCTGGACAAGAAGGCCGTTACCGGCCCCATTTCCCCCTCGGATGTGGAAAACCTGCTGAAAACCCACCCAAATATAAAAGCGTTCTGTATTACTTCACCCACATATTACGGAGTGTTGTCGGATATTCCCGCTCTGGCGGCGGTAATGCACCGCCACGGCGGCATTCTGGTGGTAGACGGCGCCCATGGGGCCCACCTCCCCTTCCTGGGGATAGATCACTACTCCGCCGCCGATCTGGTAGTAGTCTCCGCCCACAAGACCCTCCCCGCCCCAGGTCAGTCCGCCCTGCTCTTTTCCGGCAAAAGGTTCTCCCACGCCGACCTCTGCCGGGCGGGGAGCATTTACGGCTCCTCCAGCCCCTCTTACCCCATGATGGCGGCGCTGGATCTCTGCCGGGCGCATATGCTGGAGGAGGGGGCGGAAACCTACCAGAAAACAGCGGAGGAAGTGGCCGCCCTGCGGCGGGACTTTCCTTCTCTCATAGATGAGGATGCTCCCCTGGACCCCACCCGGCTCACCCTTCTCTCCCCCGACGGCTTCGCCGCCCAGGATCAGCTGGAAGGGCTGGGCGTATGGCCGGAAATGGCCGACCGGGGCCACGTGGTGCTCATCCCCACCTGTGCCGACGGACCGGCCGACTTCGCCCGGCTCCGTCAGGCCCTGGGACAGGTCACCCTGGGTCCCTGCCCCGCCTTCCCGCCGCCGCCGGAGCTGCCGGAGCAGGCCGTCACCCTCCGTCAGGCCCTCTTTTCCCCGGGAAAAGACTGCCCCCTGAATCAGGCGGAGGGAGAAATCGCCGCTTCACCCATCGCACCTTACCCCCCAGGCGTTCCAATAGTGGCGCCCGGGGAGCGAATCAGCAAAAAAACTATCGCATATTTGGATAGAATAGGTTATAATAATGGTTGTCGAATTTGCGTTGACAACTGTGTGTGAACCCAACGCAGGAGGGATAGAAATGAAACTGATCCTTGCTATCATCAACCATGACGACGCCAATACCGTCACCCAGTCCCTGACCAAGAAGGGCTTCTCCTCCACCAAGCTGGCCACTACCGGCGGCTTCCTGATGGCGGGCAACGTGACCATCCTGGTAGGCGTGGACGAGGAAAAGGTGCAGACCGTTATTGACATCATCCGGGAGCACTCCCATTCCCGCAAGCAGATGATCCCCACCACCACCGAAATGAGCTATGGGTATTACCCCTCCATGCCTGTGGAGGTCGTGGTAGGCGGCGCCACCATCTTCGTGGTGGACATCGAGCGGTTTGAGCGGGTATAAGGTCCCATGAACCTGACCCCACTGGCGGGCAACGGCCCGCTGAAACGGCAGCTGGAGGGCGAGACTGCCCGCCGGGGCCTGTCCCACGCCTACATCATCAGCGGCCCGGCGGGCTCCGGCAAGAAGACGCTGGCGGGCCTGCTGGCCGCCGCTCTGGTGTGCTCCGGCGGCGGTGAGATCCCCTGCGGCCATTGCTCCGGCTGCAAAAAGGCCATGGCGGGCATCCATCCGGACATTTCCGCCATCGGGACTGACGGAAAGGATATCACCGTCTCCCAGGTGCGGGCCCTGCGCAGCGATGCCTATATCAAGCCCAACGAGGCCGGGCGGAAGGTCTATCTCATCCACCGGGCCCAGAGCATGAACCAGAGCGCCCAGAACGCCATGCTCAAGCTGCTGGAGGAGGGGCCGTCCTACGCGGCCTTCCTGCTGCTGGCGGAGAACGCCGCCGCCCTGCTGCCCACCGTCCGCTCCCGGTGCGAGGTGCTCACCCTGGCCCCGGTGACCCCACAGGAGGCCAGAGCCTGGGTGGACGAGCATTATCCCCAGTGTACCCCCCAGCAGCGGCAGCGGGCCGCGGAACACTGCGAGGGCCTGCTGGGCCGTGCGGCCGCCGAGCTGGAGGGAACCGCCGGAGAGGACCGGCGGGAGGGCAAGGCGGCGGGCGAACTGCTGGAAACCCTCTCCGCCAAAAACGAGACCGCCCTTGTGGAGTTCTGTACCGGTCTGGAGCGGGACAAGTGGGACCGGGACGGCCTGGACAAGCTGCTGGAGGAGTTCGCCCTGCTGCTGCGGGACGCCCTTACCGCCGCCTGCGGTACCTGTCTGGAGACCGATCCCCAGCGCCGCGCCCTGGCGGAACGGGCCGCATCTTCCCTGAAACCCAGGCAGCTTATGTCCGCCATGGAGCTGACCCGCCGCCTGCGGGAGGCCCTGGACTTCAACCTGGGAGCGGGCCATCTGGCCGGCTGGCTGGCCGCCGGTCTGGCGGAGCTGAAGTAAGCACCCTACCATTCGATTTGGAGGACAACATGACCGAGATCATCGGCGTCCGCTTCAAGAGCGGAGGCAAACAGTACTATTTCGACCCCCAGGGCCAGCAGGTAGCGGAAGGCCAGGGGGTCATTATCGAGACCTCCCGTGGTCTGGAGTACGGCGAGTGCGTCCAGGCCAACACCATGGTGGAGGACGAGGCGGTGGTGCAGCCCCTGCGCCCCCTGGTGCGCATCGCCACCGACAAGGACCTGGACACCGTGGCCAAGAACCACGAGAAGGAGAAAAAGGCCTTCACCATCTGCCAGGACAAGATCGCCGCCCACGGCCTGGACATGAAGCTGGTGGATGTGGAGTACAACTTCGAGGGAAACAAGATTCTCTTTTTCTTCACCAGTGAAGGCCGGGTGGACTTCCGCGCCCTGGTCAAGGACCTGGCCGGTGTGTTCCACGCCCGCATCGAGCTGCGGCAGATCGGCGTCCGGGACGAGGCCAAAATGCTGGGCGGCCTGGGCATCTGCGGCCGTCCCTTCTGCTGTGCCGGATTTCTGGACGAGTTCCAGCCGGTGTCCATCAAGATGGCCAAGACCCAGAATCTCTCCCTCAACCCCACCAAGATCTCCGGCACCTGCGGGCGGCTGATGTGCTGCCTGAAATACGAGCAGGACGCCTATGAGGACGCGGTGAAGCGGATGCCCAAGAACGAGTCCTTTGTGGAGACCCCGGAGGGCGTAGGTACCGTGTCCCAGGTAAACCTGCTGAAGGAGACGGTGACCGTCCGGCTGGAGGACCAGCCGGAGGCCCCCAAGTGCTTCCATAACTGCGAGATCTGCGTGGTGCGCAACGGCAAGGGCAAGCGGCCCGAGGGCTACGTGGCTCCGCCGCCTGAGGAACTGGCCAAGCTGCGCAAGGTCACCCCGGTGGAGGAGCCCAAGAGCCTGCTGGGCAGCCTGGACAGCGCTCTCACCGGTATGGGTATGACCGCCCCCTCCCCTGTTCCCGAAGTGCCTGAGGAGAAGGGCGGCGAGGACGCCCCCAAGCGCCGGCGCAGCCGGAGCCGCCGGGGCGGAAGCAAGCCCGCGGGGGAAACCGCCGCCCCCAAGCAGGAGCAGGCCAGCAAGCAGCCCGCCCCGCCCAAGCAGAAGCAGGGCGGCAAGGAGCAGCCTCGGCCTCCCAAGGGAGACAAGCCCCAAAAGAACGTCGAGCAGCCCAAGCCCGCCGCCCCTCAGGGTGAGCAGGCCGGAGCACCCGCCGGCGAGAAGAAGCGGCCCCGCCGCCGGTACCACCGCAAACCCCGGGGAGACAAGCCCCAGACACCTGAAGCATAACAAAACGGGCAGCCAAATGGCCGCCCGTTTTTTCCTGTGTGATTCAGCCGGTCATCTCGGCATAGGGATAGATGCGCTTCATGACCGTATTGTCATAGTGTTCGTCCATATAGAACTCCCAGCCCTGCCGGGCGGGCTCTCCGGCGGCCCGGCTGCTGTACCTGGCCAGGGCCAGGGCGCTCACCGACATATTGACTGCCATAAAGACAATCAGTACCCACACCACGATCTTACCCGGCCGGGCTGGAATTTTTGCGATCCCCCGGGCCAGGATGGGATAGAGTCCCTTGAACCAGGCCACGGCGGCAAAGCCCCAGAAGAAGCAGTAGAGCAGGTTGATGCGGCCCCCCAGGTTAAAGGGAATGGAGCTGTAATCCCAGAACACCGTGCCGAAGACCAGCTCGGTAAATACGCTGCACAAATACTCGTACAGGCCGCCCAGCAGGGTACCCGCCACGAAGAAGAAGCTGGCCGTCCGGTCCCGGTAGCGGTAGAGCATCAGGGTGGCTGCCGCCAGGGCCAGGCCCCACACGATGCTGAAGGGCCCCCACACCACGCTGCTCCGGCTCATCCACCAGCCCAGTCGCACCCGGCAAAAGATGGTCTCGGCCAGATCGCCGCACACGCCGCCCACCAGGAAGAGCAGCATAATGCTGTAAAAGCTGTTGCCCCGGAGGAAGGGGCTGGTCCTGACCTTCTCCCGCCGGCGGACAAACTGGGCCTGAGGATAGGTCTTCTGAATCCGGCCCTCAGTGCGGCGGAGAATCCACTCCCCCATCCGGATGGACAGGGCAGCCAGGCGGCTGTTTACCGCCTCCACCTGAGGCAGGGTATCCCGGACACCCATTAAGGTAAGAATGGTACCCAGCCCGTCAATCAGAAATACGCCCAGCAGCACCCACACCAGCACCTGGGCAAGCAGAGGCGGGAACAGCCGGTACAGAGTGAGCAGCAGGGGGCTCACCCACTCCACGGCGGCCAGGCCCAGCAGGCCCCAAACCGTCGAAGCACCTACGCAGATGTAGCCGTCCAGGTGAAAGCGCTTGCCGCTGTAATCCCACCAGCGGGTATGGGTGGTCCACTCCAGCAGATGGCCGGCAATCCATTCCACCACGGTGGCGCCCACGGCGCAGCCCAGGAACAGGAAGAAGTACCGGCCCCGTAGCTCTGACAGGCCCCAGGTAAGTACCATGCCCGTCAGGCCGTAGGAGATGCACAGGGGGCCAAACAGTACGCTGCGGTCTACATACCGGCGCTGACGCAGGGCGGCAAAGGAAGTCTCCAGCACCCAGCCCAGCAGGCCGTAGCAGAAAAACAGCCACAGCAGAGAAAAGAACGACACAGACATCCACCTTTCCGGTCCAAAGAATCTGTGTGGTATCTTACCTTATTTTCTTTTAAAATACAAGTAAAAGGAGCACAGCCATGACAGAGTATGAAAAAATGACAGCTGGTCAGCTGTATAACGCCGAAGTACCCGAGCTGCGGGACATGCGCCTGCGGGCGGCCAAATTGTGCCATCAGCTGGAGCAGCTCTCCCCCGACCGGGAGGAGGAGCGCTCCGCCCTGCTGCGGGAGCTGCTGGGTACAGTGAAGGGTTCCTGCACCATCAATCCCGGCTTCCACTGTGATTACGGAAGCAATATCACCGTAGGCCACAATTTTTACGCCAACTACAACTGTGTCATTTTGGACTGCGCCCCGGTGACCTTTGGGGACAACGTATTCATCGCTCCCAACTGCGGCTTCTATTCCGCCGGGCATCCCCTGGACGCCCCCACCCGGAACAGTGGTCTGGAATTTGCCAAACCCATCACCGTAGAGGACGATGTGTGGATCGGCGGCAGCGTGACCGTGCTGCCCGGCGTTACCATTGGAAAAGGTTCGGTCATCGGCGCAGGCAGCGTAGTCACCCATGACATTCCCGCCGGCGTGGTGGCTGTGGGCAATCCCTGCCGCCCTATTAAAAAAATCGTATAAAAAAGAGCGCCCAGCCGGAAAAGCTGGGCGCTCTTTTTTATACCTTCAGGGCTTCCCGGGCGAAATCCGCCGCCTGGGCCAGATCGGCCTGGTCCGGATGGGTCAGGGCCAGGTCGAAAGCCTTGATCATGGATTCCAGCTTTCCGTCCCCGGGCTTCTCCTTCAGCTGGGCCTCATACCGGGTACGGACGGCCTGGGGCATCTTGCCGGTGCAGAAGAAGGTGCTCACCACCTGGTTGCCCTGGGGCACCTCTGCCTTGAACCGCTCCGCCAGGGAGGCGAAGTACAGCTCGGAGATGCCGAAGCCGGCGGTGCCGAACAGAGCCACCCGCTTGCCGTGGAGTCTCTGTAAAAACTCCTTCATCTCCGCCGTGCAGGTGCCTTTATCGGTCCAGGACCCGGCAAACACCAGCTCCGCTTTGTCCACGTTCTGGGGCGGCTGGCCGTAGGCTACGATCTCGTGCCCCGCGCAGGCTTCCTTGATGGCCTCGGCCACCTGGGCAGTGTTGCCGGTAGCGCTGGAAAAAACAATTGCGATTCTCATAGGATTCTCCTCATTTGTATTTGCGGCTCTCCGCCACCGCCAGCTCGTCACACCGGTTGTTATACGGGTTATCCGCGTGGTCCCCCACCCGGCTTTTGCCGGGCGGGGACCCCCTATTTTTTTACATGCTCGGCGGAACTGAATTCCGCCTGCGCCAAGGTTTTGTCCTTACGGACAAAACGCTTGACGGCGCAAGCGCCGAACAAGGGCCACGCCCTATCTCTTATTTGTACTTCCGGCTCTCCGCCACCGCCAGCTCGTCGCACCGGTTGTTATACGGGTTGTCGGCGTGGCCCTTGACCCAGTGGAGGCGGACGGTGTGATACTCGCACAGGGTCAGCAACTTGTCCCACAGGTCGGGGTTCAGGGCGGGCTTTTTGTCCCCCTTCACCCAGCCCCGGGCCTTCCAGCCCTTGGCCCAGCCCTTTTCCAGGGCGTCAATGACGTACTTGGAGTCGGAGTAAAGCTCCACGATGCAGGGCTCCTTCAGCGCCGACAGGGCGGTGATCACTCCGGTCAGTTCCATGCGGTTGTTGGTGGTGTGGGCCTCCCCCCCGGAGAGTTCCTTCCTGAACTCCCCGTATTGCAGGATGGCCCCCCACCCGCCGGGGCCGGGATTGCCGGAGCAGGCCCCGTCGGTATAAATGGTGACTGTTTTCATGCTTCTCCTCTTACAGCTCCTTCAGGATCTCCTGCCGCTTCTGCTCATACTCCTCAGTGGTGATAAGCCGCTGGTCATACAGGGACTGAAGCTGGCGCAGGCGCTCCTCAGGGCTGGTTCCGGCAGCGGAAGGATTTTCCCCGTTCTCCTCCTCAATGTGGATCTCAGTGCCCACATAGCCCTTGCCGAAGGCCTGGTAAAGATTGATGCCGGTGATGCCTACGGCAATAAGGGTCCACAGGATGCCGAAGGCACCGAACATAGGGATCACCACAAAAATGCCGATGCCCACAAAGATGCAGCCCATCACGCCGCCAAAAATAGCGGCAGTCTTGCTGGGGCGGTAAGTCACCCGTCTTTTACGCATAGCTTACTCCTCCTGCTGTTCGGCCTGAACCGTCTCCTCCTCGTCGTCCCGGTCAGTGAGGGCCATGGAGATCACGCGATCTCCCTCCTCCTTAAAGCGCATGACGATAACGCCCTGAGTAGAGCGGCCGGCAATGCGGATGTTGTCCACGTGGGTGCGGATGAGGGTACCGCTCTGGGTGACCAGCAGCAGGTCCTCGTTGCCGTCCACCACCTTGATGCCCACCACGGCGCCGGTCTTCTCGGTGACCATATAGTTGCGGATGCCCAGGCCGCCCCGGTTGGTGATGCGGTAGTCCTCCACCGGGGTGCGCTTGCCGTAGCCGTTCTCCGTGATGGAGAGCACGCAGCGGCCGGCGGTGGCACGGGCGGCGCCCACCACATAGTCGCCGTCCCGCAGGCGGATGCCGCGGACGCCCACGGCGGTACGGCCCATGGGCCGCACGTCGCTCTCGTCAAAGCAGACGGCCTGTCCGTCATGGGTGGCGATCAAAATTTTCTTGGTGCCGTCGGTCTCCCGGACGGTGATGAGCTCGTCGCCCTCCTCCAGGGTGAGCACCCGCAGGCCGTTGTTGCGCAGGTTCTTCAATGCCGACACGGACAGGCGCTTCACCGTGCCGTTGCGGGTGACCATCACCAGGAAGCGGTCCTCGCTCTCAATATCCCGGGTGTGGATCATGGCGGACACCTTCTCGCCCTGCTCCACCTGAAGGATGTTGATGAGGTTGGTGCCCCGGGCGGTACGGCCGGATTCGGGGATCTGATAGCCCTTCTTGCGGAACACACGGCCCCGGTCGGTGAAAAACAGGATATAGTCGTGGGTGGAGGCGGTGAACACGGTGTTCACGTAGTCCTCCTCCTTGGTGGCCATGCCCTTCTTGCCCTGACCGCCCTTGCCCTGGGCAGCGTACTCGCTGGCGGCGGTGCGCTTGATGTAGCCGCCGTCGGTGAGGGTGAAGACGCACTCCTCCTCCTCGATGAGATCCTCAATGTCGATCTCGTCCTCCACGTCCTGGATCTCGGTGACCCGGTCGTCGCCATACTTGTCCCGGATGGCGGTAAGCTCGTCCTTGAGCACGCCCCGGATCATCTCCTCGGAGGCAAGCAGCTCATTGTAATAGGCGATGCGCCCCTCCAGCTCCTTGTACTCGGCCTCCAGCTTCTCCCGGTCCAGGCCCTGGAGGGCTTTCAGGCGCATGTCCAGAATGGCCTGGGCCTGGATGTCGTCCAGGCCGAACCGGTTCATCAGGTTCTCCTTGGCGTTGTCGTAGCTGGAGCGGATGATGCGGATGACCTCGT
>CALWXT010000047.1 GCA_944385575.1 uncultured Flavonifractor sp. | reverse complement strand
GGGACTCGGTCCGCTCCCTGCTGGATCAGGGCCACATCGTGGTGTCCGGCGGCGGCGGCGGTATTCCGGTGGCCATCGATGGGGACCACTATGTGGGCGTAGAAGCAGTGGTGGACAAAGATCTGGTAGCAGCCATCATTGCCCGTGACCTGTCCGCCGACAAGCTGGTGATCCTCACCGGAGTGGATCAGGTGTTCGTGGACTTCGGAAAGCCCACACAGAAGCCAATTTTCCGCATGTCCGCCGACCAGGCCAAGGCCTACATGGCGGAAGGCCAGTTCCCGGAGGGAAGCATGAAGCCCAAAATCGAGGCGGCGCTGGGTTACCTTGCCGGCGGCGGAAAAGAAGTGGTTATCACCTCCATCGAGAAGCTGGGTGAAGCCCTGGAGGGTAAGAGCGGGACCGCGATCTGCCGGGAGCTGTGATCATAGGGCGCGGAGCACAATGCTGCAAGTATCTTTTCGTAAATTTCTACAATGACGCGGCAATTTCCAGGACTTATAATCAGAACTATGAACAGAAGTGATCTTTGTTCCTGAAAGGAGACACTTAAATCATGATTCAGGAAGCCAATCAGGAAGCCCTGAGCAGACTGAAACGCTCCTCGCCCCGGCTGATTGACGTGTGCCAGGCGGGTGAGGTGCTGAAAGACTTCGATCGCCATACCATCCTCCACGCCGGACCGCCCATTGATTATCCGCAGATGTGCGCGCCCATGCGGGAGGCGGTCCATGCGGTGCTGATCTATGAGGGGCTGGCCGGGAACCGGGAGGAGGCCGCAGCCCTGGCCGGCAGCGGGAAAATCCGCTATCTAACCTGCCATGAGCGGGGAGTGGTGGGGCCTATGACCGGCGTGACCTCTTATTCCATGCCCCTGCTGGTGGTGCGTAACGAGACATATGGCAATCTGGCCTTCAGTACCATCAATGAGGGCGCTGGAGATGTGATCCGGTTCGGCGGCTGTACCGACAACACCATCCGCCGGCTGAAATGGATTGAGACGGTGCTGGCTCCCAGACTGAAGCAGGCCGTGGACCTGCTGGGGGGACTGGATTTGAGCGCCATTATGTCCCAGGCGTTGTCCATGGGGGATGAGTTGCATATGCGCAATATTGCGGCCTCCATGGTGCTCCTCCACCGGCTGGCGGCCCCCTTGTCTCAGGTGTGTCCCCCGGAGGAACTGAAGGAGATCATGTCCTTCCTTACCAGCCGCAACGATCAGTTCTTCCTGAACTTTGCCATGGCGGCCAACAAGAGCGCTGCCGATGCCGCGGAGGGCGTTCCCAATTCCACCATTGTCACGGCCATCGCCCGCAACGGTGTGGAGGTTGGTGTCCGGGTCAGCGGCATGCCCGGCCGGTGGTTTACTGCTCCCGCGCCGTTGGTAAAGGGCCTGTATTTC
This sequence comes from uncultured Flavonifractor sp., assembly GCA_944385575.1. Classification (GTDB taxonomy): domain Bacteria; phylum Bacillota; class Clostridia; order Oscillospirales; family Oscillospiraceae; genus Flavonifractor. The sequence continues at coordinate 14,081 of CALWXT010000047.1, read as the reverse complement.
TCCGGGTACAGCGAGGAGGACGCCAATCCTGATCTGGGTGATTCAGCCATCATGGAGGTCAACGGTTTTGGCGCCTTCGCCATGGCAGCGTCTCCCGCCATCGTCCGCCTGATCGGCATTCCCGATACCGACGAGGCAAATGAGTTTACTCAGCTCATGCGGGCCATTACCGTGGGAGAACACCAGACCTATACCATTCCCGGTCAGAATTTTGCCGGCCTGCCGCTGGGCATCGACCTGATGAAGGTGGTGGACACTGGCATTGAGCCCGGTCTGAACACCGCAATTGTCAGTAAGCAGCCCGGCGTGGGCATGATCGGCGCAGGACTGTCCCGCGTGCCGTTTGAGGCGTTTGCCAAGGCTCTCATTGCGTTCGATGAAACCATTCGGGAGCGGATGGAATGAGCGGTGTGATCCAATGGCTGTGTGCTGTGGCTCCCATTGTGCTGCTGTTCCTGGCCATCGGTGTATTTCGGCTTCCCACCCAACGGGCGGCGCTCCTGGGTGCGGCCGCCGCCGCTGTTGTAGCCCTGACCGTTCAGGGCGGCTCACCCTTTCTGCTGGGCTGGGAGGCGGCCAAGGGAGCCTGGAATTCCATCTCCATCCTCCTGGCGATTTGGCCGGCAGTCTTTCTCTATGAGATGATGGTGCACTCCGGCGCTTTTCCGGCCATTCGGGGGCTTGTAACAAAAAGTACCCAGGATCAGCTCATGTCCATCCTGATGTTCAGCTGGTTGTTTTCCAGCTTTCTGCAGGGAATTTCCGGCTTCGGCGTGCCGGTGGCGGTATGTGCCCCCATCCTGATTTCCCTGGGCGTCAAACCCATCTGGTCAGTCATTATTACCTTGGCGGGCCATGCCTGGGCCAATACCTTCGGCACGCTGGGCCTGGCCTGGAATGTGCTGGTCCAGCAGAGCGGGGGAGAGGCCGGAACGGCTACACTGGTCTTTACCGGTATACTGCTGTGGGGATGCAATCTGGCCGGTGGATTGACCATTTGCTGGATCTACGGTAAGGGAAAGGCGCTGCGGCATATGGCGCCCATGGTGCTGCTTATTTCAGCCGTCCAGGGCGGGGGGCAGTTACTGACGGCCCTGTTTGACCCGACGGTGGCTGCCTTTTTGCCGACTACCGCGGCCCTGCTGGCAGCGGCGGTCTGCCTGAGGGCGGGGGCCTATACGAAAGCTTGGAGTTTAGAGTCTCCCATTATGGAGAAGACGGAAGGTCAGCTCCAAGCGGAGGGACCGTCTGTCCCGGCCGCCCGTGCCGTGCTTCCGTTCGTAATCCTGGCGGGGGTTTCGGTGGTGGTTTTTCTGATCCCTCCGGTAAATCATCTGTTGGGAAGGGTGAGCATCTCCCTGGCCACACCTGAGACTGTGACAGCCCTGGGCTTCCGCAATCCTGCCCAGGCAGCCTACGGGCAGCTGAAGTTCTTGACCCATGCCGGAGCGGTGCTAATCATCACAGTGGCGCTCTCCTGGTGGATCTACCGGAAGAAGGGCAGCCTGGCGGCGGGGAGCTTCCTGCCGGTGCTGCGGGCGACGGTGAAGAAGATGCTGCCGGTATCTCTGGGCATCCTGTTCCTGCTGATCTGTGCGCAGATACTCAGGGGGAGCGGCGCTATGGAGGTGGTGGCCCGGGGTGTGACCCAGGTTTTCGGCTCGTTCTATGGTCTGGCCGCGCCTTTCGTGGGAATTCTCGGGGCCTTTGTCACCTCGTCCAATACCTCGTCCAATATCCTGCTGGGCAGTTTTCAGACCTCGGCCGCGGCGCTGCTGCACATTGCTCCGGGCATTTTACTTACCGCTCAGACAGTAGGAGGCGCCATCGGCACGGTGCTGGGGCCCTCCACCATCCTTCTGGGAACAACCACCGCCGGCTGCGGCGGACAGGAGGGTGTGGTGCTGAAGAAATTACTGCCCTTCGCCCTGATTCTGGTCACTCTGACCGGATGTATTATTTACTCGGCCACGCTGTTGGCCTGAGGGGAGGCAGACGGAATGATCCAAGCCATTGCCCCGCCCGACCTGCCCCGGTGCTGGACAGGCCGAATCCACAGCCTGTTTGCCAACAGCTGCAATGTGGCGCTGGATGGCGGCGGACTGCTCACCATTCATCGCTTTTCTTTCGGCATGCTGCCCAGATCTCTTTACGAGCCGGAGCTCTTCACCGGGGACCTGGAACCCGGCGCTCCGGTCCAGGGTGGACCGGAAGGCGTGCGGCTGGGGGAGGCTCTGCTGAAGTGGGGAAGCTCGGTCCGGGTGGTGGACACCAGAATTCATGCCACGGCGGTCCCGCCTGGAAACTGGAAAACGGCTCTTGCTCTGCTGCGGGAGCGGCAGGATATGCTGGGCGGCGACGCTATAACGCAAACGCTTTATAGCCGCCTGCGTCAGGCGCTGGCAGCTCTTTGGGAGGGGCTGCTGGCAGACGACCAAACGCAGATCGTGCAGCAGTGCCGGGCCTGCGTCGGCCTGGGCCTGGGCCTGACCCCTTCCGGCGACGACATGCTTCTGGGCAGCCTGACCGCCTTACATATGTACCGTCCGGAACTGGCGCGCCGGCTGGGAGAGGGGATAAGACCTCTGCTTGGGCGCACCAACGACATCAGCCGCAGCTATCTGGAACTGGCACTGGACGGATATGCGGCCACACCGGTACTGGGTGCGGCGGCGGAGCTGTCGGAGGGCGGCACAGAGCAGAGCGAAATTCTGCTTCATGTTGGACATTCCTCCGGATGCGATATCCTGGAGGGTTTGATAACCACAGCGGAACGATTGGAACAGATAGAGGAAGGAAGGATGTAACACTATGAAAAAATCTTTCGGTGAACGCATGAGAAACATGGGCCCGGCCGCCATTATCACCAGCGCCTTCATCGGCCCGGGTACCATTACCACCGCGACGCTGGCGGGTGTCAGCTTCGGCTATGCCCTGCTGTGGTGCGTGGTATTTTCCGGTATCTCCCTGATTATTCTGATGGAAATGTCCGCCCGAACCACTTTGGCCACCGGTATGAATCTGGTGGATTCCTCCATTGCTGTGGCTCCGGAAAACAAGGTGTGGAAGTGGCTTGTACGTATCGTATTTTTTGCCACGGTAGCGGCTGTGTGCTTCGGTTTCCAGGCGGGCAATGAGGTGGGCGCCGCCCTGGGCTTGTCTGATATTTTCGGAATTCCGCAGCCTATAGCTGCCCTGATCATCGGCCTGCTGGCCCTGGCTACCACCTGGATCGGTTCCTACAAGACCCTGGAGCGCATCATGCAGATCTTTGTCAGCCTGATGGGTATTCTCTTTTTCGTCACCATGCTCACCGTGCGGCCCAACTGGGGCGCAGTTTTCAGCGGCGCCTTTGTGCCCTCCCTGCCTGAGGGCAGCTATGTCAACGCCATCGCCCTGATTGGTACCACCCTCATCGGCATCAATCTGATTGTCCATTCCATCTCCTGCCAGGAGAAGTATAAGAGCATGGACGAGCTGGGAGACGCCAGATTCGATATCGGTGTCAACATCCTGATCGGCGTGGTGATTACTCTGTCTATCGTGATTGCCAGCGCCAGCGTCCTCTATCAGAGCGGGATCGAGGTTTCCAGCCCTCTGGTGTTCTCCAAGCAGCTGGAGCCCATTCTGGGCAGCTGGGCCCGCATCATTGGTGATATCGGCCTGCTTTCCGCCGGCCTGTCTTCCGCGGTCGCCGTTTCTTACACCATCCGTTCCATTTACAGCCGCCTGCTGAAGTGGGAGGGCGGCAGCATGAGCATGCCGGCCAAGATTCTGGGCACCGTGGTTATCGTCTTCGGTACCGCCATGGCCATGTTCAGCAAGAGCCCCACCCAGATCATCGTTCTGGCGCAGGCTACCAGCGGCTTCTCTCTGCCCTTCATCGCCATCGTGCTGATGGTGGTGGCCAACAACAAGCGGCTGATGGGCGAGATGCGCAACAAGGTTTTCTCCAACCTGGTGGGTACCATCGCGGTATGCGTTACGCTGTTCCTGGGTCTGCGGAATCTGTTCAACGTCCTGTCCAAGTTCTTCTGATCTCATCTGCGCGCAGCGGTAGAAAAATCGGAGGTAGATTATGTTAAAGGCAAATGAAATTGCGCTGGGACGGCTGATGGCCGCCGATCCGGTGCTGGTGGACGTAAAGCCTGCCCATGAGGTATTGGAGGGGCTGACGCCTACCACCTTCCTCCATGCCGGTCCCCCCATCGCTTTCCAAGACATGTGTCCCCCTATGCAGGGTGCGGTATACTGTGCCCTGCTCAACGAGGGTATTGCCAGGGATATCGACGAGGCCAGACGGATGGCGGCTGATGGTACGATCACCTATAAGCCCTGTCATGAATTCGGAGCGGTAGGTCCCATGACCGGCCTGACCACCTGGTCCATGCCCCTGTGGGTGGTGGAGGACCGGGCTACCGGCCGCCGCAGCTACGCCAATATCAGTGAGGGCAGCGGCGTGGGTCTGCGCTTCGGCGAATATTCCCAGCGCACCCTGGACCGGCTGAAATGGATGCGGGAAGTGGCTGGTCCGGTCTTTTCCCAGCTTCTGCACGAGATCGGCGGCATGGATCTGGCTCCCATGATGGCCCAGGGCTTGGCCATGGGGGATGAGCTGCATATGCGCAACCATGCCGGTACTGCTCTGTTTGTCAAGAACTACGCATGGCTCATTGCCCGCATTGCCGGGCCGGAGGCAGAAAATGTGCTGAAGTTCATCGGTGTGGGCAATGACCAGTTTTTCCTCAACCTGGCCATGGCGGCCAATAAGCTGGCCGCCGACCTGGCTGACGGTGTGCCCGGTTCTACACTGGTTACTGCCATTGCCCGAAACGGCGTCAATTTCGGCATCCGTATCAGCGGCCTGCCTGGCCGGTGGTTTACCGCTCCGTCTCCCATGGTGAAGGGCCTGTATTTCCCGGGCTTTACCGAAGCGGATGCCAACCCGGACCTGGGAGACAGCGCCATCATGGAAGTAGGAGGCTTCGGCGGCTGCTCCATGATCACCGCTCCGGCCATTGTGAAGTTCCTGGGGGCTGCCAGCGTGGATGTGGCCCGCGAAACTACCGAGGCCATGTATTCCATTACCCTGGGCGAGCACCCCCGCTACCAGATCCCCGCCCTGAACTTCCGGGGCACCCCCTGCGGCATTGATATCATGAAAGTGGTGGAGACCGGCGTCACCCCCATTCTGAATACCGCCATCGCCTCTAACCGGGCGGGCGTCGGCATGGTTGGAGCCGGCATGTCTACATTGCCCATCGACCCCTTCGTGGAAGCGCTGAAGGCGCTGGCCCAGGAGCTGGGTATTTAAGAACAGGAGCGTGAACCATGAAACTGAGGAATGTGGTTAAGAAGAACAGCTACTACGATTCCGCCACGCTGATGCTGCTTTCCAGCAAAGTGGGGGAGCATATCGGCTCCACCAAGAACGTGGCGGTGATGATGGCCAGCGACATGAATAAAGACATCATGCGTGCCTCCGGCCTGCTGGCCGACGAGGGGGCCGCTGCCAGCCCCAACGACCTGGTCTTTGCCATCCGTGCCGAGGACGACGCCGCCATTGACGCGGCCATGGCCCTGGCTGAGGAGATCCTCAACAGCCGCAATACCAAGATGGAGCAGCGGGAGACCGATGTGGTCAAGACGGTGGAAGACGCCGTGGCCCGGGTGGACGGCGCGAAGCTGGCTGTAGTGTCGCTGCCCGGCAAATTTGCTGCCCGCGAGGTGAAAAAGCTGCTGAAGGAGGACTGCAACGTCCTGCTGTTCAGTGATAACGTCTCCTGTGAGGAGGAGAACCAGCTGAAGGACCTGGCTCTGGAAAAGGGCCTGCTGATGATGGGGCCAGACTGTGGTACCGCTGTTATCAACGGTGTGGGTCTGGGCTTTGCCAACAAGCTGCGCCGTGGCAATATCGGTCTGGCTGCCGCCTCCGGCACCGGACTGCAGGAGGTCATGACCCTGATTAGTAACTTCGGCGGCGGCGTGTCCCAGGCGCTGGGCACCGGCGGCCGTGATCTGAAAGAAGTCATCGGCGGCAAGATGATGGGCCTGTGCGTTCAGATGCTGCAGCAGGACGCGGGTACCCAGGTCATCGTAGTCATCTCCAAGCCGCCCGCACCCTCTGTCATGGAACGCATGGTGGAGCAGCTGAAACAGGGCGGCAAGCCCACGGTAGTCTGTTTCCTGGGTGGCGAGGATATGGCGGATTCCGGTAATCTGCACTTTGTCCACACATTGGAAGAGGCTGCGTGTAAAGCATTGGAACTTGCGGGAACTGGACGGCCTGCGGAGCTGCGGGCGGGGCATAGTAGCCTGGCTGATCTGGCCCGGCAGCAGAAGGCGGTCCTTCGGGACAGCCAGAGATATATTCGTGGCCTGTATTGCGGCGGCACCCTGGCATATGAGTCCATGCTGATGATGGAAGAAAAGCTGGGCGGCGTCCGCTCCAATATTGCGCTGAAGAAAGAACTGCTACTGGATGGTACCGCTCCTTCTGCCGGGCACACTGTGCTGGATTTGGGCGACGATGCCTTTACCGTAGGCAAGCCACACCCCATGATCGAGCCTGCCCTCCGGGGTGAGAGGCTGATGCAGGAGGCCCTAGACCCGGAGACCGCCGTTATTCTGCTGGACGTAGAGATCGGATATGGCTCCCATGCCGACCCGGCCTCTGTCGTGGCGGGTGAGATCGCCCAGGCCAAAGCGGAGCTGGAGGCGGCAGACCGTCAGGTCGTGTTCCTGGCCTCCATCTGCGGCGCCTATGAGGATTTCCAGGACTATGCTGCCCAGAAAGCCATGCTGGAGGGCCTGGGCGTGGTGGTGCTGGAATCCAACGCACAGGCTGCGGAACTGGCCATCCGCATTGTGTCCTGACAAGGAGGGAGCATCATGGAAAATAAGCTGTTTGAAGAAAAAATGTCCGTGATCAACCTGGGGTTGCCCAGCTTTTTTGAAAGCGTGAAGGACCAGGGTGCACCCTGTGTTCATGTGGACTGGCGTCCCCCGGCAGGAGGCGACGTCCGCCTGATCGAGATTCTGGATCGTCTGCGGGAGCTGGGCTGATACGAAAGGAAGCGCCCCTTGCGCGGCCATAAATAGCCGTGCAAGGGGCACTTTATATGCTTCGGGGCGGTTCTGTCCAAAGTCAGGCGGCAGGCACAGAAAATCTTTGTTACTTCCGCAGAGAAAAAAAGACTTACACGGGGAACAAAGGCCGTGTTATACTCAAAACAATGAATGGTAGTCGCAGTGAAGGATAGTAGCGAGACGAAAGTTTCGCTGCTATTTTTTTGTGCGTCGTTCCAAATTAAAGGAGAGAGAAGAAATGCCCAAAACAAAGTTCCAGAATGTTGTTTTCACTATTATTATGGCCACCATCATGGTCTATGGTATGATCGTATATAATGTGGCGCTGAACACCGGCGGCGTTACCAATGCCACCTTCGGTATGGCGCTCCACGAAATGCCGATCATGGTGCCCGTTGCCTTTATTCTTGAGTTTTTTGTGGTAGAGAAGCTGGCCACCAAGCTGGCCTTTACCGTTGTGCGGCCCACTGACCGGCCCCAGATCATCACCTATGCCATCTCCACCATGATTGTGTGTATTATGTGTCCCACCATGAGCCTGATTGCCACACTGCTGTTTAAGGAGCCCAGCCTGGGAACCTGGGTCCAGACCTTTGGCTGCAACATGCCCATGGCTCTGATTTGGCAGCTGCTGTTCTGTGGACCGCTGGCCCGTCTGATCTTCCGGACGCTGTTCCGCAGCCAGCTGGCCGAGGCAGAGCACAGCCATGCCTGATAGGCATAGCTGATTCGAGACAACAGGTATTTGCCATTTCCATACCCGACAGCTATCATAAAAGCAGGATAGCGCACGGTATATACGGAATGGAGGCAAATAAAATGGCAGTCAAACAGACGGCAGGCAGAGATGCGCTTGGGGAGTTTGCGCCCAAGTTTGCGGAGCTGAACGATGATGTTTTGTTTGGACAGGTGTGGAGCAGGGAGGACCGGCTTTCCCTTCGGGACCGGTCTCTGGTCACTGTGGTTGCGTTGATGGCCCAGGGGCTGGTTGATGAATCTTTTCGCTACCATCTTCAGACGGCCAAGACCAACGGCATCACAAGAACTGAGATTGCGGAGATTCTGACCCATGGCGCTTTTTATGCCGGATGGCCGAAGGCGTGGGCCGCGTTCCGGATGGCAAAAGAGGTGTGGGCGGACAGCGGGGAACAGGACTCCGGCCGGGCGGCCCATCAGAATGAGATGGTGTTCCCCATTGGACAGCCCAACGACGGATTCGCCCAATATTTTACCGGCCAGAGCTATTTGGCGCCTCTTTCCACCCAGCAGGTGGGGATTTTTAACGTGACCTTTGAGCCGGGCTGCCGCAATCACTGGCATATCCACCATGCAGATCAGGGCGGCGGGCAGATTTTGATTTGTGTGGCAGGCAAGGGCCTCTACCAGGAATGGGGCAAGCCCGCTATGGAGCTGTTTCCGGGCACGGTGGTCAACATCCCTGTGGGCGTCAAGCACTGGCACGGTGCCGCTCCCGACAGCTGGTTTTCCCATCTCGCCGTGGAGGTGCCGGGTGAGAACGGAAGCACGGAGTGGCTGGAGGCCGCGCTGTAACTGTAAAAAAAGATCCCTTGAGGATGTCGTGTCCTCAAGGGATCTTTTTTGTGTCAGTCATTCCCGCTGTTGGTAAACTGTGCGCACCAGGGCCGCAGGGTGCAGTTCTGGCAGTCGGGCTTGCGGGCCATGCATACCGCGCGTCCGTGCAGTACCATCCGATGGCAGAAGTCATTGGACTCCTCCGGCGGCAGCACCTGGCGCAGCTGCTGCTCCACCTTCACCGGGTCTTTGGTGCCGTCGGTGAGGCCCAGGCGGCCGGTAATGCGGATGCAGTGGGTGTCAGCCACCACCACACCGGGCTTGTGGTAAACGTCGCCCAGAATCAGGTTGGCGGTCTTCCGGCCTACGCCGGGCAGCTTCAGCAGGTCCTCCATGGTGTCGGGCACCTTCCCATCATACTGTTCCAGCATCATGCGGGAGGCAGCCACGATGTCCCGGGCCTTTGCCCGGAAAAAGCCGGTGGAATGGATGTAGGTCTCCACCTCGCTGATGTCGGCCTCGGCAAGGGATTCCAGGGTGGGGAACCGGGCAAACAGGGCGGGCGTGACCATATTGACCCGCTCGTCGGTGCACTGGGCGGCCAGACGGACGGCAAACAGCAGCTCATAGGGCTTGGGATAGGGGAGAGAGCACAGCCCATCGGGATAAAGGCGCTTGAGCTCCTGAACGATAGACCAGACTTCCTCTTGGGTTTTCATGCAATCACCTCGTTAGACAATATAACACAGAATCTGATAAAATACGAGGACGTTTTTCTACAGATGACAATTGTTTTTTTATGGCGGAGCAGGTATAATAGACTAAATCGCTAAAACGGCCCCTAATATATGGGCCGGACGCGGAGAATCGGGAAAGGTGGCGACAGGATTTGGTCAAGGATATCATGACGTTTCTGACGGAGCAGGACCCGGAGATAGGGGCTGCGGTTCAGGCGGAGTACGACCGGCAGCGCCGGAACATTGAACTTATCGCCTCTGAGAACTTTGTCAGCGAGGCGGTACTGGCGGCGGCTGCCACGGTGCTCACCAATAAATATGCCGAAGGCTATCCCGGCAAGCGGTATTACGGCGGCTGCCAGTGCGTGGACGTGGTGGAGGACATTGCCCGCCGGCGTGCCTGCCAGCTCTTTGGTGCCGACCACGCCAACGTACAGCCTCACTGCGGCGCCAATGCCAACTACGCGGTGTATCAGGCCCTGTGCAATGTGGGTGACACCGTGCTCGGCATGGATCTGGCCAACGGCGGCCACCTGACCCACGGCTCTCCGGTCAACTTCTCCGGCAAGAATTATAACATCGTGGCCTATGGTGTCAATGACCAGGGCTACATTGACTATGACCAGGTGCGTGACCTGGCCAAGAAGCACAAGCCCAAGATGATCCTGGCCGGCGCCTCCGCCTATCCCCGGATCATCGACTTTAAGACCTTTGGGGAGATTGCCCACGAGGTGGGTGCCTATCTGTTTGTGGATATGGCCCACATTGCCGGCCTGGTGGCCGCCGGGCTCCATCCCTCCCCGGTGCCCTATGCCGACGTGGTGTCCACCACCACCCACAAGACCCTCCGGGGTCCCCGGGGCGGCATGATCCTCTGCAAGGAGGAGCTGGCCAAGAAGATCGACTCCGCCATCTTCCCCGGCAGCCAGGGCGGCCCTCTGGAGCATATCATCGCCGCCAAGGCGGTGGCGCTGGGCGAGGCCATGAAGCCGGAATTCAAGGCCTATCAGCAGCAGATCGTCAATAACGCCGCAGCGCTGGCCAAGGCGCTGATGGCGGAGGGCTTTGACCTGGTCAGCGGCGGCACCGACAACCACCTGATGCTGGTGGATCTGCGTCCTGCCAAGCTCACCGGCAAGGAGATGGAGAAGCGTCTGGACGAGGTGAACATCACCGTCAACAAGAACGCCATCCCCAACGATCCTGAGAAGCCCTTTGTCACCTCCGGCATCCGGGTGGGCACCCCCGCCGCAACCACCCGCGGCTTCAAGGAGGAGGACATGGAAGCCATCGCCAAGATCATGTGGAATACGGCTGTGGATTTCGAGGGCAAGCAGGATGATCTGCGTGCCCAGGTGGCCCAGCTGACTGCCAAATACCCCCTGTACGAATAATCGAACATGTGTTAGAATGGAGCGGAAGCGATTCCGCTCCATTCTTCTTTGGTAAGGGAGGCATTTCCCATGACATATCGGCCGCTGGCTGACGAGATCCGGCCCCAGACCCTGGATGAGGTGGTGGGCCAGAAGCATATCCTTGGGGAGGGCGGTCTGCTCCGCCGCATCATTGAGGGGGGCAATATCCCCAATCTGGTGTTCTATGGGCCATCAGGCACCGGCAAGACGACTGTGGCCAATCTGATCGCCAAGCGCACCAACCGGCCCCTCCACCGGCTCAACGCCACCACTGCGTCCATTTCCGATATTAAGGAGATCATCGGAGAGATCGGCACCATGCTGGCCCCCGACGGTGTGCTGCTCTACCTGGACGAGATACAATATTTTAATAAGAAGCAGCAGCAGTCGTTGCTGGAGTTTATGGAGAACGGGAAGATCACCCTCATTGCCTCCACCACGGAGAACCCCTATTTTTATGTCTATAACGCTGTGCTCAGCCGGTCCACGGTGTTTGAGTTCAAGCCGCTGTCCGCCGCAGACGTGCTGCCCGCCGTGGAGCGGGGCATCCGGCTGATGGGAGAGCGGCTGGAAGGGGAAGTGGTGTGCGAAGACGGCGTGAAGGAGCACATTGCCTCCGCCTGCGGCGGTGACGTGCGCAAGGCCATGAACGCCATTGAGCTGCTGCTCAACTCCGCCAAGCGGGAGCAAGGGAAATTGCTTGTCACTCTGGACGATGCCCAGACGGTGGCCCAGCGATCCGCTATGCGGTACGACCGGGAGGGGGATGACCATTTTGACATTGCCTCCGCCTTGATGAAATCCCTCCGGGGTTCCGACCCAGACGCCGCCCTGCACTACCTGGCCCGGCTGCTGGAGGCGGGAGACCTGATCACCGCCATCCGGCGGCTGCTGTGCTCCGCCAGCGAGGACGTGGGCATGGCCTATCCCCAGGCGGCTCTCATCGTCAAGGCCTGCGTAGATAATGCCCTCCAGCTGGGCCTGCCGGAAGCGCGGCTGCCCCTGGCCCAGGCTGCTGTCCTTCTTGCCACCGCGCCCAAGTCCAACTCGGTTTATAAAGGCATTGCCGCCGCCCAGGCCGATGTGCGGGCGGGCAAGACAGGGGACTATCCCCGGCATCTGCAGAACGTCCACGCCGATTCTGCGGGCATGGAGCGGGAGCAGGGGTACCTCTATCCCCACGATTTCCCCAATCACTGGGTCAAGCAGCAGTATCTGCCGGATATTTTGGCCGGTGCCCATTATTATCAGTACGGAGAAAACAAGACCGAGCAGGCCGCCAAGCGCTACTGGGAGGAGATCAAGGGCAGGAACGGCTGAGAGAAAGGAATAGCGCAGAGCCCGTCCGCATATAGATAGTCCGAAACGCCTTACAGAAGGGAAGGACACCGCTATGGGGACGGTCAGACGAACGCAGGAACAGGGGCGAACGCGGCAAAGCAGCAGAAGCTCAGGGCGGAGAAACACCTCGGCTGCCCGGCGTCAGCGGACAAAAACGGCTTTGGGGCCAGCGGAGCGGCGCCGGCTGATTCAGCTGGTAACCTGCCTGGTGCTGTTCCTGGCTGTTTTTATCGGAAAAGGGATTTTCCCCGCCGGTATGGCCAATGTGCGGGAGCAGCTCCTGACTGTGATCCGCCAGGACACGGATTTTCAGGCCGCCTTCTCCGCGCTGGGGCAGGCGGTGTCTGAGGGAGAGCCGGTAGCAGACGCGCTGAGCGTGCTGTGGGGTGGTCTGACCGGCAGCGAGGCCGGAGGCGCGGACCAGAATACGGACGCCTATCGGGCGCAGGCTGCGCTCCTTACCGGCCTGCGTCAGGCGCCGGAAGGACCGGAGGGACTGTGGACCGATACCATGCAGATGGTAGCTGGAACACCTCAGCCGGTGGAGCCCTCTGCGACACCGGAGCCGGAAGCCACCCCTGCGCCGTCCCCTACACCAACTCCCGAGCCTGCGGTGGAGCATGTTGCCTATGACGGCCCGGCTCTGCCGGACAATACCACCATGGACAAATATAATTTGAGTGCCATCGGGGTAGATGAAACGGTCACTCCGGCTCTGGGCTGGGTTTCCTCAACCTTTGGCTGGCGGGAACACCCCGTGGATGGAGAGGAACGGTTCCATAACGGGGTGGACCTGGCGGTGAACAGCGGCACCCCCGTCCAGGCATTTGCCGCGGGTACCGTAGACTATATCGGTGACAGCCCGGAGTATGGCCTTTACCTTCAAATCAGCCATACCGGAGGGCTGACAACGTTCTATTGCCATTGCAGCAAGCTGTGCGTCCAACAGGGGCAGACCGTGGCGGCAGGTGAGAAGGTGGCAGAGTCGGGGGCTACCGGCAATGTTACCGGACCCCACCTGCACTTTGAGATGAAGCTCAACGGCGTGCGCCTCAACCCGCTGTACTACATTGAGACTCAGTGACCATACTGCGCTGGAAGGGAATAGAGGTGAGCGGCGGCGCGCTGCTTCTGGGTGCGCTGCTCTATTATTTTGACGATCAGGGCCTGTTTTTGCTCTCCATGCTGGCCTGTGCCATTCACGAACTGGGCCATATCCTGGCTATCCTGGCCCTGGGCGGGCAGGTGACCCGGCTGCGTCTTACCTGCGTGGGGGCAGAAATGCGCCTGTCTGCCCGCCATGCCATTGGACATATGGGCCAGGTGCTGGCGGCCCTGTCGGGACCGCTGGTGAATCTGGCCGCGGGGCTTTTGAGTGTACGCCTGCTTGGAGAGAAGGGCTGGTGCTTTGCGGGCATCAATCTGGCCTTGGGCGCCTTCAACTTGCTGCCTGCCGGCTGCCTGGATGGAGGAAGGGCCCTGCGATTTATGCTGGGGCCGCTTTTGGGAGACGACGGAGCGGCCCGGTTCCTGGACATCCTGGCCTGCGCCCTGGCTGCCGGACTGCTGGCTGGTACACTGGTCCTCCTGTGGTATGGCACGCTGAACCTGACCCTGCCCCTGCTGAGCATCTGGCTGCTGGCCGGAAGTCTGGGCGGAAAAAAATACTTGCATTTGTCTCGCCGTCGTGGTAGAATACTACGGACTCAATAAAGGGTGGTCCTCTGCGGCTGCCGCTCCGAAAGAGAGAGCGGCGCTTACAGCCGGCACGAACGCCTATAAACAGGAGGAAGTAAAAATGGATCTCATGCAGGCTTTCAGCGCCAAGTACCAGAAGTCCGAGCCCCCCAAGGCTGAGGTGGGCGACACCGTCCGTGTGCACGTGCACATCAAGGAAGGCAACCGCGAGCGTATCCAGGTCTTCGAGGGCACCGTCATTGCCAAGAAGCACGGCGGCATCGAGGAG
>CALWXT010000046.1 GCA_944385575.1 uncultured Flavonifractor sp. | reverse complement strand
GTACGGCGCAAAGGCGCCGCCCCACGGTGTGGGGCCCCAGGGCCTGCTTCTTTTTGGTTTCCAGCGGCGCAAAAGCGCCGCAGATTCCGGTTAATTTCGCCGCCGGTCATTGCCATACGCGCTGTAAAACTCGGCTTTCGCCCGGTACATGAGCCGATCGGCCTCGTCATACTGCTCTTTTATATTGCAGCGGCTGCATCTCCACGATATACCCAGAGAAACGCTGATCCCGTCTTGCACCATATTTTCCTGCATCGTGGAGATGGCCTTCTGAAAGGCGCTTTCTTCCGATTCCGTGTCAATAACCGCAAACTCATCGCCGCCGATGCGGTACGCTTTGCCTGGGAACACGCGGGCGATATGGTCAGCTGCGAAAGCGAGGCCATTTCAAAGCTTTGCATGGTGTGGTTGAACTTATTTCGGTTATACAGTCCGGTCAGCGAATCTTCGAAGCTCAATTTTTTCAGGATTTCCGTCTGTTCTTTGATTTTTCTCTTGTATTCCTCAATACACTGATTCAAATACTCATATGTATACTGCCCGATTTGTGTCGGAAATCCCACATCCTCCTGCGTCATTTCGGAATAGGGATCGGAGATATGGATATGGCAGCAGCGGGGCGCGTCATCGGCCCAGCGGAAGACGGCGGTAATACGCTGATGGGCGCGCAAATAAATGCCGGTGGAGGGATCAGTGGCAATCCACGCTCTGCCGCTGCAAATGAATACGTCAGGTGAAATGTCAATCACATGGTATTCTTCGTTCCAGATATTGCATTTGGGAACCATACCCGCAAACTGCCGAAAGATGCCGGAAATGTTATCCGTTCCCGTGGCATACTCATTTTCGCCCGCGCCAAACCAGCTCATTTTGTCGTCAAAGAGCTTGATAATGGCTTCCACATCGTTTTCGCAATAGTGCTTGTGAAACAAAAAGCTGGTAGCTTCCTTGACAGCCTGGATCTTTCTATCTTCACCCGTGGACTGCTTCACTTTTTCTCCCCCCTTTTGAAATCTTCTGCCTGGAAATATTGTACTAAAGATGACGGATATAGTCAATTACTCAAGGCCGCCAACCGCAAAACCCTGCATCCTCACGGATGCAGGGCTTTGCTTATCCGCCCCGCTTACGGGTCATCGGACCCGTCGCTCAGCTTGTCCCCGGCGTCGTCCACTCTGGCCTCCAGTACTGCGATCATTTTGGCCAGCCAGGCGGGGATGGGGGCACCCAGAGCGCCGGCATTTTCGATGATGCTCCCCGCTTCGGTCAGGATATACCAGATCACCACCAAAGGACTGAGCAGGACCGAATACGTAAACGGCAGCTCCACGCCGGGCACGTTGGCCAGCAGGCGGCTGATCACCACATCCAGCAGCGCCGCCACGATGACAGCCACGATGCTGCCCAGCTTGTGCCAAATGCCGTCCCGTGCGCTTTTGCTGGACCACTCCCCTGCCCGCAGGGCGGCGCAGGAGCCGGTGACATAGTCGATGACCATAAAGACGACCCAGGTCACCACCACCCAGCCGAACCAGCCCCACAGGGCGGTGAGGGCGGCACAGACGGCGGCAATGGCCGCCTTGAACCCATTGATATGCTCCATTATCTCTCCTCCTCACTGACGCCGCACATAGGCAGCCATACTCTTGATCAGGGCGTGGACGTTGCTGCTGGAATAGGAATCTCCCTTCCAGTAGTCCACAGCGGTCAGGATTCCGGCGGCGGCCAGGGCGTCCACGGCGTCCTCCAGCGCTTCCTGCTCCGGGTCGTGGCCGCCGCACAGGCTGAGGAAGGCATCCCAGCCGCCGGGGGTGGCCCGGATGGTCTTGGGGCAGTCCTTACCGTTCCAATGGTTGTGCTGATACACATGCTCCAGAGAAAAACCATGCTCGTCCATCAGCAGGCGCACCAGGGAAGCGGCGTTTGCCTTGGCCCGCTCAAAGTCGCCGTCCTTGTTGACGCAGATCTCGATGCCGATGCTGGTGGTGTTGCAGGGTCCGTCGGTGCCGTCCCCGGCGTGATAGGCCGTTTCGCTGTCCGGCAGGTGCTGGATAATGGCGTGGTCATCCACCGTGTAGTGGTAACTGATGCGCTTTTTCTCGGCATCGTCGTCCTTGAGCCAGGAGGCATGAGCGGCGGCGTCCGCGCCGTCGGCGTAGTTGCCCGTCTCATGGATGGTGATGGAGGTGTCCGGATTGCTGCCGGCCGGCCGGTTCTTCCGCCCCTCCGGGATGTAGTCCGCCTGGATGGCGATGCCGTTGTCTGTGACCCGCCGGGCGGCCTCCACATGCTCCAGATAGTCCATGGACACCCAGCCCTTTTCGGTCTGCCCCCAGCCGTCCTGGATGGCCAGAATCTCCACCACTGTGCCGCAGGGATAGGCCCCCGTCTTGGCATAGCCTGTCCCCGGTCCGCTGCGGGCGTTGAGGCCGATGGACGGCGTCACGCGATAGTTTCCCATGCTCTCCTCCCCTTCCGGCGGCTCGACTGCCGCCTCTTTTTTTACCCACACGCAGATCCAGTTGTGCACCAGTCTGGACGCCCGGACGGTCTTCCCGTCAAAGTCACACTGGGAGCTGCCGCCGCTGTCCAGCATCATGGCGGAGGAACATCCTCTGTCCTCCAGCTCGCCGCACAGCTGCTCGGGCGTCATGCTGCCGTCGGTGCAGAACAGCAGCAGGGAGCTTCCCACGATGCCCATGGCGCTGCGGGGCCGTGCCCCGCCCTGGGCGCTGTCGCAGGGCAGCTTTGCCAGCCGTTTCCCGTCCACGATCAGGGGCGAGGTGCAGATGTAGTTTTGGCAGGCGTTCCAGTCGGTGGTCTGCCTGATGTCCTGCGCCGAGTTCCAGCCGTAGCCCGCCAGGTCTCCCCAAGGGGTGGCGGACAGCAATTTACCACCCACCTTTAACCCTCTGCATGGGGAGCCGTCGGCGTTCCACATGCCTCCGTTGAGGATGTAGTCGGCGCCGGTCTCCGCCTTGACCTGGGCCAAGGTCTTGCGGCATTTTGTCACCACGATCCCGAGGCGGGCAATCTCGGCCAGCGGGACAGATGCAATTTGCTTGCTCATTGCGTTTCCTCCCTTTTATCTGAGCGGTATTCTTATCGTCCCGTTCAAAATTGCTTCTCCCCCGCCGCTTGATGAGCTGTAAGTAATTTCGCTTCCGTATACTTCAATCACAAGGGAATCGACCTCCACACGAACCCCTATGTCAGAAAGCGGGACAAATCCGCTGCCGCTGGCCGGGCCCAGAATCCTCAGCTGCAAATCGGAATAGCTCGCCACCGGGGATTTATCAAGCACTTTCATCTCTGTCAGTTTTTCCGGGTAAGCGGAAAACAGCTCCCCGGCATCCTCTCCAGTTTTGGAGCTAATGGCTCCTCTCAGCTTCTGCTTGGTCTGCTCCAGCCGCTCCAGCTTATCCGCGATGGTATTTGCCACTCAGACCACCTCCCCGTTGATGGCGTCCAGCTGGGCCGCAATGTCCCCGATCTGGGCGGTGATGGCATTGAGCTGCTCCTGGATGCTGCCCGTCACGCCGCTGACGTAATTCAGCTCATCCGCTTTGGCTGTAACGCCCATATTCTCCAGCTTTGGAGGGTTGCCCGCGTGGTAAACATCGTTGTTTTTATATTTCAGCTCGGTAGGCGAGACAATCAAAGCATTTTCCGGCAACCACGGCGAATCGCCGAAGCCCATAAAAAGCCGCGCGCCAATGCCGCCGGAGCCGTAGCCGCCGATGCTTCCAAAGGAGCTCGCATCCGCGTTTTGGAACGCAAAGGTATACGCAGAGCCGGAGCTTCCAGAAAACCGGAAGTTTTTAAGCAGCCGGTTGGATATTTGCGTTTGCAGGGGGGCCGTTACTCCATCCACATAGTTCAGTTCGTCAATGGAGGCGGTTATGCCCAGCTGGCTAAGCGTAAGGTCGGTCAAAAAGGCAAACTCGATCCAGGGGCCGAAGCTGCCATAGGAACTGATCCGCATTCTAGGACGCATGTCGGAATACGACATGATAAGTTGGGCGAAATAATTGGAATTGACTCCAATGGGATTGAACACCTTCAGGAAAAAGGCTTTTTGCACAGGGCAGTTTTGCATAGTGGCGGCAACGGAACTGGTGCCACAATAGTAGTTCCCCGCTGTGGTGTAACTGTTCAGATCACCTGCCTGTGTGATTGCCGTACCGCCTTCCAGCATCCACATGCTGGGCAAGCATGCCAGCGCCGCATTGAAATCAGCTTCTGTACCGGTGTAGCCTGAGGCAGCCGCATCCTGGTATGCGCTCCTTCCGTCCGCTCCTGCGGGTCCCTGTGGGCCGGTGTCGCCCTGTTCACCCTTGGGACCCTGGGGACCCTCCGGGCCGGTCTCTCCCTGTTCGCCCTTGGGGCCCTGGGGGCCCTCCGGGCCGGTGTCGCCCTGGTCGCCCTTGGGACCCTGGGGGCCTCTGGGCAGGGGCACGTCGGTCTCCACATACCGGCCGGTCTCCTGGTCCCAGATAAACCAGAAGGGGCTGTCCCCCACCACGGTGGGCGGGTGCTCGCTGAGGGCCCGGATGGACTCCTCCATCTGGCTGAAGGCCGAAGGCAGCTCAGGCCACTGGGCGTCGCCGGACAAGCTCTCCGGGACAAACACCCGGATCAGATTGGTGTGCCGCACCGTCTCTCCCATGGAAGCCCTGAGCTGCAAGGTATAGTAGCCGGACAGGGCCAGCATCTCCCGGGTCAGCGTAACGGAGAGGTCTCCGTCCTCCGTCCGCTCCAGCAGGATCACGTTAAATTCGTCTTCCACCCGCACCAGCAGCGCCCAGTCCCACCCCTCCGGGACAGGGCCCTCCACGCGCAGCTCTCTGGTCAGGTTGTCGTACTGTCTGGCAAACAGCTCGCCGTCCACGGCGATGTGCCAGTCTGAAAAGGCTATCACATCATCACCCCATTGCAAAAGTCAGGTTGTTGCCCGCACCTCACTGATGGGGTTCCGGCCCGAAAAGTGGGACGAAGGCGTACATCCCCGGGGTCAAGTGGTGGTTTTTGTCTGGTCCGGGGCCTGGCTGAACCGCTGGCAGGCGCCGTCGAAGTCCAGAAAAATCCGCCCCCGCTCACCGTCCTTGTTTTTGGCCAGCTTGAGCACCCGCCGGCTGCCGTTGGGTCTGGCGGGGTTTTCCAGGTAGAGCAGCAGGACGGCGTCGGCGTCCTGTTCGATCTGTCCGGACTCCCGGAGGTCGCTCATGGTAGGCTCGAAGGTTCTGCTCTCGTCCCTGGACTTTTCCGCCCGTGCCAGCTGGGAGAGGGCCACCACCAGCATACCGTTGCCGTGGGCGGTCTGCTGGAAGCCTCTGCTGATGGCGGAGACCTGTTCGGTGCGGCTGGTCTTCCGGTTTTCGGGCTCCACGATCTGGAGGTAGTCCACATAGATGATCTGGTAGCGGTTGGCCAGGGCGTCGGCCCGGATGTCGGCGGCGGTCATGCCGGAGGCGTCGATGAGCTCCAGGCTGCGCTGGAGGAGCTTTGGGGCGGCGCCGGCGGCCAGGGCCCAGTCCTCCTCCGTGAGGGCGCCCCGCTTGATGGCGGCCATCCCGATGCCCGCCATGCTGGCGATCAGCCGGTCGGCCAGCTTGAACCGGCTGGTCTCCAGGGAGTAGAAGCCCACCCGCATGTCCTGGCTCTGGTGGCAGGCGAAGGCCACGGCCAGGGCGGTCTTTCCCGCGGAGGGGTAGCCGCCCAGCACCACCATGTCTCCCGGCTCGGCAAAGAGCTGTGCGTCCAGCTTGGGCAGGCCCCAGGTGAGGTAGCGGCGGGGCTGGGTGTGGCGCTGCCAGAAGGATTCCAGCATCTGCTCCATGTTCATCCGCCTCACGTCCTGGCGGTCCACGGCCAGGGCCTGGAGCCTGTCCGTGCCCCGGCGCAGCTCCTCCAGATCCCGGGCCTCCAGCAGCTCCCGGGCGATGCTCCGCCCCTGCATGACCCGCGCCTGCTCCTGCATTCTGGGCACATAGGCCTGGATATTTGCGGCGGTGGGGGTGTCCTCCATGATCTCCAGCAGCAGCTTGCTCCACGTCTCGCCGCCGCCCAGCCTGTCCCGGACGGTGACCGGGTCCACCGGCCCGCCGCTGAGGAACTGGGCCCGGATGGCCTGAAAGACCTGCCGGTAGGTGTCGTCCAGGAAGTCCCGGTCGGACACCTGGCTCAGCACCGGGCCGATGAGCCTGGGCTCCAGCAGCAGGGAGCCCAGCACGGCCTCCTGGCTGGACAGTCGGTCCTTGGTCTCCATACTCACCATGTAGGCACCTCCTCCCGGGCGGCCAGCCCTGCACCTGGGACCACAGTGGGTCTATTTAACTGGTCAGTAACTGTTTCCTTATTACATTTCCCCGTCTGGTGATATGGCTTTCCCCATCCGGTGCCATGGACTTCACCGTTTTGGCCGGTCAGGCCGTACACCTCCAGCACGCTGTCTGCCAGGGCGTACCACACGGTGCGGTCGGTTCTGTTTTTGTTGAAGTTTCCGGTGAGCAGCGCCCCGTCCTGTTTCAGCTTTGAGACGATCCGCTCCACCTGTCTTCTGGACCAGAAGGGGAATTGGGCGGCCAGTGCCTCCAGGGTGTTGTAGGTCCAGGTCCGCCCATTGTGGAAGTTTCTTCCGCTGCTTTTGTTTTTTCTGATCCAGAAGGCCATGGCGTGGAGGAAGATGGCTCCGTTCACGCCATAGCGCCGGGCCAGCCCGGCATTGAAATGATATTCCGTCATGCTCCCCTGCCTCCTTCTGTATATTGGGGTGCGCCTGCCGGAAGGTTTCACGGGTGCGTACACCTAAAAAAAAAGAGGCGGACAGCCAGTTTGCTGTCCGCCTGTATGTCTGCCTCACAGAATGTCGATGTACTCGCCGCTGAGTGCCTTGTTCATGCTGCGCACGGCGCAGAACTTGCCGCACATGGAGCAGCTGTCCTCGTGCTCGGGCGCCCGGTCGGCCCGGATGGCCTTGGCGGTCTCCGGGTCGATGGAGCACTCCCACTGCTTCTCCCAGTCGAAGGTCCGCCGGGCGTCGGCCATGGCGTCGTCCCGGTCTCTGGCGTGGGGGATTTTCTTGGCGATATCGGCGGCGTGGGCCGCGATCTTGGCGGCCACGATGCCCTGCTTCACGTCCTCCACATTGGGCAGGGCCAGGTGCTCGGCCGGGGTGACGTAGCACAGGAAGGCCGCGCCGGAGGCGGCTGCGATGGCCCCGCCGATGGCGGAGGTGATGTGGTCGTAGCCCGGGGCGATGTCGGTGACGATGGGGCCCAGCACATAGAAGGGGGCGCCCATGCAGATGGTCTGCTGGAGCTTCATGTTGGCCTCGATCTGGTCCATGGGCATGTGGCCGGGACCCTCCACCATCACCTGCACGTCTCTGGCCCAGGCCCGTTTTGTCAGCTCGCCCAGGCGGACCAGCTCCTCGATCTGGCACACGTCGCTGCCGTCGGCCAGGCAGCCGGGGCGGCAGGCGTCGCCCAGGGAGATGGTCACGTCGTACGCCCGGCAGATGTCCAGGATCTGGTCAAAGTACTCATAGAAGGGGTTCTCCTCCCCCGTCATGCACATCCAGGCGAAGACCAGGGAGCCGCCCCGGGAGACGATGTTCATTTTCCGCTTGTGCTGTCTGATCTGGTCGATGGTCTTGCGGGTGATGCCGCAGTGGAGGGTGACGAAATCCACGCCGTCCTGGGCGTGGAGGCGGATCACGTCGATGAAGTCCTTTGCCGTCAGGGTAGCCAGGTCCCGCTGATAGTGGATGACGCTGTCGTAGACGGGCACGGTGCCGATCATGGCGGGGCACTCTCTGGTCAGCTTCTGGCGGAAGGGCTGGGTGTTGCCGTGGGAGGACAGGTCCATAATGGCCTCCGCCCCCATGCGGACGGCAGCCATGACCTTCTCCATCTCCACGTCGTAGTCCTTGCAGTCCCGGGACACGCCCAGGTTCACGTTGATTTTGGTGCGCAGCATGGAGCCCACGCCGTTGGGGTCCAGGCAGGTGTGGAGCCTGTTGGCGCAGATAGCCGCCTGGCCTCTGGCCACCAGGTCCCGGATCTCCTCCCCGGTACGGTACTCCTTGGCGGCCACCGCCTCCATCTCAGGGGTGATGATGCCCTTTCTGGCCGCCTCCATCTGTGTGGCATAATTTCTCATGGTGTTTTCTTCCTTTCAGACTGATCTATGTTCTTCGGCGAAGGTACCGCACAAAGCGAAGTTGTGGGCCATAGGGCCGCTGCCCTTTCCCAGGTCCAGCATAGCCGCCAGGGCGCCGGAGATATAGTCCTTGGCCCGGCGGATGGCCTCCTCCATGGGGAAGCCCTTGGCCAGGTTGGCGGCGATGGCGGAGGACAGGGTGCAGCCGGTGCCGTGGGTGTTGGGGTTGTGGATGCGCTTTCCCTGGAACCACCGGGCCTGTCCGCCGGCGTACAGCAGGTCGTCGGCGTCGCTGACGCTGTGGCCGCCCTTGAGCAGGACGGCGCAGCCGTGGGCCTGGGCGATGGCTTTGGCAGCCTGCTCCATATCCTCCCTGCCCCGGATGGTCAGCCCGGACAGCACCTCCGCCTCCGGGATGTTGGGTGTGACCAGGTCGGCCATGGGCAGCAGCTTTTCCTTCAGGACGGAGACCGCCTCCGTCTCCATCAGGGCCGAGCCGCTGGTGGCCACCATCACCGGGTCCACCACGATGTGCCTGGCCCGCCAGTGGGTCAGGGCCTGGGCGATGACCGCAATGAGTGCCCCGCTGGACACCATGCCGATCTTCACCGCGTCGGGCGGGATGTCGGCGAAGATCATGTCCAGCTGCTGGCGGAGGAAGTCGGGTGAGACCTCCATGATTCCGGTGACGCCGGTGGTGTTCTGGGCTGTCAGCGCCGTGATGGCGCTCATGCCGTAGACCCCGTTCATGGTCATGGTTTTCAGATCAGCCTGAATGCCGGCGCCTCCGCTGCAGTCGCTGCCTGCAATGGTCAATGCTGTTTTCACGGAAAATGCCTCCTTTTGGGTTTCAGCATTGTTTTGTTAAGCGGCATAAGGTGGTGCCCCCAATGTGCCGCTGGATCTGCTTTAGTGTTTCAGCTGGTCAAAGGCCAGCCGCAGCCCCTCCGCCGCGGCTTTGGGGTCGTCCGCCTTCATGATGGCGGAGACCACGCAGATGCCCCGGATGGGGATGCCCTTCAGCACCCCCAGGTTGTCCCGGTTCAGCCCGCCGATGGCGTTGACCGGAATGGGGACGGCCCTGCATATTTCCCCCAGGGTATCGGTGGAGGTGATGACGGTGACCACCTTGGTGGTGGTGGGGTAGATGGCGCCCACCCCCAGGTAGTCCGCGCCCTGTTCCAGGGCCTCCAGGGCCTGGGGGACGGTCTTGGCGGTGGCGCCCACGATCTTGTCCGGGCCCAGCAGCTTTCTGGCCTGCCACACCGGCATGTCGGACTGGCCCACATGGACCCCGTCCACCTCCGCCGCCAGGGCCACGTCCACCCGGTCGTCCACCACCAGCGGCACCTGGTAGCGCCTGGCGAGGGCGTGGACCTGCCGGGCCAGATGGATGTATTCCCGGGTGGAGCGCTCCTTCTCCCGCAGCTGCAAAAAGGTCACGCCGCCCTGGAGGGCCTGCTCCACCTTTTCCAGAAATGCCGCCTCAGACAGGCCGGTGCTGTCGGTCACCAGGTACAGGGTGGTATCAAGTTGTTTCTTCACGGTGTAATTCCTCCGTCCGTTCACAGGCTTGGATGGTGTCTCCGTCCAGGGTGGAGAGCTGGTCCATCAGGTTCACCAGAAACGTGCCGCTCCCCTTGGGGGTGGCCGCCCGCTCGCCCGCCGCCCCCAGGGTGACGCAGGCCGCCTCCGCCGCGGCCATCGGCTCCGCCGCCGCCAGGAAGCAGGCGCACAGGGCGCCCAGCATGCAGCCCGTCCCGGTGACCTGTCCCAGCTGGGGGGTGCCGTTGTATATGGCCGTGGTCCGGGCCCCGTCGGTCACCAGGTCGGCCGCGCCGCTGGCCAGGACCACGCAGCCGTACCGCCGGGCCAGCCCTCCGGCCGCTCCGGCCAGATCCGCCGGGTCCAGGGCCCTGTCCCCGTCCACGCCGGAGGCGGTGTAGTCCGGGCAAACCAGGGCGTTGATCTCGGCGTAATTGCCCTTGAGCACCGCAGGCGGGAAGCGCTCCAGCAGCCGGCAGGCGTAATCCCGCCGCATCCGGGAGCAGGCCACCCCCACCGCGTCCAGCACCACAGGCACCCCGTTTTTCCCGGCCGCCTCCGCGGCGCGCTCCATGGCCTCCATCCGCACATCGGTGATGTTGCCCAGGTTGAGCAGCAGGGCGGCCGCCGTGGCGGTGATCTCCTCCACCTCCCTGGGATGCTCGGCCATAATGGGCCGCGCGCCCAGGGCCAGCACGGCGTTGGCGCACTGGGTGATGGAAATGGGGTTGGTGATGGCGTGGATCAGCGGGGCTCTGTCCCGGATGGCGCGGAGCACAGGTGTAAGGTTTTTACTCATGTACATTCATCTGCTTTCTCTGTGGGTGAAGGAGGTAATAGGCCAATGCGATGACCACGGCCAGCAGGACGGCGCCCCAGGCCACCCAATTCCACAGCGGGTCGGTGGTGTGAAACACCATGCTGGTGAGGATCTTGATGATCAGATATCCGATCACGCCCAGGGCGGCGATGGCAGCGGCGTTGGAGACCGGGCTGCTCCCCTCCTCAAAGCTCTGGTCGGAGAGCATCCGCTGGAACCGGGGCAAAACCCCGGCCCTGGCCAGCTGCCGCAGGAACACGAAGGCCACCGAGCCGCCGATCAGGGTACCGCACAGGAAGGAGGGCACATAGAACAGCCAGGTCAGCCCCTCTTTGTGCACCAGGAAGGTCATCACCGGGTAGGAGACGATGGCGCCGATGATGCCGGTGCCCACCACCTCGCCGATGACGGCGCAGATGAGCCTGCCCTTGGACGCCCGGTAGAGCACGCCGGAGAGGAAGGCGCCGAACACCGCGCCGGTGAGGGCCAGGGGCGGGATGCCCATGGTGCTCATGCGGATGATCCCGATGAGGGTGGCGCACAGCAGGGCGTACCAGGGTCCCATCAGCACCGCGCACACGATGTTGATGAGGTGGGCGGTGGGGCACATGCCCTCCACCCGCAGGATGGGGGAGATCACCACGCCGATGGCCACCATCATAGCCAGGAACACCATACGGAAAATCTTTTTGGAATTGTTCATCACAGGACACTCTTTTCGTAAGTAAGATTACGAAAGTGAATGGCTTTCGCACGGTCGAGGCTCCCTAGCCTCCTCTCACCCCGAAACACGGGTTCCCATCGCAAAAATCTCAGGCACAAGGCGCTCCCCTTCTGCCCGCCGGGTCTCTTTTCCCTCCCTTCTGAACAAAAAAGCGGGGATCATCCCTTTGGATAATCCCCGCGACAAAGCGAACCCATATGTTTCCCTACGTTGGCATTACCCAAATCAGGTGATCGGTCTAAGGTTATACCTTACTCTCAGCCTGTAACACAAGCTCCCGTTTTTTTCAATTGTAGAATGCATTATAGTCCCGCTGCCGGGAAATTGCAACTCTTTTTTGCTATGCAAAAGCATAGCAAAACTGGCCATGTGCCGCTATAAAGCGGCACGGCCATGAAATCACAGCGCGTGGGCCGGGACGGCCCACATGCGCAAAAACTTCATGCGTCACGGCCATTTCCTGTTTTGATGGTGCGCCCCGGGCGCATGAAGTTTTATTCCTGCTCCGGCCAGGGCAGGTCCACCACGGTGGGGGTGTGGCCCACGGCGGGCAGGAATTTCTCCAGAAAATCCGTCCGTTTCAGCCGGATGGTGGAGGTGGAGAAGCAGGGGTGTCCGCTGATATACTCCCCGTCCAGCAGCTCCCGGTCGATGACCAGGCGCACCTTGCCCTCCCCGTCGTGCATCAGCTCAAAGGCGCTGGCCGAGCCGGGGGCGGCCCCCAGAAGGGCCTTCATCTGCTCCGGACTGGCGAAGGAGAGGCGGGCGCAGTCCAGCTGGGCGGTGACGTCCTTGGTTTTGAAGGGCTTGTCCCCCGGCATCATGAGCAGGTAGAAGTCGGTCTGCTTCCGGTTGGTGAGCAGCAGGTTCTTGCACACGGGCACGCCCAGCACCGCCTCCACCGCCTTGCAGTCCTCCATGGTGTTGGCGTAGTCGTGGTCGCACCGGAGGTAGGAGATGCCCAGCCTGTCCAGGAAGGCGTATACCGCCATTTCGTTGGGGTCCCGCTGCTCCGCCGGCGCGCCGGAATAGAGTTCAGGATTCACATACATGGCTCACACCCCGGCCAGAGCCTGATCCACGTCGTCCAGGATATCCCGGATGTCCTCGATGCCCACGCTGAGCCGCACCAGATCGGGGGACACCCCGGCGGCGGCCAGCTCCTCGTCGGTCATCTGCCGGTGGGTGGTGGACGCCGGGTGGAGGGTGCAGGTCTTGGCGTCGGCCACGTGGGTGGCGATGGAGGCCAGCTTCAGCCCGGCCATGAATTTGGAGGCCGCCTCCCGGCCGCCCTTCACGCCGAAGGACACCACGCCGCAGGTGCCGTCGGGCATATACTTCATGGCCCGCTCATAGTAGGGGTCGCCCTCCAGGCCGGGGTAGCGCACCCAGGCCACCTTGGGGTGATCCTTCAGGAACCTGGCCACCGCCAGGCCGTTCTCGCAGTGCCGGGCCATCCGCAGGGGCAGGGTTTCCAGGCCGATGTTCAGGTAGTAGCAGTTCTGGGGGGAGGGGATGGAGCCCAGATCCCGCATGAGCTGTACGGTGGCCTTGGTGATGTAGGCCCCCTCCAGGCCGAAGCGCTCGGTGTAGGTCACGCCGTGGTAGCTCTCGTCGGGGGTAGTCAGGCCGGGGAACTTGTCGGCGTGGGCGTTCCAGTCGAACCTGCCGGAATCCACGATGGCGCCGCCCACGGCGTTGGCGTGGCCGTCCATGTACTTGGTGGTGGAGTGGGTGACGATGTCGGCCCCCCACTCAAAGGGGCGGCAGTTCACCGGGGTGGCGAAGGTGTTGTCCACGATGAGGGGCACGCCGTGGGCGTGGGCGGCCCTGGCAAACTTCTCGATGTCCAGCACCGTCAGGGCGGGGTTGGCGATGGTCTCCCCGAAGACGGCCCGGGTCTCCGGCCGGAAGGCGGCCTCCAGCTCCTCCTCGGAGCAGTCAGGGTCCACGAAGGTGAAGTGGATGCCCATGCGCTTCATGGTGACGGCGAACAGGTTGTAGGTGCCGCCGTAGATGGAGGAGGAGCACACCACGTGCTCACCGCAGGAGACGATGTTGAAGGTGGCGTAGAAGGAGGCCGCCTGGCCGGAGGAGGTGAGCATGGCAGCGGTGCCGCCCTCCAGGGCGCAGATTTTGGCGGCCACGTGGTCGTTGGTGGGGTTTTGCAGGCGGGTATAGAAATAGCCGCTGTCCTCCAGGTCAAACAGGGCGCCCATGGCCTCGCCGGTGGCATAGCGGAAGGTGGTGGACTGGACGATGGGGATGTTCCGGGGCTCCCCGTTTCCGGGGGTATAGCCGGCGTGGAGACATTGTGTACTGATGCGGTGCTGGCTCATGGGTCAGATCTTCCTTTCTTTTCCTGGGTATTTTTCAATCATACACCGGACAGGCCGCCGCGTCAACCGGGTGCCTGGCTTTCACCCGCCGCCGGGGTTTCGGTCTGGGGCGGCGGGGATTCCTGGCCGGTGGAAAGGAGCACATCCTCCAGCGTCAGCCGCTGGATGGGCCGGTAGGGGATCTCGCTGCCCTCCACCGTCACATAGACGGCCTCCACCCCCTCCACCTGGCAAAAGGTCAGGGTCAGGCAGGCATCTGCGATGGTCAGGTCGATGCCGGTGAGGCCGCCGTACTGCTCGGACAGGTCCAGGTGGAGGCAGCCGTCCTCCACCGCCCAGCTCAGCAGGCGCACCCCGTCGGGGAAGGGGGATTCCAGGCCCTGGGTATCGGGGTCCTGGAACAGGGCCCGGAGCAGGCCGGGCACCGGCTGGGTGTCCTCCGGCAGCTCCCGGGTCTCCCAGCCCACCGCCATGGAGGCGAACTGATCGTCCAGGGCGGAATAGTACACCCGGTACGCCCCGCCGCCCTGGGCGCCGTCGGAGCTGCCGGTGCAGCCGCACAGGCCCAACAGCAGGCCGGTCAGCGCCAGCGTAAGGACTTTTTTCACCGGCGCTCCCCTCCTTCCTCCCGCCAGCGGGCAAAGCGCACCTCGAAGCAGGTGCCCTCCGGCTTCCGCCGCCGCGCCGTAACGGTGCCGCCGTGCTGGCGCACGGTGTCCCGGACGATGGACAGACCCAAACCGGTGCCGCCTGCGGCCCGGGAGCGGGCCTTGTCCACCCGGTAGAAGCGGTCAAAGATCTTGGGCAGGTCGGCCTCGGGGATGCCCACGCCGGTGTCTTCCACCAGCAGGCACACCTGGTCGCCCGCGGCGGACAGGGTGACGGTGACCGTGCCGCCGGGCAGGTTGTATTTTACCGCGTTTTCCATCAGATTGAAGGCCACCTGATACAGGTCGTCCTCGGTGGCCCGGATGATGCAGCCCTCCTGGAGCTTCAGCTCCAGCTTCACCTCCGCCGCCCGGGCCAGGGGGATGAGCATGTGCTCCACCCGGCGCACCACGGCGCCCACGTCCACCGGTGCGGTCTGGAGCTCGTGGGCGGTGTCCAGCCGGGTGAGGGTGAGCAGCTTTTCGGTGATGCGGGTGAGGCGCTCGGCCTCCTCCCCGATGTCGGTCAGAAACTCCCGGGCGGTGTCCTCGTCCATGTGGTCAGCCTGCAAAATGGAATCGGTCAGCAGGCGGATGGAGGCCAGCGGGGTTTTCAGCTCGTGGGAGGCGTCGGACACGAACCGCCGGCGGACCTCCTCAGTGGTCTGGAGGCGACCGGTGAGCTCGTTGAACTCGTCGGCCAGGCGGCTGAGCTCGTCGCCGCCCCGCATGTCCACCCGGTGGCTGTACTCGCCCTGGCGCACGGTGTGGATGGCGCTGAGCAGCTGGGCGATCCGCCGTGTGAGGGCCGTGGAGAACACCACGCCCATGGCCAGGGTCACCAGGGCGATGACGATGGAGATGGTGCGCATATTGCGCTGGATGCCCTGGAGCATGGCGCCCTGCTCGGCGTCGTACTCGTAGAGGTAGACCGCCCCCTGGGTCATGGAGCGGTAGGTGACGGGCACCGCGGCCCAGCTGTAAAAGACGCCGTCGGCGTAGTCGCCCCGGAAGACGTTGTTGCCCTTCAGCGCGGCCACGGCCTCCCAGAGCATGGCGTACTGGCCGGTGGTGTCGGTGCGCTTCACGCCCTCCTGGATGTCGCACAGCACCCGTCCCGCGGGGTCGGTGACCACCACCCGGGTCACGCCCAGGCTGCTCAGCAGCAGCTCCACCGTCCGGGTGGCGCTCTCGGCGGTCAGGGGCTCCGGCCCGGTGGCCAGGGCGGAGGCCAGCACCGAGGCCTGATTCTGCATGGAGGTCTGCTTGGAGCGGTAGGCCAGGTTCTGGGACACCAGCACCGGGTAGGTGTTCAGCAGCGCCACCACCGCGGCCACGATCACCAGGTAGGTCAGGGCGTACTTGGTCTGTAAGGAGCGCCAGAAGGGCACCCTGCGGCCCTGTTCCTCCCGCTTATCCATTTTTCAGGTAGTAGCCCACGCCCCATTTGGTGAGGATGTACTGGGGATTGGCGGGGTCCAGCTCCAGCTTTTCCCGCAGGCGGCGGACGTGGACATCCACCGTCCGGTAATCTCCGGCATACTCATAGCCCCACACCACGTTGAGCAGGTTCTCCCGGCTGTACACCCGGCCGGGATTGCGCATGAGCAGCTCCATCAGGTCGAACTCCTTGGCGGTGAGGTCCACGCTCTTGCCGTCCCGCCAGGCGGCCCGGGCGTCCGGGTCCAGCACGATGTGGCCCATGGTCAGCTTGCTGGCCGCGGCGGTCTGCTGGGCCGCCATGCCCGCCCGGCGGAGCAGGGCCCGCACCCGGGCCTTCAGCTCCAGGATATTGAAGGGCTTGGTGATGTAGTCGTCCGCCCCGCACTCAAAGCCGATGATCTTGTCGGCGTCCTCGCTGCGGGCGGTGAGCATGATGATGGGCAC
>CALWXT010000045.1 GCA_944385575.1 uncultured Flavonifractor sp. | reverse complement strand
GGCAAGAAGATCGCCATGACCTGGGCTTACAGCCCCAGCTACGGCAAGCCCCTGTCCGTGCCCCAGGGCATCATCGGTCTGATGAGCCGCTTCGGCATGGACGTCGTCCTGGCTCACCCCGAGGGATACGAGGTCATGCCCGAGGTTGAGGAGGTCGCCAAGGCCAACGCCGAGAAGTCCGGCGGCACCTTCACCAAGACCCACAGCATGGCTGAGGCCTTCAAGGACGCCGACATCGTGTATCCCAAGAGCTGGGCTCCCTTCGCCGCCATGGAGAAGCGCACCAACCTGTACGCCGAGGGCGACACCGACGGCATCAAGGCTCTGGAGAAGGAGCTGCTGGCTCAGAACGCCAACCACAAGGATTGGTGCTGCACCGAAGAGCTGATGAAGACCACCAAGGACGGCAAGGCTCTGTACATGCACTGCCTGCCCGCCGACATCAACGACGTCTCCTGCAAGGACGGCGAGGTTGAGGCTTCCGTGTTCGACCGTTACCGCGATCCTCTGTACAAGGAGGCTTCCTTCAAGCCCTACATCATCGCCGCCATGATCTTCCTGGCCAAGTGCAAGGATCCCCAGGCCACTCTGAAGGCTCTGGAGGAGCGCGGCCTCGCCCGTTGGTTCAACAAGTAATTGATCCATTGCTTTTGAACAGATAGACTTCCATTCCCTTTTTTCCCTTCATTCCATGGCCCGTCCGCATAAGTTCACCTGCCTGACTTTGTGCGGACGGGCCGCACTATTTCAAATACGAACGACCGAGGTGTATTACATATGGGCAAGCGCATTGTTATCGCATTGGGCGGCAACGCTCTGGGCAACAACCTACCCGAGCAGATGATCGCCGTGAAGCAGACCGCCAAGGCCATCGTGGACCTGATCGAGGAAGGCCACGAGGTCATCATCGCCCATGGCAACGGCCCCCAGGTGGGCATGATTCAGAAGGCCATGGCGGAACTGACCCGCTCCGATCCGGAGAAGTACATTCCCTGCCCCCTGTCCGTGTGCGTGGCCATGAGCCAGGGCTACATCGGCTATGACCTGCAGAACGCCCTGCGTGAGGAGCTGCTGGACCGGGGCATCAACAAGGGTGTAGCTACCGTGCTCACCCAGGTGGAGGTTGACCCCGCCGATCCCGCCTTCTCCAACCCCACCAAGCCCATCGGCGCCTTCATGACCAAGGAGGAGGCCGACAAGATGGTGGCCGAGCGCGGCTACAACGTCATCGAGGACGCCGGCCGCGGCTACCGCCGCGTGGTGGCCTCCCCCAAGCCCCAGTCCATCATTGAGATCGAGTCCATCCGGGACATGGTGTCCGCCGGCCTGGTGGTCGTCGCCTGCGGCGGCGGCGGCATCCCCGTCTATAAGACCGAGGGCCATCACCTGAAGGGTGCGGCCGCCGTTATCGACAAGGACTTCGCCTCCTGCGTGCTGGCGCAGCAGGTCAACGCCGACACCCTCATCATTCTCACCGCCGTGGAGAAGGTGGCCATCAACTTCGGCAAGCCCGACGAGAAGTGGCTGGACAGCCTGACCCCCGACGAGGCCCGCAAGTACATCGGCGAGGGCCACTTCGCCCCCGGCTCCATGCTGCCCAAGGTACAGGCCGCTGTGGAGTTTGCCGAGAGCGCTCCCGGCCGTTCCGCTCTCATCACTCTGCTGGAGAAGGCCAAGGACGGCGTAGCCGGCAGAACCGGTACCGCCATCCACCAGTAAGCATCAAAAAAGCCCCATTCCGAATGGAATGGGGCTTTTTCATGCCTTATTCAGGGATTCACATGGATCTGCAGAGTAGTAGTGAGCTCCCGGCCGGGGGTGGCGATGTACTTGCCGTCATAATACATGCCGCAGGAGGCGCCGCCGTCCAGATTGATGGCGTCCACGCAGCCCAGGGCCAGCATCAGCTCCCGCATCTGCTGGATCTTGGCGCCGCCCGGGACGGACACCAGGATCAGCTTGCCGTCGGCACTGATTCCGGCGGCGGTGCGGGGAGAGACGATGGTGGTAAACCGCTCCTCGGTAAAGGGGGCCTCCAGCTGGGTGTAGATGGCGCCGTCCTGGACCAGACGGGGGCCGCCGGCGATCAGATCGGTAACATGTTCGATCTGGAAGCCCTCGGCGTCCTCCTTGAGCAGATAGGGCTCAATGGTGACACTCTCGCCCACAACAGGCTGCTGGAAGTAGCTGGTGGCGGCAAATTTGGGGCCCATAAACATCACGTAGCCGTTGGCGGGGATGGCCACCGAACCGCCGGCGGAGACGGGATAGTAGTTGGTAATCACACCGTTGTCAATGACCAGGGCGTTACCGGCAACCTTGAAGGTGACGGAGGAGCCGTAGGCCCGGCTGTACAGGTTGCTGTATGTATCGCTCTGGGTGGCGGTATTCATCTCGTATGCCGACCACTCCTTGCCGCTGCTGGCCTTTACCCGGATGAACAGGCCGGGTCGGCCGGTCATCAGACCGCCGTCGGCGGTGATGCCCAGGCAGTTATAGCCGGAGTTAATGTACATCAGCTGGCCGTTGGAGATCACGTGGCCGTTGGGGGTCTTCTTATCGCTGCCGGCGTTGAAGAAGTTGGCGTTCATCACCAGCTTGGCTCCGCCGGAGTTATTGACGATGGTGGAGAAGGGGGCAGTGGAGCCCACCACGCCGTTGACGACCTTGGCGTGGACTTCCACCTTAGGGTTGCGGGTATTGACGGTGAAGACATGAGCGGTGACTCCGGCCAGATTCTTCACCTCATACTTGATGGTGGAGCTGTCATAGGGCACATAGGTGTAGGTCCACTTGCTGCCCCCCAGCACACCGGCGGCAGTCGCCGCCTCGGCAGTAAAGACGCCCTGGTCCACCAGGCGCTGAGCCAGGGTCTGGCCGCCGTCCTTGGTCTGGCACATCAGGGCGGCATAGGACAGATCCACCATGTCGCCCCGGTTCATAGTCACCTTGGCCAGGGTGGAGGCGGAGGCGGCGTCCATCATGGAGATATCCCTGGCAAAGGACAGGGCGTCAGACCAGCTGAAATCACCCTCTGCGTCGCTGTACCCCAGGGCCCGCAGCAGGAAGGTAACGTAGCCGTTGGCGTTCAGGGTGGTATTGGGGGAGAAGGTAGTGCCCGAGGTGCCATTGGTCAGGCCGTTCGTATAGGCATAGGACACATAGTTGTCGCCCCAGGTCACATCGGTAAAGGGGGACGGCTCGGTGCAGGCCAGGGCCTCATCCTCCAGGCCCAGCAGCCGCAGGAGCATCACCAGGCCCTGAATGCGGGTGGGCACGGCGTCCAGCTGGTAGCCGCCGCCGGTACCCTGAAACAGGCCCAGGGAGGCCAGCTTGTCGGCGCGGCCGGTGGACTCCGGACTGGAGCCGGAGGCTCCGGCAGGAACGGCCAGCATACCCACCAGCAGCACGCAGGCCAAAAGCAGAGACAGGATGCGCTTTGTTCGTTTCATACAAAGTCCTCTCTTTCTTCTCAATCTGGTCAGATCATACCATATCCGAAAGGACCTTGTAAACCAAACTGCGGGCATAACCCTGCCGTTACCCCAGAAGCCGCGCCACCACCATATAATAGATGGGCACGGTCAGGTAAAGCATCCAGCCCGGATGCCAGTTGTCCAGCAAAAAGCCGGTGATCAGATAAACCACCGTGATCACCATTACATAGACCTCGTCCAGTCTCAGCAGGTGGGTGATCACAGGCAGACCCACCATCAACGCCAGAGTAAGGAGCCACAGCAGCTTTTCCTTGGTCTTTTTCCAGGCTTTCTTCTGCTTCTTCTCCTCTGCATCCTCCCAGGCCTGGGCTGCCTCAAAGACTTCCCGCTCCTCCCGGGCCGCCTCGCTCTCCTCCGGGTTGGGGGCAGAAAGGAGCATCGCATCCAGGGAAATGCCGTACAGCCGGGCCAAGGCAATGAGGTTGTCGGTATCGGGAGAGGACTCCGCCCGCTCCCACTTGCTGACGGCCTGGCGGCTCACCCCCAGCCGGGCAGCCAGCTCCTCCTGGGAGTAGCCGTGCTCCCGCCGCAGGGCCACCAGCCGATCGGCGATCTCAATATTCATCAAAATCCCTCCTGGGGTCAGTTTACCCGGTTCCGGTTCATATGCGCCACCCATTCTGCTTTTCAGGGGGGCAACTATTGGTTGCGGAGCCTTACAGCAGGGCCTCCACGGCCCCTTCCAGCCAGTCGATCTCCCCAAAAGTGGTGAAAGGGCTGACGGAAAAGCGCACCACGCCCTGCTCTGAGCAGCCCAGGATGCGGCAGGCCAGAGGGGCATCCAGCGTCCCCCAGGCGCACCGGATGCCGTACCGCTCCGCCAGCAGGCGGGCCATCTCTCCATTGGGGCGGGCGGTAAATTCCACCGACACCAGCCCTGCCCGGTCGTGGGGCGTTCCCCGGCCCAGCACCCGCAGGCCCTCGCCGTCCAGTTCCTTCATCCGGGCCCACAGGTGGCGGGACAGCCGGCCCAGCCGCACGGTCAGGCGTTCTCCCTCCTCCGCCAGATAGTCCAGGGCGGCTCCCAGCCCGGCGATGCCGGGCAGGTTGAGGGAGTCATCCGGAAAAGGCGGCAGCAGCGCCGCCAGCCGGGGGGACAGGGCCAGGCCGCCCATCCCCTCCGGACCCAGCAGGCCGGTGTGGCCGGGGAATACCAGTCCGTCCACACCCCAGCCCGCCATATCCACCGGCAGCGCACCGAAGGTCTGGGCCCCGTCCGCCAGGAAGCAGATGTCCCTGGCCCGGCACAGGGCCCCAACTGCCGCCATAGGAAACAAATCCCCCGACACATGGGAGGCGTGGGTGAGTACCACAGCCTTCACGTCGGGGGTCAGTTTTTCTTCCAGGCCGTCCAAAATCAGCTCCCCCTGCCGGGTGCAGGGCATCAATTCCACTGTCACACCGGGGCAGCCTTCCAGCGCCCGCAGAACGCTCCCCCGCTCCATGGGGGATGCAAGCACCTTGTCGCCCGGCCGGAGCAGGGCGGAGAGCAGCCAACCCAGCCCCCAGTCCGCCCCGGGCGTAACCCGGAGCACGCTCCCCGCCGGGGCATGGGCCAGCTTCAGCAGCTTCTCGCCCACCGCCTCCGGGCTGTCCTCCGCCCGACCGGGCCGCAGGATGGTGCGGGCCATGGCCTCCCCCACCCCAGGGGCCTTGGGAAAGGCAGAGGTACAGTGATCCAGATACACAGCCTTCATGGCGTCCGCTCCTTTAAAAATCCGTCTCCACCAGCAGGCGGAAGCGGTAGCCCTCCTGCTCCATCCGGGGCAGGGCCCGCTCCAGTACGCCCACGCCGTTGGCGCTGTCATCCATCAGCACCCGCACGGTGCCTCGCTCGTTTTCCAGCGCGCTCATCAGGGCGGAGCGCTGGACATTCTGGCTGCGGCCGTCGTCCCGGGCATCCATGTCCCCGTACCAACAGGCCCAGCCCTCCTGTTCCACCGTCTTGGTCACCCCGTCACCCGGCTCCTCCAGCAAAGCCAGGTGGGTGCACAGGTGCAGATTCTCCTTTAGCCACCGGCTACCCTCCTCCAGGGCCTCCAGTGCCTGTTTCTCCGTTCCAGCGGGCACACTCAGGCCCACAGTATGGCCGGAGCCCACCGCCCGGCGGACGGCCCGCTCGTTCTCCGCCAAAGTCTCCGGCCGGAAAAAGAGCAGCGCCCGGACACCTGCCTTATCCAGAGCGTCCAACAGCTGTTCCGCCCCGGTTCCGGTACACTGGAAGGCCAGCGCCACCGTCAGCTGGCGCTGGTCGGTCTCTCCGGGGCTGGGGGTGGCTGAGGGCGTGGGGGTGGCGCCTCCGCCGGAGGACGTGGTGGGCTTGGGGCTGGAAGTGGCGCCCATGGCCTTCAGATATTCATTGTAGCGCACCCGCATCTGGTTCACCGAGGACTCCACAAACTGGGAGGTCGTCAACCACTCCTGGCCGTTGGTAATGCGGATGAGGGTGCCGTAATTGGTGGGCGTATAGCTGTAGTTCAGTCCAAAATAGCGGCACACCCCCGCCAGGGGAACAAATACCCGGCCGTTGCGCAGCACGGCCTTCATCCCCATATCCTCTCCGGAGGACTGCTCCACACAGGTACCGGCGTTGATATCGAAGACCAGGGTGCCGCTCAGGCTGTACAGCGTAAACTTATAGTCCATCCCCGTGCGGTCCTGCCCGTAGGACACACCCAGGTTCACTCCGGTATAGGTCCAGTCAAAGGCGTGGTAAGGCACATACATCACCCCGCCGATCCAGACGGGCATGGCCTCCAGGGGCAGATCTACCAGGATCTGGTCGTTTTCCGCCATGATATAGATTTCTGCGCTGTCCGCCAGCGCCTGGGTACCCGCCAGCAGGGTCACCACCAGTACTGCCGCACACAGGCAGGCCAGCATCCGCTTCCACCGCTTCATCCAACCAGCTCCTTTCCTTGGGATGCTTGATTATATCATGGATCGGCTCCCGGGTAAAGCGTGCTCTTGCGCGCCATTTTCCTGCATAGTATAATAAATAAAGCTTTAAGAGGCAATTTAATGGGATTTTAACAGTTCCTAAATGCCATCTTCAACGGTGGGCGGGTATACTGGTACCATACCACGGAAGGGGCGTATTTTGTATGGACATCACGCTGGAGCAGGTGGAACGCCTGCGGGAAAAAGCGAATATCTCCTATGAGGAGGCCAAGGCCGTTCTGGAGGAAGCGGGGGGCAGTCTGCTGGACGCCCTCATTTTGCTGGAGCAGCGGGGCAAGGTAAACGCCGATGCGGGCAGGAGCGCCCGCTACTCCACCCGGCCCGGCAGCGACGGCAATGCCGGCGCTGATGCCAGCGCGGCGGAGGAGGAAACGGAGGCGGACGCCCGCCTTCTGGGCATCGCCCTCATTACCGACGGCAGCCGGGTCAAGAGCTTCTTTCAGGATCTGCTCCGCCGGGGCGTGGAGAACAGCCTGGAGGTATGGCGCCACGGGGAGCTGATGACCAGCATCCCGCTGATTATCGCCGTACTGCTGTTGCTGGTGGCCTTCGGTATCACGCTGCCACTGCTGGTGATCGGCCTGCTCTTTGGCTGCCGCTACCGGCTGGCCGGGCCGGACTTTGACCGGAGCCGGGCCGGGGAGACCGTCAACCGGGCGGCCACCACCGTGGGGGACACGGTGGAGCGGATGAAGGACGAAGCCCAGCGCTATTTTCACGAAAATCACCACGGTAAGAAATGAGGTGCTGCCCCATGGGGGAGCGGATTCTGCTGATCGAGGACGAGGAAAAGCTGGCCCGGATGGTAGAGCTGGAGCTGCGCTACGAGGGCTATGAGGTGGAGAAGGCCTTTGACGGCCGCAAGGGACTGGAGTTGGCCTTGGATGGCGGCTTCGACCTGGTGCTGCTGGACATTATGCTCCCCGCCCTGTCGGGGATGGAGGTGCTGCGGCGGCTGCGACGGGAGAGCCAGGTGCCCGTTATCATGCTCACCGCCCGGGACACGGTGGTGGACAAGGTGACCGGCCTGGACATGGGCGCCGACGACTACGTCACCAAGCCCTTCGCCATTGAGGAGCTGCTGGCCCGCATCCGGGCGGCTCTGCGCAAGCGGCCTGCCCGGGCGGCAGAGGAGAGCGCCCCCCTGCTCACCGTAGGGCCGCTCACCATGGACACCGAGCGGCATGAGGTTGCGGTGAACGGCCAGCAGGTAGCCCTCACCCGCCGGGAATTCGACCTGCTGCACTGCCTTCTGGAACACAAGGAGAAGGTACTCACCCGGGAGGCCCTGCTGGATCAGGTGTGGGGCTTCGACTTCGCCGGGGAGACCAACGCGGTGGACGTGTACATCCGCTTCCTCCGCTCCAAGCTGGATGAACAGTTCGGCATCAAGCTGATCCATACCGTCCGGGGCGTGGGCTACACCATTCGCGAGGAGGAACATCCATGAGAGCGTCCGCCATTGTTTACACCAGCGCCACCGGCTTCACCGCCCAGTACGCCACCCTGCTCCATCACCAGACCGGCCTGCCCGTCTGCCGGCTGGAGGACACCGGACGGCTGCCCCGGAACACACCGGTGCTTTACCTGGGCTGGCTGCGGGCCGGCAGGATTATGGGACTGAAAAAGGCCCGCGCCCAGCTGGCGGTGGCCGGGGTGTGCGCTGTGGGGCTGTCCCCCGCCGCGGATCAGGAGAAGCTGAGCCGGGACAACCGGCTGGAACAGGTCCCCTTGTTTTATCTCCGGGGCGGCTACGCCCCCGCCCGGGTGCGGGGGATCAACAAAATGATGATGGCCGCCATGGAGAAGGTGCTCTCCGGCAAGTCCGACCCACAGTCCCGCTCCGCCCTGGACGCTGTCCGTCAGGGGGCCGACTGGGTAAGCCAGGATCAGCTGGAGCCGGTGCTGGACTGGCTGGACGGCTGAAGAACAGGAGGCTTTTATGGCCCATACATCCGGCCGGAAGAAGAAAGGACGCTTCCAGTCCTCCATTGTGGCCCGGCTCAACATCAAGCTGTTTTTCCGGCTGCTGGGCATTTATCTGATGCTGGATCTGCTGCTGGTGGTCCTGTTCTGCGGCGGTCTGGTGGCCTGGTCGGAGGGACAGGCCGCACGGCTGGCCGCCCTGGCGGAGGAGCGGGGCGTGCCCTCAGCGGAGGCCACAGAGTGGATGACCGCCGGCAGCTACACCGTAACCGCGAAGGCGGAACCGCCGGAGGGCATCCGCCTGCCTGACTGGCTCCCCAGCCCGGCAGAGCTGGAGGGAGAGGAGCGGTATTTCAGCCCCGGCACGGTGGATCTGCTCCCCATCCTCACCTTCTCCACCGGCGGCACCACCAGCTATACCCTGGTGACCCGTTGTCAAGGGGAACTGTGCACCATCCGTCTGGACCTGTCCCGGCCGGCGGCTATTTTCGTCTTTGCCGCCCGGGTGCTGGTGATCTGCCAGCTGCTCAGCCTGCTGTTCAACCTGCTCAAGAACGCGGGCACCATCCGCCGCACCCTGCGGCCCATCCAGGAGCTGGCCGCCGCCGCTGCCCGGCTGAACCAGGCGGCCCAGGGCATGTCCCCGGAGGAGCTCCAGGCCCTGGCGGGTAAGCTGGACGAGATCAACGCCACTCACCTGGACCGGCGGATCTCAGTCACCAGCACCCAGAAGGAGCTGCGCACCCTGGCCCAGGCCATCAATGCCATGCTGGACCGGATCAACGCCGCATACCGCTCCCAGATGCGCTTCGTCTCCGACGCCAGCCATGAGCTGCGCACCCCTATTGCCGTCATTCAGGGCTACGCCAACCTGCTGGACCGGTGGGGCAAGGACGACCCGGCCACCCGTCAGGAGGCCATTGACGCCATCCGGCAGGAGGCCGACTCCATGAAGGAGCTGGTGGAGCAGCTGCTGTTCCTGGCCCGGGGCGACAACGACTCCATGAAGGTGAGCTTTGAGCCCTTCGACCTCACTGAGGTGGCGGGCGAGGTGCTGCGGGAGACCCAGATGATCGACCAGAACCACGTCTTTTCAGCCCAATGGGCTCTGCCGGTGCCGGTATGGGCTGACCTGGGGCTCATCAAGCAGGCTCTGCGGGTGCTGGTGGACAACGCCATCAAGTACACCCCTCAGGGCGGGCATATCACCATCCGGGCAGAGGGGGCGGACGGCCTGGCCCGCCTGTCGGTGGAGGACGAGGGCCAGGGCATCGACAGCGACAGCCTGCCCCACATTTTTGACCGTTTCTACCGCACCGACGAGAGCCGTGCCCGCCAGACCGGCGGCACCGGCCTGGGACTGTCCATTGCCAAGTGGATCGCCGACCGGCACGGCGGCTGGTTCGAGGTCACCTCCTGGCCGGGGGTGGGTACACGGATCACCCTGGTGCTGCCGCTGGCCTCTATAAAAGACGGCGAAGCATAACAAAAACAGCCTGCGGCCTGTCCAAAAAAGGACAGGCCGTTTTTTATAAATTGTATGGAACTTTTTCCGGCACCCTGCCGTCCAAGAATACGCAAATAAAAAACGAAGAAAAAGGAGTATCTTTCTTATGAATCGTCGCTTTCTCGCTCTGGCCCTGGCCGGAACGCTCACCTTGAGCCTGCTCACCGCCTGCGGCGGCGGCAATGATACCCCCGATGCCGAGACCACCCCGCCCACCGTGGAGAGTACCGCTCCCGCCCCCGAGTCCTCCACCCCTGTGGAGGAGACCACTACCGTGCCTGAGTCCTCCGCCCCCGCGGAGGAGAGCCAGGAACCGGAGAGCCCCCCCTCATCCAAGCCTTCCGCCGCCCCCACCACCAAGCCCACACAGAAGCCCGCTGAGAGTTCCAAGCCCTCCGCCACGCCCGCTCCCACCCCCACCCCCGAGAGCAAGCCTGAGACCGACGTGGTCCAGTCGGTATGGAACGAGATCGCGGCGCTTGACATCCCCGCCTCCATGTCCGATGTGGACGCGGCGACTCTGTCGGCCCTTTACGGCATCGATTCCAATGATCTGGTCAGCTACGTCTGCAAAATACCGATGATGAGCGTCCAGGCCACCGAGTTCTTTATCGCCGAGGTGAAGGACGGCAGGATGGACGCCGTCAAGGCCGGGGTGGAAAAGCGCCAGGCCGACCTGGACGCCCAGTGGTCCCAGTACCTGCCCGAGCAGTACGAGCTGGTGCAGAACTACAAGCTGGTGACCAGCGGCAATTACATCCTCTTTGCCGTCAGCGAGTACGCTGATGAGGCTGTTTCCGCATTCAACACCTATACAAAATAAGATTTTGCGGGTATAATATGCCTGCTGCGCAAGTACCCGGCAGCTTTTCCTGCCGGGTGCTTTTGGGAAGTCCGCGAAAGAGAAGGTGAGAAATTGGTCTTTTCCAGCCTGTATTTTCTGTTCCTCTATCTCCCCGTTGTATTATTCCTCTATTATATTACACCGCTGAAATGGCACAACCCGCTGCTGCTGGCCGCCAACCTGATCTTCTACGCCTGGGGCGAGCCGGTGTATATCCTCATCATGTTCGTCTCCATCGCCATCGACTACACCCACGGCATGCTGGTGGAGGCAAACAAGCGCAAGGGCAATGACCGGGGTGCCCGGCTGGCGGTGGTCTCGTCGGTCATTTTCAATCTGGCCCTGCTGTTCTTTTTCAAGTATTGGGACTTTATCGCCGGATCCCTGGAGGCCGTGGGACTGACCTTCATGCCCAAGCTGGGACTGAGCCTGCCTATCGGCATCTCCTTCTACACCTTCCAGACCATGAGCTACACCATCGACGTGTACCGGGGCGACGCCAAAGTCCAGCGGAACATCATCAATTTCGGCACTTTCGTCACCCTGTTCCCCCAGCTCATTGCCGGTCCCATCATCAAATATAAGGATCTGGGGGACCAGATCGATTACCGGAAGCACTCTCCCGAGATGTTTGCCTCCGGTGTGCAGGTCTTTGTGGTAGGCCTGGCCAAGAAGGTCCTGCTGGCCAACAACCTGGGCATGCTGTGGGACACCTACAAAGCCCTGCCTGTCGGCCAGCTCACCACAGCGGGGGCCTGGCTGGGGGTGCTGGCCTTCGCCTTCCAGCTGTATTTTGACTTCTCCGGCTACTCCGACATGGCGGTAGGCCTGGGCCGGATGCTGGGGTTCGAGTTCATGCGCAACTTCAACTACCCCTATATCTCCAAGTCCGTCACCGAGTTCTGGCGGCGGTGGCACATCTCCCTGGGCACCTGGTTCCGGGAGTATATGTATATTCCACTGGGGGGCAACCGGGTATCGAAACCCCGGCTGTTCTTCAACCTGCTCATCGTGTGGGCGGCCACCGGCATCTGGCACGGCGCCAGCTGGAACTTCCTGATCTGGGGCCTGTACTTCGCGGTGCTGCTGATCCTGGAAAAGGCCGTTCTGGCCAGGGTGCTGGAGAAGCTGCCCGCCGCTCTGTGCCACATCTACACCCTGTTCCTGGTGCTGGTGAGCTGGGCCATCTTCGCCGTGGAGGATTTCAGCCACATGGGCGCCTATCTGCGGGCCATGTTCGGCATGGCGCCCGGCGGGCTGTCCAACGATAACGTGGGGTATCATTTCTTCTCTTACCTCCCCATGCTTATCATTGCCGCCGTGGCATCCACCCCGCTGGCGGTGAAGGTATGGAACAAGCTGCCGGAGAAAGCGGTCAGGATCGTGCTGCCGGTGCTGCTGCTGGCGGGTCTGATCTTCTCCACCGCCTACCTGGTGGACGCCACTTACAACCCCTTCCTCTATTTCCGTTTCTGACAGGAGGTCACAGCATGTCGAAAAAATACTGCATCTTTATTACCGCCCTGTTCTGCGCCTTCATCGGGGTCTTTCTGGTGGCCAACGCCGTCTCACCCGACCGGACGTTTTCCGAGATGGAGAACCGCAATCTGGAGCAGCTCCCCACCCCCTCAGTGAAAACCCTGCTCAGCGGGGAATTCATGAAGGACTTTGAGACCTACACCACCGATCAGTTTGTGGCCAGGGACAGCTGGATCGGCCTGAAGTCCGCTACCGAGCGGGCTCTGGGCAAGCGGGAGAACAACGGCGTCTATTTCTGCGAGAAGGATACCCTCATCACCCGGTTTGACCAGCCCGACAGCCAGAAGGTGGCGGACAACTTAACCTATGTGAATAATTTTGTGGAAAATGTGGATATCCCGGTGATCTTCTCCCTCATCCCCACTCAGGCCTGCATCTGGGCCGACCGTCTGCCGGCGGGGGCGCCCAACGCCAGCCAGACTGATATCCTGAGCCAGGCGCAGGCCGCGGTGCCCGGCGCCACCTGGGCTGACCTGTACACCCCGCTGTGGGAACACAGGGATGAGGATATCTTCTACCGCACCGACCACCACTGGACCAGCCTGGGCGCCTACTACGGCTACACCGGCCTGGCGGAAGCCCTGGGCTTCACCCCGGTGAGCCTGGACAGCTACACGGAGACCGTCCGCTCCACCGAGTTCTACGGCACCGTGTTCTCCTCCTCCGGCGTGCGCTGGGTGAAACCGG
This sequence comes from uncultured Flavonifractor sp., assembly GCA_944385575.1. GTDB lineage: Bacteria > Bacillota > Clostridia > Oscillospirales > Oscillospiraceae > Flavonifractor. The sequence goes on along the minus strand of CALWXT010000045.1, from coordinate 3,189 downwards.
ACACCATTTCCACCTATGTGCCTGACACCGGCATCACCGTCACCGAGCACTCCTACGATAACAAGGGCAACCCCATTGAGATTCCCCGCTCCCTGTATGTGGAGTCCTTCCTCAGCGTAAAGGACAAGTACTCCATGTTCCTGGGCGGCAACCAGTCCCTGGGTGTAGTAAAGACCCCCAACACCGACAAACCCAAGCTGCTCATCATCCGGGACTCCTACACCGACTCCGTAGTGCCCTTCCTCACCCCTCACTACTCTGAGATCCACCTGATCGACCTGCGCTACTACAAGCTGTCCATCCAGGACTACATTGAGCAGAACGGCATCGACCAGGCTCTGGTGCTCTACAGCGTGCCCAACTTCGTTACCGACTCCAACCTGCTGTGGATCGCCCGCTGAACGAAAGCTAAAAAACGCCCTGTCTCCGTCGGATAGTGGAGACAGGGCGCTTTTTATCCTTTAATAGCCCAGTTCTTTCAGAAGGGCTTTGATTGTGTCCTTTTCCTGCTCCGGCGCAGCGCACAGGATCACCGTGGTGTCGATACGGGAAATTACAGAATAGCTTCCGCCGCTGGTCAGGGTATATTTTTGGCTGTTGATCAGGTTGGTGTTGGTCTGCATGTATGTTCCCTGCTGACGCTCTTCCAGCAGGGCTTTTGTCTGTGCAAAAAACTGTTCCGCGGCTGCCTCTGTTGGAAAGACCAGATATTCCAGGCTGTGATTCTCCCCGCTGGCCTCATAGCACAGTTCCCAGCTACCCTCCACACCTGATGGTATCCCCTGAGAGATTGTATATCCGTATTCACTCATCCGGGCAGTAAATTCCTCCGGAGGCAGGGGGTCTCTGGGCCGGAGCAGCAGCTGCCAGGCCAGTGTCAGAGCTGCGGCGCACACAATCAATACCAGCACCACAGCCACCGCAATGCCGATAATCAGCCGCCGGTTACGTTTTGCCTGCACCGGGTCCTTCGGAGCCTTTTCCGGGTGGGTCTCCAGCAGATGATTCAGGCGGTCGGCCTCTCCCTGTCCAAAAGTACGTCGAATCCAGTCCGGATCATAGCGCTCGTTGTTCCGGTCAAAGGAATAGCTCCAGTTTTTCTCCACCGCATCCACTGTAATCTGCCCCGGTCGGTTGAATTTCTGCGCGTCCACATAAATGGTGAAGAAGCTGAGGATGGGCAGCAGGTCCCCATATCCGTCATCCAGGTGCAGATAAAAGATGTCCAGCCGATCCCACACGTCCAGGGGTTTGGTAATCTGGGCGATCTGCCGCGCCCCGTCAAACACGCTGATAACGTAGATCTTGCCCAAAGCCCTGGCATAGCAGGCATAGGCCCGCTCCCCGCAATCAATGGTCATCTGGGTGGTAAAGGGGGCGTCGATCTGGGTGCAGAAGGAGCCGTATGCCGTCCCGTCCCCGCCCACCACCTGGTACTCACCCAGTTTGGATGTGGCGCCGAAAATGAATTTATACTCTGTGGCGGTGTGAACGGCGTTTTCCACAAGGTTATAGGCCGTGTGGAAAACTTCATTCCCATCGGCGTCTGTGAAGGTCAGCTCCCGCAGGTTTTCCACCTGAAAAGGGGTCTGGATATCCACCCAGGGGGTGCGGGCTCTGTACAGGACGGTGCCTTCCCGCTCCACCTGGAACAGGTTTTTTCCGTTTGCCTGGGTCTGCCGTATGGTAATCAGCATGGCGCATGCTCTCCTACTTTCAGATATAGGAAGCGCCGGCTTCCGCTGTCAGGCGGAAGCCGGCGCATTCAGGCCGCTATGTATCTCAGTCGCGCTGAGAGTGACGGGTCATGGAGTGATTCATCTTGCCGATGATCAGCATCACCACCACGGTGGAGACAATGGCGATCAGCAGGCAGACGATCTGGGGCACATAGTCGATGATCAGGCCGGTGATGATGTAGTTGACAAAGCCGATAGCGGCCACGGTGACGGCGTAGGGCATCTGGGTGGCCACGTGGTTGAGGTGGTAGCACTGAGCGCCGGTGGACGCCATGATGGTGGTGTCGGAGATGGGAGAGCAGTGGTCGCCCATGACCGCGCCGCCCAGGGTGGCGCCGATGCCCACCATCAGGATGGGCACTTCGTTGAGGCTCTCGGCGGTCAGGTTGTCAAAGCCGCCGGGGGTGAAGATCTCCAGCACGATGGGCAGCAGGATGCCGAAGGTGCCCCAGGAGGTTCCGGTGGCAAAGCCCAGGAAGCAGGCGATCAGGAAGACCACGGCGGGCAGGAAGTTGTGCAGGCCGGGGCCCAGGGTCTCCACGAACTCGGCCACGAACTGGGGGGCGCCCAGGCCGTCGCGGGTCACGCCGCTGATGGTCCAGGCCATGCAGAGGATCAGGATGGCGGGGACCATCTGGTTGAAGCCCTTGGGCAGGCAGTCCATCAGCTCAGTGAAGCTCATGGAGCGGCGGATCATGAAGTAGATCATGTCGATGATGATGGCGATGATGGCGCCGAAGGGCAGCGCGAAGAAGGCGTCGGTGTTGGCGAACATCTCCAGGATGGTGGTGCCGCCAGCCAGCCAGCCGGCATAGATCAGGCCGATGACGCAGCAGATGATGAGGATGACGACGGGCAGGATCAGGTCGATGACCTTGCCGTTGGGGTTGAACTTCATCTCCTCAGCGTCGGCATAGGGACGCTCGGGGGTGGTGTAGAGGTCGCCCTTGGCGGCGTTGTCCTCGTGCTTCTTCATGGGGCCGTAGTCGATGTTCAGGCAGGTCATCATGATGATGAAGACCATGGTGAGCACCGCGTAGTAGTTATAGGGGATGGCCCGCAGGAAGATCTGGAAGCCCAGCTCCTCGTTGTTGATGACGCCGGTGACGGCGGCAGCCCAGGAGGAAATAGGCATCATGATGCAGACAGGGGCGGCGGTGGCGTCGCACATGTAGGACAGCTTGGCACGGGAAATGTGGTGGCTGTCGGCCACGGGGCGCATCACGTTGCCGGTGGTCAGGTTGTTGAAGTAGTCGTCCACGCCCAGCACGATAGCCAGGATGAAGGTGGACCACAGGGCGCCGGACTTGGTCTTGATGTGAGCGACAGCCCAATCGCCGTAGGCCTTGGAGCCGCCGGCCCGGATCATCAGAGCCACCAGGCAGCCCAGGATGACCAGGAAGATCAGGATACCGGCGTTGCCGCCGATGTTGCCCACGAAGCCGTTGAC
>CALWXT010000044.1 GCA_944385575.1 uncultured Flavonifractor sp. | reverse complement strand
GGGAAATCGAAATCCCTCCCCTGCCGTCTTTTCCCCCCTTTTCGACGCCGAAAAGGGGGCGCCCGCCGCGCAGGCGCATTTCATGGAAGGGCCTCCATCCGCCGGAACCTTCCAAGTATGAAATTTTTCTTGACATTCCATCCGGTGGAGGGTATATCCTGAACATGTCAGGAGTGATAGGCATTGAAGATCAACGAGGTTGAACAGCTGATCGGTATTACCAAACGAAACATCCGCTTTTATGAAAAGGAAGGGCTGCTGGCCCCGGGTCGGGATGCCGCTAACGGCTATCGCAATTACAGTGATGCCGACGTGGAGGCATTGCGAAAGATCAAGCTGCTGCGCAAACTGGATATGCCCATGGAGGAGATTCGGAAAATGCAGCAGGGCACCCTGACCCTGACCGACGGACTGCGACGACATATCATCCAGCTGGAACGTGAGCAGGAAAACCTGGCCACCATCCGCTCCCTGTGCCAGGAACTGGCTGAGGCAGGCGAGCAGCTCCCCACCCTGGACGCGGAGCGCTGGCTGACGGAGATGGAACGGATGGAGCAGGAGGAGGGGACCCGATTTGTGAACATCCATAAAAAGGACACCAGAACCCACTACATCGGACCGGTGGTGGCCGCCCTGGTCTTTGTGGGACTGATGGCGGGGCTGATCGTGCTGATGGTGTGGGGACTGACGGTAGACCCGGAGGAGGCCCCGCCTCTGCCCCTGATGATCTTTCTCATTGCCATGCCGGCGGTTGTCATTGTCGGCGTGATCCTGGCGTTGTATCAGCGAATCAAACAAATTAAAGGAGGAGAAGAAGATGCTGCTGCTAAATATTGAGTATATTCCCGGGAAAAAGATCGAGGCCCTGGGTATCGCCAAAGGGAGCGTGGTCCAGTCCAAGCACTTCGGCAAGGACTTTATGGCCGGGATGAAGACCCTGGTGGGCGGCGAAATCGAGAGTTACACCGAGATGCTGGTGGAGGCCCGCCAAATCGCCACCAAGCGAATGGTGGAGGACGCTGAGGCCATGGGAGCCGACGCCGTCATCAACGTGCGCTACGCCTCCTCCTCCCTGATGCAGGGTGCCGCCGAGGTCACTGCCTACGGCACCGCCGTGCGCATCCTGGGCGACGACTGAGCAAGAAATGACAAATTGCTACAAAGTGGGGATGGGCCTTGCGTCCGTCCCCACTTTGTCGTACAATCAGGTTACATAATCCGTGAGGAGGCCTCCTTATGACAAGAAAGCTCCGTTTCCGTCTGCCCGCCCTGTTCCTGTCCGCGGCACTGCTGCTCACCCCCGCTGCCCGTGCCCTTACAACGGAGCAGGCCGGGAAACTGCTGACGGATTACTATATTGACGACGTTCCCCAGTCCGTGCTGGAGCAGCCCACCGTCCAGCAGATGCTTGCCGCCCTGGGCGACCCCTATACCAGCTACTTCACCCCGGAGGAGTATGCCCAGTTTACCAGCAGCATGGAGGACACCAATGTGGTCGGCATCGGCGTCTCCGCTCTGATGACCCAGGAGGGTCTGCTGATCCAGCGAGTATATGACGATACGCCTGCCGCAGCCGCCGGTCTTATGTCCGGAGACCTGATCGTGGAAATTGACGGCAAGCCCACTACCGGCGACAACGCTCTGCTGGCCGCCTCCTGGCTCCAGGGTGAGCCGGACACCAGATTACAGATCGTCTACCTGCGGGAAAATGCGCGGCATACCACTTCCCTCACCCGCCGGGCCGTCACCATTCCCGCCACCTATACCGAGCTGTGGGACGGCCATATCGGCTATATTGACTGCGACACCTTCGGTACTGATACCCTGGACCATTTTCTGGACGGGATCAAGACATACGGGGATGAGGCCGATCACTGGATCGTGGACCTGCGCCTCAACGGCGGCGGCGAGATCAACGCCGCCATGTCCTCCGCGGCCTGCTTCACCGGCCCCGTTCTGATGACCTACCTGCGGGACGGCTCCGGGGAAATCAACTCTTACGGCAGCCAGCTGGACAACCAGACCATCTACCCCGCCATCGTCCTCGCCGACGGAGACACCGCCAGCGCCTCCGAACTGTTTGCCTCGGCCATCCGGGACAACAACTCCGGCATTCTGGTGGGCGGGCGCACCTTCGGCAAGGGCGTGGCCCAGAGTGTCTTCGATCAGGAGCCCTTTCCTGATTACTTCCCTGACGGAGACGCGCTGAAGGTCACCACCTTCCAGCTGTATGCCGCCAACGGCAGCACCGCCCACACCATCGGTATCGTCCCTCACCTGCTGGTAGACCCTGCCATCGCCCCTGACGTAGCCGTACTTCTCACCGCCGACAGGCCCGCAGATGGCACGGAAGGCACGTTGTGCATTGAATTCGGCTGGCGGTGGTATGTGGATCTGGACACCGCCCTCAGCGAGGCTTATCGCCCCGCCTTCATAGCCCTGCTGGAGGCGCTGCCTGAATCCGCGCGGCTGATGGAGGGCGTCAGCAGTCACGGCGACGGCTGGAGCACCGTGACCGCCGCCCAGCTGGCGGATCAGTACGGACTGACGGAATACAAGGCACGCACCTTCTCCGACATTGCGAACTCCCCCTACCGCGCTCAGATCCAGCAGCTGGCCACTTACGAGATCCTCCAGGGTGACGGCACCGGCTCTTTCCGCCCCACAGAGGGCCTCACCCGCGCTCAGCTGTGCGCCCTGCTGGCCCAGGCCCTCCACTGCGGCGCTTATACCGGGACCAGCCGGTTCTCTGACGTATCTGACGACAGCTGGTATGCCTCCGCCGTCAATATCATGGCCTCCATGGGGCTGGTGACCGGCGTGGGCGGCGGGCGGTTCAACCCCGACGCCCCGGTGGATCATCAGCAGTTCATTACCATCATGGGCCGTCTGGCCCAGAAGCTGAATCTGTTCCTGGACCTGACGGCAGACGAGATGCCGGCAGAAGTCCTGTCCGATCCCGCCCTGTCCGGCTATGCCGACTGGGCCAAAGAGTCGGTGTGGCTGCTGGCCCTGAGCCAGCAGGGCCTGCTGGGCAACACCATCAGCCTGCTGTGGCAGCCGCTGGAGGACATCGAGCCTTCCGCCGCCGCCACCCGTGAGGAGGCCGCCGCCCTCACCTGCACGCTGCTGGACTACATCGGCATCCTGCCCGGATAAACCTGGGAATGAAAAATCCGCCTGCCGGAGTTTCCGGCAGGCGGATTTTTTACTTGCAGCTCAACCTAACAGCAGCTTGTCGTCAGCCTCATCAGAGCCGCTGTATCCCCAATCGCCCAAGGGCCGATTGGGGGCCCCGGATTTCATTCTGCAAGGGCGAAAATAAATTCCGCCCTTGCCAAGGTTTTGCTCCGCAAAACGCTTGAACGGCGTAACCGCCGCCCCATCTGCGATGGGGTCCCAAGCCAGCAGCTCAACCTAACAGCAGCTTGTCGTCAGCCTCATCAGAGCCGCTGGCTTTGCTGAACAGCGCCAGCAGCTGCTCCACAGTGAGTTTCTTCTTCTCCTCACCGGCCACATCTACGGCAATCCGGCCCTCATACATCATAATGAGCCGGTTGCCATGGGCAATGGCGTCCCGCATGTTGTGGGTAATCATCAGGGTGGTCAGCTTATCCCGCCGGACGATCTTCTCGGTGGTGTCCAGCACCTTGGCCGCCGTCTTGGGGTCCAGGGCGGCGGTGTGCTCGTCCAGCAGCAGCAGCTTGGGCTTCTTCAGGGTAGCCATCAGCAGGGTAAGGGCCTGCCGCTGGCCGCCGGAGAGCAGGCCCACCTTGCTGGTCAGCCGGTCCTCCAGACCCAGATCCAGGATCTTGAGCAGCTCCCGGTACTCCTCCCGCTCGGCCTTGGTGATACCCACCCGGAGAGAGCGGCGCTGTCCCCGGCGGGCTGCCAGGGCCAGGTTTTCCTCGATCTGCATGGTGGCTGCGGTACCCATCATGGGGTCCTGGAACACCCGGCCGATGAACTGGGCACGCTTGTGCTCAGGCAGACGGGTCACATCCTGGCCGTCGATGGCAATGGAGCCGCTGTCCACCGGATAGACGCCGGCTACCAGGTTGAGCAGGGTGGACTTGCCTGCGCCGTTGCCGCCGATGACCGTGACGAAATCTCCGTCGTTCAGGGTGAGGGACACGCCGTTCATGGCACGCTTCTCATTGATGGTACCGGCATTGAAGGTCTTATAAATCTCCCGGATCTCAAGCATTGCGGCTTCCCTCCTTCCGCACCGTCTTGGTAAAGTAGCGTCCCTTCCAGTAGGGCACCGCCAGGAAGATGGCCACCACCAGCGCGGTGAGCAGCTTCAGGTCGTTGGTGTCCAGGCCCAGACGCAGCACAAACTGAAGGACGATATAATAGATAATGGAGCCGATGATGGCGGCCAGCAGCTTCAGAGCGAAGTTGCGGAAGATCTGGGAGAAGATCACCTCGCCGATGATAACGGCAGCCAGTCCGATGACGATGGCGCCACGGCCCATGTCAATGGTGGAGCTGCCCTGATACTGAGCCAGCAGGGCGCCGGACAGGGCCACCAGGCCGTTGGAGATCATCAGGCCCAGTACCTTGGTCACATTGGTGTTGATGCCCTGGGCCCGGGCCATGTTCTGATTGGCGCCGGTAGCCCGAAGGGCGGAACCCAGCTCCGTGCCGAAGAACCAGTAGAGCAGGGCGATGACCACCGCCACAAAGATCACCAGCAGGAACAGGGGATTCTCCAGCGTCAGGTCCCGGATATAGCGGGAGGAAACCAGCAGCGGATAGTCATTCACGCTGACGGCCAGGCTGGCTTTGGTACCCGCGTCCGTCCCCCAACCCATGATCCGCAGGTTGATGGAATAGAGGGCCAGCTGGGTCAGAATGCCCGCCAGGATGGCGGGAATCCCGCAGAAGGTGTGGAACAGGCCGGTAACCAGGCCAGCCAGCATGCCGGCCAGCACCGCGATCACCAGCGCCACCCAGACATTGCAGCCATTCACCGTCAGCAGGACGCACACCGCGCCGCCGGTGGCCAGCGAGCCGTCCACCGTCAGGTCGGCCACGTCCAGAATACGGTATGTGATGTATACGCCGATCGCCATGATGCCCCAGATCAAACCCTGGCCCATGGCGCCCGGCATGGAGCGCAGCAGCGCCGTCAGGAATTCCATAATAAGATCCCTCCAACGTCAAAAATTCCGTTCTCTCAAACAGCAAGCATGGGCGGGAAAGGGTCTCCCCTTCCCCGCCCGTGCCTATTTTCTTCCTCAGCCGATGGGCTCATAGCCCTCGGGAGGCGTGATGCCCAGGGCCTCGCAGTTGGCCTCGTTGTACATCTTGGTGAGGGTGGTGTCGTAGGCAATGGCCATCTCGGACACGTCCTTCTCGCCGGTCAGGATCTGCACCGCCATCTCACCGGTGATCTGGCCCAGCTCGTAGTAGTCGATGGACAGGGTGGCCACGCCGCAGCCGGAGCAGATACCGGACTCGCCGGCCACCACCGGCACGCCGGCGGGGATCACCACATTGGCAATGCTCTCGGCATTGTTGGCGGCGGTGTTGTCCGTGGGAACATAGATCACGTCGGAATTGTCACAGGCGGTCTGGGTCACAGATGCCAGATCGTTGACGTCGGTGAAGGCGTACTGGGTGCAGGTATAGCCCATCTCCTCCAGATAGCCCTGGATGGTCTCCACCTGGAAGATGGAGTTGGGCTCGGCGGAGCAGTACAGCAGGCCCACATTCTGGGCGTCAGGGAACAGCTCCTGAAGCATGGCCGCCTGCTGATCCAGAGGCGCCAGGTCGGAGGTACCGGAAATGTTGCCGCCCAGCACCTTATCCTCAGTGGTGTCCAGGTTCAGAGCCACGCCGTAATTGGTGACGGCGGTACCCAGAATGGGCACCGTATCGGTGGCAGAAGCGGCAGCGGTCAGGGACCCAGTGGCGTTGGCCAGGATCAGATCCACCCCGTCGGTCATAAAACCGTCAATAATGGTGATGCAGTTGTTGCTGTCGCCGCCGGCATTGCCTTCCTTGAACTCCACGCTGTCCCCCAGCGCTTCGGTCAGGGCGTCCTTGAAGCCCTGGGTGGCGGCATCCAGCGCATTGTGGGGTGCCAGCTGGCAGATACCCACTACGTACGTCTCCCCACCCTGGGCGGTCTCACCGCCGGCCGCGGGACTCTCTGACGAACCCTGGCTGCTGCCGCAGGCGGCCAGACCCATAACCATCGCGCCGCTCAGCGCAAGAGCGGCCAATCTGTTCCACTGTCTCATTTCGGCTCCTCCAATCCCTACTACTCTTTAGCCCTTTTAATAGCTAAAGCGATATGTTGGGTCTTATTATAGCCACATTTTCTTCCGTTGTCAATGGTGAACTTCACAGAATCTTAACAATACCCTACCTTCTTTCTTAGGGTTTCCGCATGGACTTTTGGGGCAAGTTATGGTAAAATGGCTTGAAATTATGGACATGATCCAATCGGAGGCATTTGATTTTGAGGATAGATGTATTGGGCGTTGGTTTTGATAATCTCACCCTGGAGGAAGCGGCCCAGGCCGGTGCCGGCTTTGTCGAGGGAGATGGGTTTCACTACGCCGTAACTCCCAACCCGGAATTCATTCTGGCCGCCCGGAAGGATCCCGCCTTCCGACAGGTACTGCTGGACGCCGACCTTGTACTGCCTGACGGCATTGGGGTGATCTACTCCGCCAAGCTCCTGGGCCGGCCGTTGAAGGGCCGCGCGCCCGGCATCGAGTTTGCCCAGCAGCTCATCGCCTGGATGGCCAAAAACGGCAAGCGGCTGTTCCTGCTGGGTGCCAAACCCGGCGTCGCCGAGCTGGCCGCCGCCAATCTGAAAACCCAATACCCCGGTCTCATCGTCTGCGGCACCCATGACGGGTACTTTCAGGAGGATGAGCCGGTGGTGGAAGCCATCCGCGCCGCCGCCGCCGACGTAGTATTTGTCTGCCTGGGAGCGCCCAAGCAGGAATTCTGGATGGCCAAAAACGGCCCGGCCTCCGGGGCACATCTGATGGTGGGCCTGGGTGGCTCTCTGGACGTGTTCGCCGGTGTGGTGGACCGTGCGCCCGAGGGTTTTCAGAAGCTGGGTCTGGAGTGGCTCTATCGGCTGATGAAGGAGCCCAAGCGCTTCGGCCGCATGGCCAAACTGCCTCTGGTGCTGGTGTATGCCCTGGGCAGCCGGATCGGAGGGAAATGAGATGGCGGGAAAGCTGATTGTCTTGGAGGGCACTGACGGCTCGGGTAAATCCACTCAGTTCAAGCTGCTGTGCCAGCGGCTGGACCGGGAGGGGATTCCTTTCCGCCGGCTGGTCTTCCCTCAGTATCAGGAGCCGTCTTCCGCCCTGCTGCGGATGTACCTGAATGGGGAATTCGGTTCCCACCCCTCTGACGTAAACCCCTATGCCGCCTCCACCTTCTATGCGGTGGACCGGTACGCATCCTGGAAGAAGGTATGGGGAGAATACTATCAGAACGGCGGGCTGGTGCTCTCCGACCGCTACACCACCTCCAACGCCGTCCACCAGGCCTGCAAGCTGCCGGAGGACCAGTGGAAGGACTTCTTCCAGTGGCTGTTTGATTTTGAATGCTCCAAGCTGGGGCTTCCCATGCCGGATCAGGTTTTTTATCTGGACATGCCCACCGAAAAAGCGGTGGAGCTGCTCCGCAGCCGGGAGGCAGCCACTCACACCAAAGGAGACATCCATGAGGTAGACACCGATTATCTGGCCCTGTGCCGCCGCACCGCGCTGCGGGCGGCAGCGGAACTGGGCTGGACGCGGATCGCTTGTCTGGAGGAAACCGGAGCTCTGCGGAGCCCGGAGGAGATACACGAACAAATCTGGGCCGCGCTGGCCCACACCATGAAATGAAAGGTGCTGTTAACATGGTAGCGATCTTATTGGGGACCGGTTTTGAAGAGGGAGAAGCCATCGTACCTGCTGACCTGCTCCGCCGTGCGGGGGTAGAGGTGGCTCTGGTAGGTCTGACCGGCCGTCAGGTGGTCAGCAGCCACAACATTACCGTCACCGCTGATCTGACCCTGGAGGAACTGGACCGGGATCAGGTGGAGATGCTCATGCTTCCCGGCGGTCTGGGCGGCGTGGAGGCCATTAGTTCCGATGTACGCGCCCAGGCTCTGATCCAGTACTGCTATGACCACGGCCGCTGGCTGGCCGCCATCTGTGCCGCCCCCACCATTCTGGCTAATCTGGGCATGCTGGACCGGCGCAACGCCGTGTGCTACCCCGGCATGGAAGATCTGATGGGCTCCGCCGTGGTACAGAAGGGCACCGGCGTGGTGGTGGACGGCCACATCGTCACCGGTGAGGCCGCCGGCTCCGCCTTCCCCTTTGGCCTGAAGCTGGTGGAGATCCTGAAGGGAGCCGAGGCTGCCGCTCAGGTAAAGCATGCCGTCCACTATCACGGCTGAGAAGGCCGCGCTGCGCACCCAGATCCGGGCCAGACTGAAGGCTCTCCCTCTGTCTGAACGTCAGGCAGGCGACGCTCTGCTGTTCCAGCGGTTTCTCAGTCTGCCCCAGACGGCGGCGGCTTCCACCCTGCTGCTCTATCACGGCATGGGGACCGAGCCGGACACCGTCCGGCTGTTGGAACCGCTGTGGGCGCTTGGCAAGCGGGTCTGCCTGCCCCGGTGCCTGCCGGGAAATCAGATGGAGGCCCGGCTCGTCCAAAGGGAGAGCATACTCATTCCTCATCCCTGGGGAATGCTGGAGCCCGGTACAGATTGCGCACTTGTCACACCGGAGGAAATCGACCTGGTGCTGGTACCCGGTCTGGCTTTTGACCGCTCCGGCGGCCGGCTGGGCCAGGGCGGCGGCTTCTACGACCGGTGGCTGGCCGGTTTTTCCGGCGTCACCGCAGGTCTGTGCCGGGATCTGGTCCTGTTGGACCGGGTACCCCGGGAAGCGCATGACCGGTCTGTGGATCTGGTCGTTACCGAGACGGGGCTGTACGGCCCGCCCCAAAGCAAAGGCGGCGAAAGCGGGGCATAAAGCCCCGCCTCCGCCAGGGTTACGTAGCGCCGCTCAGCAGCAGCTGTCGCCGCAGCCACAGGAGTTGCCGCAGCCGCAGGAGTTGCTGTTGGTGCTGCCACCGCAGCAGCAGCAGATGATGATGAGGATCAGGATGATCCACAGGCAGCTGTTGCCGCCGCACCCGTTATTGCCGAAACACATTCGCTTCTCACCTCGCTTGCTTGAACTGTCTTATCTTATGCGGGAGGGGCGGAAGTGGTTCCAGGCATACCATCGTTTTTCTGTTAGGAGTTGAACCAATGTCTCAGGAAGATTATCGCGGGGGCGAACGCCGTGAGCATCCCTCCCGCAGCAGTCACGGGGGCAAACGGGTAGCACCCTCCTCCCAACCGGAGCGCCGTCCCGCCCCCCGGCGAAAGAAGCGGCGCCGGATGGGCGCGTGGGGCGCGCTGATCTATATTCTCTTTGTGCTGGGCGTGTCCGCCCTGCTGGCCGGCATGGGCTGGATGTGGGCCAACGACGTGCTGGCTCTCAATAAGCCGGAGCACACCGCCGCCGTGGAGATCGAGGAGGGCGATACCGTAGGCGACGTGGCCGACAAGCTGAAGGAGCAAGGGCTCATCGAATATAAATTTGTCTTTAAGATGTTTTGTTCTCTCACCCACGTCTCCGGAAAGGCCGGTGAGGAAGACGCCAAGATCACGCCCGGCACCTACCAGCTCAACAGCGATATGGACTACCGGGCGCTGATCTCCAGCATGGGTTCCTCCTCCGCCAGCCGGATGGTCACCACCGTCACCATCCCCGAAGGCATGACCGAGGCGCAGATCTTTGCGCTGCTGGAGGAGAAGGGCGTATCCACCGTGGAGCAGCTGGAGGACACCGCTGCCAACTACGACTTCAACTTCTCCTTCCTCAAGGGCGTGCAGCCTCTGGGCGATCCCAAGCGGCTGGAGGGTTACCTGTTCCCCGACACCTATGAGTTCTATATGGGCGAGGACCCGGTGAATGTGCTCAACAAGATGATCCTCCGCTTTGACCAGGTCTTTACCGACACCATCCGCGCCGATATCCAGGCTGCGGGCTACACCATCAATGATGCGGTCATCATCGCCTCCATGATCGAGAAGGAGACCGACGGTACCGACCAAGGCAAGATCTCCTCGGTCATCTACAACCGTCTGGCCCGGCCCACCAGTGAGACGGCGGGTTACCTGAACATCGACGCCACCATTCTGTACGCCACCGGCGGCACTGAGGTGGACGTCAACGCCGACACGCCCTACAACACCCGCACCCACCAGGGTCTGCCTCCCACGGCCATTTCCAACCCGGGTACCGACGCGCTGAAGGCGGCGGTCTATCCCGAGTCCACCAAGTACTACTTCTACGCCCTGGGCGACGACGGAAAGCATTCCTTCTTTGCCACCTATCGGGAGCAGCAGAACTTTATTGCCACACAGGAGCGGTACCAGAATGACAAATAAAATTGAACTGCTCTCCCCCGCCGGGGACATGGAACGGCTGAAAATGTCCCTGGCCTATGGTGCGGACGCCGTCTACCTGGCGGGCACCGACTTCGGCATGCGGGCCTTCGCCGGCAACTTCACGCCGGAGGAAATGAAGCAGGCCGTGGCCATGTGCCACAGCCGGGGTGTGTCCATCCACGTCACCTGCAATACCATGCCCCGCAACGACGAGGTGGCCCGGCTGCCTGAGTGGCTGGAATACCTTCAGGATCTGGGTGTGGATGCGGTGATCCTGGCCGACGTGGGGGTGCTCTCCCTGCTCAAGCGGTACGCCCCCCGGGTCAAGGCCCATATCTCCACCCAGGCCAGCATCTCCAACTACCAGACCGCTTCGGCCTGGTACGACCTGGGCGCCAGCCGGGTGATTTTGGCCCGGGAGCTGTCCCTGGACGAGGTCACCGAGCTGCGAGCCAAGGCCCCCAAGGATTTGGAGATCGAGGCTTTCATCCACGGCGCCATGTGCGTCAGCTATTCCGGCCGGTGCCTTTTGTCCAACTATATGACCGGCCGGGACGCCAACCGGGGCGCCTGCGCCCAGCCCTGCCGGTACAAGTACGCTCTGGTGGAGGAAAAGCGCCCCGGGGAGTACTTCCCCATTGGGGAGGATGAGGGCGGCGCCTATATCATGAACTCCCGGGACATGTGCATGATCGACCACATCCCCGAGCTGATGGCCGCCGGGCTGGACTCTCTGAAGATCGAGGGCCGGGCCAAGAGCGCCTACTACGCCGCTGCCGTCACCGCCGCCTACCGTCACGCCATCGACGCGGCAGCAGCGGGAAAGCCAATGGATTCCGTGTGGCGGGCAGAGGTGGAGAAGGTGAGCCACCGCCCCTACTCCACCGGCTTCTGGTTCGGTCAGCCGGGTCAGTACACAGGGGACGCCCGGTATATCCGGGAGTGGCAGGTGGTGGCTGTGGTCACCGCCTGCGATGCCGCCGGCAATGCCACCCTCTCCCTGCGCAACAAGTTCTCCGTGGGTGACGAGCTGGAGCTGGTGGGCCCCGACGTGGCCGCCACCCCCTTTACGGCGGGTGAGATGACCGACGCCGACGGCTTCCCCATCACCCAACCCCGGACGCCCCAGATGGTGTTCCACATGAAGCTCCCGAAACCGGTGCCCCCCCTGTCCATTCTCCGGGCCTGCCGGGAAAATTCCTGAAAGAAAAAGTCCAGGCGAAATTCGCCTGGACTTTTTTGTGACCTCAGCGGCTCCTCAATCGTTTTATGGTCGAAAGGAGGGCGTGCCGATGGACGAAGAACGAATGCGGCGCTTTGAAGCAAGCTACGACGCATACGGCGCCATGGTCTACCGCCTGGCCATGGTGTACCTGGGCCGGCGGGCCGACGCGGAGGATGTAACCCAGGAGGTTTTTTGCCGCCTGCTGTGGCGGGCTCCGGCTCGGCGGTGAAAATGCGCCTGAAGCGGGGCCGGGAGCAGCTGAAGCTAGAACTGGAACTTGGAACGGAGGGATCGGTATGAATCTGGAAGAATACAAAGGCGCGCTGGACCGTCTGGCTCCCGGCCCTGATCTGAAAGACCGCATTCGGAATACCCTGGACGCCTCCGCTCCCCTCTCCCGTCCCCGGCGGCGGCGGGCAGGCCTCACTGCCCTGGCGGCCGCCGCGGCGGTGGCCTGCACCTTTCTGATAGCCATGGCCGCCAGCCCGGAACTGCGGACGGCGGTGCTCACTCTGTTCCGGCTGGAGGAGGCCGAGCAGGTGCCCGCTCCCACGGGAGAAGGGCCGGAACAGCCGGAGCTGACCCAGAACACCATCGGCCAGCAGGTGGAGGCACAGTACATCCGCCTGCCCGACGGGTTCGGCTGGAGCTATGGGGACAATGTTCTGTGCCAGGCCGAGCGGGCCGACGACGGCACGGTTCTGGACTTCCACTATTGGGCGGCAGAAGGGGACGCGCTGATCCCTCTGGAGACAAACACCACCCGCTTTTCCACCGTCTGGGACGGGGTGACCTATACGGACACGGTCTACTGGTGCGAGTATGAGGGGGAGGTCTCCTGCTACTGCAGCGGCACCGCCGGTATGGCTCTGGACTATGATTACCATGTTTCCTCCATGAACGGCCGTACCGACACGGTGTTTCTCACCCTCAGCCAGGGAAGCCAGATGGGCTACCGGAAATATCCGGTGCTGCTGGATCTGGCCACAGGAGAAGTCACCGACCTGCTGAGCGGCACCGGGTGGGAGGCCGCCGCCCCCCTCACCGAGGTGCAGTGGACGGACGACCTGTCCGCCGCCATCCTGTCCAGCGACCGGATGGGCTGGTTCTACTGCGACCGGGCGGCCAAAACCACCGCCAGCCTCAACGAGCTCACCGGCCTGGAGGTGTTCAGCGCCTACTTTGCCGAGGACAGCACCCTGATCCTGCTGACCCTCTCCGGACAAGAATGGGACTGCTGTGACATCTGGACCTGGCAGCCGGACAGCGGCACCCTGACCCAGACCTTCTCCCAGCTGCCGGTCTATCAGAGACATGAGGAACAGCCCTGGGGCTTCCAGTTCTTCTTCGGCGGCGGGCGGGGAATCTATGTGGCGAAAGACAGCTCAGTATCAGTTCTGGACCTGATCACCGGAGAAACCACTACCGTGGAGGGCTTCACTCTGGCCCAGTGGGACACGCCCACCTTTATCGCCAACCCCTCCGGCACCAAGGTTCTGTTTGCCAGCTACGGCGGCCAGGCCGACGGGCTGGGCATCTCCAGCCTGGGGGTGATGGACCTGGAACAGGGTACCTTCATCCTGCTGGATCGGGACAGTGACGCCAGTCTTTATGAAGCCAGCCTGGGCTGGTTCGACGAAGACCGGGTGGCCATCTGCGGCTATGCCGCAGATGATTTCACCCAGTCCTGCGTGTATCTCTACCGCTTCTGAGTGATCCGCGGCCCTCCTTGTGAAAGGAGGGCCGCGATTTTTTTGCAATATTTCGTCTCCGCACTAAATTGTCGTTACTCTCACAACAAGAGAGGATAGGTTTCTATGTTCCATCCATTTCCAGCACAAGCCAGTTGGTTTCCTTAGAAAATTTTTAGTTAGTTTTTTAACTATCTTGTTATAAAAATAACTAAAATTATTTAAAAAATAAACTTTTAAAAACTTATTGACTTACTCACTTTAGGCAGCTATACTGTCGCCAACCGACGGGGCTCCGCCGCCCCGATGAGAAAAAGGAGGAAACCGCTCATGTCTACTTACTACTTTCTGCCCACCCGCAACGTCTTTGGCGAAGGCGCCGTCAACGAGGCCGGATCTCTGCTGAAAAGCCTGAACGTAGGCCGCACCATGATCGTCACCGACAAGTTCCTGGCCCAGTCCGGCATGGCCGCCTCCATCCAGGAGATCCTGTCCGGCTCCGGCATTCACTCGGTGGTCTTTGACGGGGCCGAGCCCAACCCCACCGACAAAAACGTAGAGGCAGGCGTGGCTTTCTTCCAGGCCAACGGGTGCGACTCTATCATCTCTCTGGGCGGCGGCTCCTCTCATGACTGCGCCAAGGGCATCGGCCTGGTGGCCAGCAACGGCGGACGCATCCACGACTATGAGGGTGTGGACAAGGCCACCAAGGATGTGGTGCCTCTCATGGCCATCAACACCACCGCCGGTACCGCCTCCGAGATCACCCGGTTCTGCATCATCACCGACACCTCCCGCAAGGTGAAGATGGCCATTGTTGACTGGCGGGTCACCCCCAAGATCGCCGTCAACGATCCCGTGCTGATGAAGGGCATGCCCGCCTCCCTCACCGCCGCCACCGGTATGGACGCCATGACCCACGCCATTGAGGCCTACGTGTCCACCGCCGCCAACGTGCTCACCAACTCCGCCGCCCTGATGGCCGTGAAGATGATCTACCAGTACCTGCCCAAGGCGGTGGCCAACGGCGACTACATGTGGGCCCGGGACAAGATGGCCTACGCCCAGTATCTGGCTGGCATCGCCTTCAACAATGCCTCTCTGGGCTACGTCCACGCCATGGCCCACCAGCTGGGCGGCTACTACAACCTGCCCCACGGCGTGTGCAACGCCATCCTGCTGCCCTACGTGGAGGAGTTCAACCTCATCGGCAACCTGAACCGGTTCCGGGATCTGGCGGAAGCCATGGGCGAGAAGGTGGACGGCCTGTCCACCGGAGATGCCGCCGCCAAGGCCATCCAGGCCATCCGCACCATCAGCAAGCAGGTGGGCATCCCCGCCAACCTGAAGGTACTGGGGGTCAAACCGGAGGACTTCGAAGTAATGGCGGAAAACGCCATGAAGGACGTGTGCTGCCTCACCAATCCCCGCAAGGCCACCAAGGAACAGGTCATCGAGATCTACCGCCGGGCCTACGAGGGCGAATAAGGAAATCCCTACCGGGCGTACCCCATGGTACGCCCGGTATTATTGTTTTTCAATAAATTTATATTGACTTACAGGTTGTTCTGTGGTAGGATGGCCCCGAAAGGAGGGATGCCGCATGACACCCTCACCTGCCTCCCGGTTCGGAGGCTTTGCCGCGGGACACTTCGTGGTCACCGCCCTGTGCGCCCCTCTGATCTTTCTGATGCCCGGACTGTTGACACTGGCCGCCACGCCTCTGCGAGCTCTGCTGCTGATGGCGGTTTTCTATCTCCCCGCCGGGTGGATCGTGGCTGCCCTCCGGGGCTGGCGTCGGCCCTCGCCCAAGATGGGGTTGAAGGCCGTCCTTTACCCGGCCCTGTTCGCCTGGGGCTGGGCCTTTGGCGGATGGCTGCTGTTTGTCTGCCCCATCTCCTCGGTGCGCAATGTGGGCTTTGGGGTGCTGCTGAGCACCTACTTTCTGGCTTGCCCGTCCTTCATTTTTATGCTGGCGGCCCTGAGCTTTTCTCTGAGCGTCCCTCTGGACAGTCTCTTTGCCGATACCCCATTTCTCCCGCTGTGGTACCTGTGCATGGTTCTGGCAGGACTGTTGCCGCCGCTGCTGTTCTTTTTAGGTTCTCTGCTGCCCCACCGGGTGAAGGAGGTTTTCCATGAAAAAACGGATCGCACTTGCCGCGGGAGCGCTTCTCCTTGTGTGCCTGGTGATCCTGTGGACGGGAAACCACTCCAGCCAGGCAGGAATCCGGCGGTTCGTCCTCTCCCACCAGACGGAGCTGGAAAAGATCGCGACGGACTGCCTGAGCCAGGGCAGAATGGTGGAGCGGTATAAAGGTGTTGAGGTGGAGGGCGTCTATCCCGGGGCCTCTCCCATCGTGCAGTTTTACACCGGCGGTCGGGGTCTGGTTCCCTCCGCCGCCTATTGGGGCTTCTATTACTCGGAGAGCGGCCAGCCCGCTGCCTACCAGAACGTGGACATGGAGCTGGTGCCCGTCTCCGAGAACGAGTGGGCCTGGACCGACGGCACGGACAACGGCGGAGTAACCCGGCGGATCGACGCACACTGGTTCTCCTACCAGGCCTGGTTTTAAAACGGAGGTTTTAGATGAAACGAAAGCATATCCTTTTGACCGGCCTTGTGTGCCTGCTGCTTCTGGCGGGCTTCCTCGGCTGGCAGCTGCTGTCCAGCTACACCCTGGCAATTCGCCTGAACTGGGGCATTTCCATCCCCTTTCTGGCCCGCACCGCTCCCTATTATGAAAAAGATTCCGGCCCCAGTTTTCTCGGGGACGGCATCCGGTACCATGTATTCTCCTATCAGTACGAGGATTTCATTGACCAGATGTTCGCCTGGGCCAGCGTGGATCGGAAGACCATCTACTATGACAGCCTCACCCAGGCTGCCGAAACCTGGCTGGACGAGATCGAGGTCCCGTCTGAGTACCGTCCCGACTATGATGTTTGTTCCAGCTGGTATCGCTCCAAGTCGGACAACAGCGAGATCATCTTCTACTGGGATGCGGAGCAAAACCTGCTCTACTGCCTGGAATCCTTTCTCTGACCGCCCGGCACCCATTCTCCCCGAAAAGGCGGTTGACAACGGCCCAAAATGTGATAGAATAGTACAGCTAAAGGCCGTGACGAAACCAAGCGGATCACGCCGCGTTCAGCGAGAGGAGATAGTGAAAGCCCTCCGCGATACGGGTCCGCAAGCCACTTCTGAGCCGCCCGGGAGGACCGGGACGAATCATCCCCGTTACCGGATGCAATGAGATGCGCCCTCAGGGCGCAGATCAGGGTGGTACCGTGGAGTTAACATTGCTTCGCCCCTGACATGGGGCGAAGCTTATTTTTTTGCAAAAGAGGAGAGTTTTTATGCCCAAGCAATTCGGTCTGAACGAACTGCGCGAGATGTTCCTGTCTTTCTTTGAGACCAAGGGACACCTGCGCCTGCCCAGCTTTTCCCTGATCCCCCAGAACGACGCCTCCCTGCTGCTCATCAACAGCGGCATGGCGCCCATGAAGCCCTTCTTCACCGGTGAGCAGGAGCCTCCCCGTCACCGTGTGACCACCTGCCAGAAGTGCATCCGCACCGGCGATATCGAGAACATCGGCCACACCGCCCGTCACGGCACCTACTTTGAGATGCTGGG